>CABUPJ010000001.1 GCA_902493335.1 uncultured Porphyromonadaceae bacterium
CACAATCTCGCCTCTGCGAGGCTTCGAGAAGGAAGTTGGTCAAATTAGGCTAATTTGTCAAATAGGTTGTTGCAGCAACGGTTGCAGGGCTGCGCGATCGCGCGGCAGCACCAGGCGATATGGACCGAGGGCTTCAGCCCTTGGAACCAACCGTTTAGATATTACGGCTGAAGCCGTAGTTCCATACGACCTCGCTGAAGCTCGGAGCCGAGATAAATATTTTAGCAATTGAGGTCGGGGCGGCAACGGGGAGTTCAACTCTGCCGGCGCCCTGCTGACGCAAAAGCTAATACTGAAGATAAATGAAGGGGACGAGTTCGCTCTGACGGGTCTGGATGACGAAGAAGATTATCATTGCGAGGATAAGTCCCTGCACCATCAGCGGCATGGCCGTGAGGGCTCTTGTCGCACCGACTGACCATGAGCGCGGGCTGAAGTGCATCAACAGTCCGGCACCGATTGCGACGACTATCATCATATAACCCTCGACAAACTGCGGCAGTACCGACAGGTGGAAACTGCCGAATATCTGACCGAAGATTTCGCCGACGGTGTCGAGCGACGGCGCCCTGAAGAAGGTGAAACCGATGACGACAAGCGAGAAGGTGATGAGTGTGTTGACTATCCTCACGGGGAAAGTGCCGCGCAGAGGCTCGGGAATGCGGTAGACCTTGCGAATCATCTTGTGAACGGCAAGGAGTAGGCCGTGATAGGCACCCCAGATAACATACATCAGTGACGCGCCGTGCCACAGGCCGCCTATCACCATCGTCAGGAAGTTATTGAGATAGGTGCGGCGCTCACCCTTGCGGTTGCCGCCGAGGGGGATGTAAAGGTAGTCGCGCAGCCAGGTCGAGAGCGAGATATGCCAGCGGCGCCAGAACTCCGACGGGTTCTGAGCCTTGAACGGCGCGGCGAAGTTTTCCTTGAAACGATAGCCGAGCATCAGGGCGATGCCGATTGCCATATCGGAGTAGCCAGAGAAGTCGCAGTAGAGCTGAATCGTGAAGCCGGTTATGCCCATAAGATTCTCGAAGCCCGAGTAGAGCGTCGGATTGTCGAAAATGCGGTCGACGAAATTACCACTGATATAGTCGGCGATGAGCACTTTCTTAATGAGACCGGCCATGATGAGGAAAAGGCCCTCGCTTGCCATCTCGTGGGTGGCTTCGGGGTTTTCCTTGATCTGTGGCAGCAGGTCTTTGGCTCTGACGACAGGACCGGCGAGCAGCGGCGGGAAGAAGGTGAGGAAAAAGGTATAGTCAATCAGATTGCGTGCCGGCTTTATCTCACCGCGGTAGATGTCGACGATGTAGCTTATCGACCTGAAGGTAAAGAACGATATGCCGGCGGGAAGAATGACATCGAGAGCGTCGAACTCCTTGACAGTGAAGTTCGAAACGATATCAATCATGAGGTTGAAATACTTGAAGTAGACGAGCATGCCGACGTTGACGATGACATTGACCGCCACGACGAATCTGCGCCAAAAATCAGACTTCAGCCAACCGAGAAGATTGCCGAGCAGATAGTCGCTCAGACAGACACCGAGGAGTATGAAACAGCACTCGGCACTCGATTTGTAATAGAAATAGAGCGAGAAGGCTATGACAAACAGCTTGCGCCAAAGCGGATGCGCCGACAGGGCCTTATAGACAATCAGAAAGCTTGCGAAGAGAAAGAGGAACAGTCCTGAATTGAACAGCAGCGGATTTCCTTCAGAGTAGAGGAAAACATCTTTCGCGCGGTCGATATATGCTGAAATATCCATTATCTTGTCTGACTAAGTGTATTTATAAGAGCATCATAGAGCAGTTCGCCCTGCACCTCATATCCCTTGCGGGTATAGTGAACGCGGTCTTTCGACAGGAGTCCGCCGGCAATCCATCCGGCCGACGAACCGGCGCCTCCGGCTATGTCATACCAGTCGTAGACGGCGATATTGTTCTTGCGGCCGTAATCAAGGATGACATTGCGGGCCAATGCTATATTTTCGTTTACCTTATATGCGCCGTAACGCCGACGGCGAGAACCTTTGCGACGATAGCTGCTGCGGCGCTGACATTCGGCGGGAGTGACGAGTAATATTGTCGACGAGGGATTATGCCGGCGGATGTCGTCGACGAAGGTGCTGACACTGCGGTACATGCTTTCACGGTCAAAACGGCCGAAAGCCTCGTTGGTGCCGAGACTGACTATTATCAGCGACGGATTCAAGGCCGAGACAGACTTGCCGAAATCATTGATATTATTATAGTTGTCGAACGTCGCGCCATTGTTGCCGATGGCGTGATAGAGGACTCCGACGATGTCGCTGACCAGCTCGAAGCCATAGATGTCGACACTGCCGAGGCTGTGGAGGCCGAGGGTAACGTCGCTGCACGGCATCGGCAGATTTATCTCAAGACAGTTCTGACCGGAATGATGAGCGAACACAAGCGGTTCGGACCCATCGGCGACCTTGTCGACAAACATCGCGCCGCCGCTGTAATAGACTTTGATTTTCTCATACGGCTGAGCGGCCCTGATATTAAAGTCAAACTCACGGGTCTGCGGCGTGAGTGCCACGCCGGTGAAGCCCATCGGTCCGCCGTGGAGCGGAAATTTCAAGAGCTTGTTACAGTCAAATTTAGATTCAGAACTTATGGTGTAGTCGACAGGCTGGTTTGTGCCGGCAAGTTTCAGCGGCACGATCAGACCGCGTCCGGCCGAGATATAATCCTCGCCGAAAAGGTCTCTGACACAACCGGTGGCAAAGTCGGCCTGAACGTGCGAGTCACCGATGTGTAGCACCGTGAACATATCTTCCACGCTATATGCGAGAGCGGCGCTCGCAGCCGACCAGTCGGCGCCGTTCATCATAATGCGGTTGTCTGCCGACTTTATAAAGTCATAGGCGCGATAATGGCGGTCAGCGGCGTTGACGGCGAAAGTATCGGCCATCTCGAACTCGGGATTCTCGCGCATCTCGGCGTCATCGCCCTCGGCCCGCACCGCGAACGCAGTCATCATGGCCGTCAGAGCCAATATCACAAAATGCTTATTCATTGACTCCTACTGCTTTTAAGAGTGAACCGACAAACATTCCGGCAAGTTCGGCGCCGCCTTTGCCGTTGATGTGGATATAATCGCCGTTGACGAGTCCGCGTTTGCGCCAGTCGACAATCGAGCCCTCACCGCCCATAGCTTCGTATGTGTCCCAGAAAGCGACGCCGCATTTCTGCGCGGTGAGACGCTGGGCCGCAGTCATCGACTTTATAGCCGGCATAGAGACGATTTCGCTGCCCTGCTTGATGCCGCGGTCACCTACTCCGAGGATGATGATGTCGGCTCCCGGATGGCACTGACGGATGCGGCTTATGGCCTTGCACATGACGTTAGAGTAAGACGTATAGTCGTTCTGCTCCTCAGAGACGGCATTTGTGCCATACTCGACGATGACGAGGTCATAATCGACATAGGGATTCATCGCCGCCGCGATATCCTGCGACATAGACCTGTGTCTCAAGCCCGAGTAGCCTCTTATCGACATACAGTCGACCGTTATGCCACACTCCCCCTCAAGCCACAGGCCGTATGAGACCAGACTGTCGACGTCTGTCGAGAGAGTGATGAAATCCGTGCCGCCGTCTAACTCGATAGCCTGAGGACTATCGGAAGGCCCGACAGCAAACTGCTGAGTGCCGGCAGCCGTCCTGATTTCGACATTGCCTGCGGCAGGCGAAGAATAGATGAACGTCGAGCGCTGCCATGTGTTAAGATCGGCAGGCGATGAAGCGCCCTTGAAAGTCACTGTCGCCCCCGGCTCAGAGGTCGAGATGACGCCCGAAAGAGTCTTTACCGCCGTGGCTTTGGATGTGCGTATATCATGATTGGTCCAACCCTTGTCAGACTGCACGACAGAGCGGCGGAAGCCGGGGAAATCGGAGTGAAGGGCCACATAGCCTACCCCGGCGCCGCCGAAGACAGCGCGGAGTTTCTTTCTTATATCCTGACACAGGAGGTCACCTTCGATATACGAGTCGCCTATGACAGCGATTCTGACGTTTTCCGAGGACGCCCTGCCCAGTGCCGCTTTGAAACGGTCGAGAGCCGTGCCGTCAGGCGAATAGTCCTCGATGACCATTTCGCCGTCGACGCGCGGAGAGAGAAATCTGTTATCTGTCACATAAGCCAGAGTATAGCTCTCGGCCTCTTCGACAACGGGAGCTTCGATTTCATGAACCGGCAGCTCTTCCTCGGCGGTCACGTCGGTCTCCTCATTCTCGGCCTCGGCTATCTCCCTCGCGAGGTCGACGCCGGTGTTAGTCGCATGGCCCTTGACGTCAAGCGGTTCGGCCAGATCCTCAAACAGGTTGAAGTCGCTGACGAAGCCCCCGGTCATATCATACCATGGCAGGAACTGACACGCGAGCAGCAGAATGATCGCCACCGAAACGACGAAAAGCGGACGGCCCTGTGATATATTATTGCTATTGTTTTGCACTTTTTTCGATTACTGATTTCAGAAGTTTTGATTTCAGACGCGTCTCGGTCCATTCATCCTCAGGCACTGAGGCGGCTGTGATACCGCCTCCGACATAAAGAATCGCAGACCCGGCGGACAGACGGGCACAGCGGAGATTGACATAGACTCGGGTCGCACCGCTGTCATCGACGCCCACGACGCCACCGTAACAATCACGTCCGTGCGACTCGACACGGGCAATCTCGTCAATTGCCGTCGCCGTCGGATAGCCCGCAAGCGCCGGGGTCGGATTGAGACTGTCGACAATCGTCTCGGTCATAGAAGCGTCGGCCTCTCCTTCAAAAAACGTGCAGAGATGCTGTATATTGCCATAATCGACAGTAATTACGGGCTTTTCAACATACTTAACATTGCAGGCCGCCAGGCGGTCGGCGATATAATCGGCCACGATGCGCTGCTCGTCAATGTTCTTGACGTCCCATGGCCTGTCACGCATCTCGACGGGACGCGTACCCGCGAAGGCCATGGTCTTGAATTTACCGCGCCGTTTATCAAAGGAATAAATAATCTCAGGCGACGCGCCGAGCCAAAGGCCGGTGTCAGGCGTGAAGTAGAGATAACAGAAGGCTTCGGGGTGAATCGAGAAATAACCGGAGGCAGCTGAAACAACATCAACAACCTCATAATCAAGGCGAATGACAGACGAAATCACCGTCTTGCCGCCATCACGTCCGAGCCGTCTGACGACCGAGCCTACTCCCTCGAGATAAGCCGCTTTGTCGGTCGTGGCGACATCAGGGACATCGGCAGCACGAAGCGGATTGTCAATGTGCATCGCCATCAACGCCGCCGCGTCACACTCGTCGGCAATGACGCGGGCCGAACTATACGGCGCGAGCCAAGGTGCAATGATAAACCGACGGTTGCCAAGGCTATTAGACTGAGGATATGACGGATTGGCAAAGAAAACCGGGGTTTTGTCACCGGGGAATATATAGAGCGCAAACGGTATATTCATCTCCAGTGATTTATTTACCGCCGAAACTATAATATCATCAAATATCATTTTTGATACTGTAAATGAGAGGATATGCGGCGCGGCTTCCTTTCAGACAGCTTTGCCGATAAGTTCAAAGGGCATGGCCGATGTAATCTCGACATCATAGAAGCGACCGATTTCGAGGGTCCGGTCTTTGACGATAAGCACCTCGGGGTCGACTTCAGGCGAATCGAATTCTGTGCGGCCGACATAATAGTCATCGTTCTCAGAGTCGACAATGACGCGGAGGGTCCTGCCGATTTTCTCCTCATTGACCTCAAGGGCAATCTCCTCCTGGACGGCCATAAGACGCCCCAGGCGTTCATCCTTGACTTCCTGCGGAATATCATCGGCAAAAGTCTTTGCACCGTAAGTGCCTTCCTCCTCACAGTAGGCAAAGGCGCCCATGCGCTCGAAACGCTGCTCGCGGACGAAGTCGACAAGGCGTTCGAAAGCTTCGTCGGTCTCGCCGGGGAAGCCTACCATCAGGGTCGTGCGGATGTGGATGCCGGGTACGGCCTCACGGACACGCTGAAGGAAACGGCGGGTCTCATCGGCTGTAATATGGCGGCGCATGTTCGACAGTACTGTGTCATCAATGTGTTGCAGGGCGACATCGAGATATTTGCAGACATTGCTGCGACGCGCCATGACTTCAAGAACATCATAAGGAAAATCGGCGGGATAGGCATAGTGAAGCCTTATCCATTCGACACCCTCGACGTCGGCGATGCGATCGACGAGCTGCGCGAGCGTGTGCCGCCCCTCTGTGTCGAGACCGTAGCTCGAGAGGTCCTGGGCTATGATATTGAATTCCCTTACACCTTTGGCGACAAGGTCTTCGACTTCAGCGATAATCTCGTCTGGCTGACGAGATTTGTAACGGCCGGTGATGAGGGGAATGGCGCAGAATGAACAGAAGCGGTTGCAGCCTTCGGAAATCTTCAGATAGGCATGATGCGACGGCGTTGTGAGTGTGCGCTCCCAGAGCCGGGAGGGTGTCTGGAATTTTCCGGCAAGGTCGTCGGCGAGAGCAGTCCAGTCAAACTTGCCGTACCAGCCGTCAACCTCAGGCAGCTCGGCCTTGAGCTCTTCGCGATAACGCTCTGACAGGCAACCCATGACATACAAACTTTTAAGTTTATTTGAAGCCTTGGCTTTGGCCGCTTCGAGAATCATTTCGATAGATTCCTCTTTGGCGTCGCCGATGAAACCGCACGTATTGATGACTGCGATATCACCCTTAAACTCCGAAGCGTTGTGAACGGCATCAAAACCACGGGACTCAAGCATTTTAAGTACCCGTTCGGAATCGACGAGGTTTTTCGAGCACCCCATCGTCACGACATTAACGCTTTTTCTTTTCATTTCAACGTTTGCCGAAAAGCGACTCGACAAATTCACGCTTATTGAAAACCTGAAGGTCTTCAATGCCTTCGCCGAGACCGATATATTTCACGGGGATCTTAAACTGATCGCTGATGCCGATGACGACACCGCCTTTGGCCGTGCCGTCGAGCTTGGTTATAGCAAGGTCGGTCACCTGTGTCGTTGCCGAGAACTGACGCGCCTGCTCGAAGGCGTTCTGGCCTGTCGAGCCGTCGAGGACAAGGAGCACCTCGTGAGGAGCGCCGGGTACGACCTTTTCCATGACTCGCTTGATCTTGGCAAGCTCGTCCATGAGGCCTTTCTTGTTATGAAGACGGCCGGCCGTATCGATAATCACTACGTCGGTGCCGTTTGCAACGGCTGACGAAAGTGTGTCGAACGCTACAGCGGCAGCATCGGAACCGAGCTGCTGCTTGACAACGGGGACATCGGCACGGCGCGCCCATTCGTCAAGCTGCTCGACCGCGGCAGCCCTGAATGTATCGGCAGCTCCGAGCATGACTTTTTTGCCTGCGGCTTTATATTGATAAGCGAGTTTGCCTATAGTAGTGGTTTTGCCGACGCCATTGACACCGACAACCATAATGACGTATGGCTTTATGCCGGCAGGCGTATCAAAATCGGCGAGATCGCGCTCATTGTCATTCTCGGCAAGGAGAGCAGTTATCTCCTCGCAAAGCATTTCGTTAAGCTCGTCTGAATCGACATATTTATCATGAGAAACGCGACGTTCGATACGCTCGATAATCTTCAACGTAGTCTCGACACCGACATCTCCGGTGATAAATATTTCCTCAAGCTGGTCGAGGAAGTCGGCATCTATTGTTTTTCGGCCAAGAAACGCCCTTTTGATCTTACTGAACACACCGGTCTTTGTCTTTTCAAGACCACGGTCGAGCGTCTCCTTCTTTTCTTTCGAGAAAAATTTAAAAAAAGCCATTTATCTTTTTATTATAGAAACTTACTGCAAAGGTAATATATTTTCCCCACCCTGCAAAATAATTGCTTTGAAGCCGACGGGGGATTTTTTGGGAGTGTGGGGCGCACTTGTTTTGAGTCCGGGGTGTTGTATATTTGATGAACTAAGTATAATTTTGTCAAATAAATTTTTTAATCGTATGTTTACAGCTTCGCAGAAACGCAAGGAGAATATAGCCGAATATCTTATTTATATGTGGCACATCGAGGATGTCATCAGAGCTAACAATCTGGATATCGACCATATCAAACAGTCACTTGTCGACACCCGCACAGACCTGAACGACGAACAGAAGAAACAGCTGGTCGAATGGTATGAGTCGCTCATAGATATGATGCGTCGCGAAGATGTCGTGAAATCAGGCCATCTGCAACTGAACAAGAATATAATCTCGGCGCTCGTGGCTCTGCACAACGCACTGCTCAAAGACCCGCGATTCCCCGAATATACAAAAGAATTCTATGCGACTCTGCCGATTATCGTCGAGCTGAGAGCCAAGTCGGGAGAAGACAAGAAAGGCGAGATCGAAACGTGTTTCAACGCTCTCTACGGGATGCTGATGCTGCGACTGGCAGGTAAGGAGATAAGCCCTGAGACTGCTGCGGCCATCAAGCAGATCTCAAAATTCATTGCGCTGCTTGCGCATTATTTCAAACGCGACGAAGAAGAGGATCTGTTCAAGAACGACGAGTCGACCGCTTCCTGATAGCGAGCCAAGGATGCAGCTTTTTTAATGGTCTTGAACGACTTATGGCCAATAACGGTTTCGAGGTAATCCCAAAACGGTCGTATTTTGTTTAGAATCTGCGCTTCGCCACAAAGAGTCGATTTATAATAATCGAGGATACGGGCATGCAGTTCATACAGAGCCTCGGAACGGCGATGTCCGCTCCACTCCACGCCCTCACGCCATTCGCTAAAAAGCGAAGGCCGCGCAAGCAATCCACGACCGGCCATTATGCCTGACAAATCAGGAAAACGGCAAAGCAAGCCGTCGATGTCGGCCAATGTATGTATTTCGCCGTTGAATATCATCCTATGGCCTGCGTCGGCAATGCCGGCGAATGTGTCGAGGGATAGGCTGCCTGAATACTGCTGGCGCGCAGTGCGCGGATGGACTGTCAGATGTGACAACGGCATAGCGGATATTGCGGGCATGACTGATTTCCATTCGTCCAAATCGGATACACCGGGGCGCATTTTCAAGGAGAACCGCACCGAGGAATAACGCGTCGACATAAGCTCTGATATTTCAGAGAGGAGACTGGCGTTGAGGAGTGTCGCCGCTCCCCTGCCCTTTTTCAGCTGAGGGACGAACGGACAACCCATATTGAGGTCTATTTCTCTAAGACCTTCGCCTATAAGCCGGTCACACAGGGCTGTGAACTCGTCAATATCTCTGAAAATTATCTGGGCTACGAGCCGATGGTTTGCGTTAAGCGGATTGAATATATCTTTAATATCTTTGGGACGTACCGCGCCTTTTTCTATCTGTGCGAACGGTGTGAAATATGAATCGACGCCTCCGTATATAAGAGCGTGACAATGACGCCATATGGCATCGGTATAACCCTGGAGGGGTGCGGCAAAAAGGCTTATATCGTTCATTTAGTCCAGGTCAGATGTCTTAGTTTGTTTAAGTAAAGAAATAGCTCGACGATGCCTCTTGCCGCGAGATAGAGCACAAACGCGAGCCAAAGTGCATGATTGCCTAAAAGACTGTCGAAGCTGAAATAGACGGCAAAAAATACGACAGCCGCAATTGCGATGGAGACGAGCATGGCGCGCGTCTGCATCATGCCGACAAAAACGCCGTCGAAGACGAAGGCCATGACTCCGGCAACCGGAATGACTGCCGCCCATCCGATATATTTCTCACATATATCTATTATAGGGCGGTTGTCGGTCAGGAGCGACAGTATTGCGCTGCCGGCAAAAAAATATGCAATCACAAAAACAGCCGACAGAGAGATACCCCACTTGAAAAGACCGATGACGAGACGAGAAAGGCCTGCCCGCGACGAAGCGCCATAGTATTTACCGGCCAAGGCCTCGCCCGCAAAAGCGAAGCCATCGATGAAATATGAAAAAAAGGTGAACAGCTGCATCAGCAGAGCGTTAGCCGACAGTATGTCGACGCCCTGCCGCGCACCCGAACGGGTGAACCACACTGTAACAAGGACGAGACAGAGGGTGCGCAAAAATATATCGGTGTTGACAGACATAAGTTTGCGAAATTCAGAGAACCTGAAGACCAGCGTTCTGCCGGGAAAAGAGAAGCTGTATTTCTTAGCGATATAGACAGCCAGAGCAACTGCTCCGAGCCACTGAGAGACAACTGTAGCCGCGGCCACGCCTTTTATCTCCCAGCCGAAAGCAAAGACAAATAACACGCTGAGACATATGTTTATCACATTAATAATAACGGAAACATACATGATTGCCCGGGAATTCTGCATGCCGAGAAGCCATCCCGACAGGACATAGGTGACAAGCACAGCCGGCGCACCCCAGACAGCGACACTGAAATAGGCATCGGCGAGGGCGCGGGTTGCCGCGTCGGGGTCCATAAAGTCAATTAATGCGCGGCCGATGGGCCGGTTAAAAAGCAATATCGCAATGCTCAACACCGCGGCCAAAGCGATACCGCGGTAAAACAAGGCTTTGATCTCAGCGCGGTCACCACGGCCGAAAGCCTGTGCCGTCATGCCACTCGACCCCATCCTCAGAAAATTGAGCAACCAGTAGACCATGTTGAAGACACTCGATCCGACAGCTACGGCGCCGATATATGCGGCCGCGCCGATATGACCGACAACGGCGACATCGGCCATAGACATCAATGGCACGCTTATGTTGGTGACAATAGCGGGAAGAGCTATCTGCTTAATCTCTTTATCTATAGAATCCACGGTGCAAAAGTAAGAATAATCCGTGAGAATTTTATGTCAAAAAACATATTAAAAAAATTGCATGTATAAACAGTTTTGCATAACTTTGTGTTATAAAATCAAAGGCAAGAGAGCCGAGGCGCGGGTCTCGAGAGTGGGAAATAATAAAGCCCCGAGATTCGCAAGAAAGATTAAAGATATACCACATCAAAGTAGATTGGGAAACTCTTCAAATCATAATGAAATACCGAGACAAGCTTAGTCATCCAATGGCGGGCCCCAACCTCTTCGGAGGTGCTTTAAAGCCAGGCGGATTACAAAGGAGGGCGAGCACTCAAACCCTGTCTATTCGGAGTTTCATCGCATCCTTTGGTGTGGAATTTATAAAAGAGGTGATGCCTGACGGCGTTGCCTCTTTTTTTGTGCCGACGGCTTGCACAAATAATATAAAGTCACTATCTTTGCACAACGAAACCGCGCATGTGGCGTAATTGGTAGCCGCGTTAGACTTAGGATCTAATGTCGTAAGACGTGGGGGTTCGAGTCCCTTCATGCGCACAAGAAGAGGCTGTCAATCAAATGATTGGCGGCCTTAATTTTCATATTACCGACCATGGATATTCTACGCAATGAACTGAACAGAATATATGAGGCTCAGAATCTCGGCGATGAAGAATTGCCGTCCGCGCAGCTGCATGAGGTGAAAATGCGGGCATCAGCCATGGTCGAGGCATCAAACGCCTGCACCGTGATAACCGACGCATCATCAGACCGCTGTTTTGTCTATGCCGGAGCCTTCGGGCGTCTGATGGGCTTCGCCGATGACGAAAAAACATATAAAGAGGTATCGTCGAACGATGAAGATGAGATATATGAAAGGCTCCATCCCGAAGACCTTGTCGAGAAACGGATACTCGAATATGATTTTTTCAAAATGGCAGACAGAATGCCGACAGAGCAAAAGATGTCGGTCAAGGCAGTCTGCCGCGTGAGGATGAAAGACAGCCGCGGCATTTACCGCACGGTAGAGAACAGCACACAAGTGGCGGCTCTGTCACCAGAGGGGAAGATGTGGCTTATAATGTGCTGCTATGACCTATCGCCATATGCCGGCAACGACGTCGGCATTGCGCCACACATCGTCAACAACGGCACCGGCGAGATAAGGTCAGTAAACTTCAGTGAAAAACGTCGCCATATCTTAAGCAAACGCGAAAAAGAGATACTGAGACTGATACAGCAGGGACACCCAAGCAAACAGATTGCCTCCGTACTCGGTATAAGCATACACACAGTCAATCGGCACCGTCAGAACATAATAGAAAAGCTAAGTGTCGGCAACTCAGTCGAGGCCGTAGCTGCTGCGACAGCCATGAAACTGATTTAGTGTCAGCCGCAACATGGTTATAAATCAGTATTGCAGGACGATGCCGCAGCAGTTAATTTTGCGGCAAAAACATTTCTGCAATGAAAACGACCATATTATCTATCGCGCTATCGATATGCGCACTTTATGCGCCCCAGACAGCCGCCAAGCCTACTTTCGACTGGAAGGGCGCGACTGTATATTTTCTGATAACCGACCGTTTCTGCAACGGTGACGCAAGCAATGACGTCAACTACGGACGCATCACCGACTACGGCAGCGAGCGACTTAACGCGGCTACATTTCACGGCGGCGACTTCAAGGGAGTGACAGAGAAAGCAAAAGCGGGTTATTTCGCGAACCTCGGTATCGACGTCGTCTGGCTGACCGATGTCTATGAACAGATACACGGCTGGATGTCCGGCTCAGGAGCGATAAACGATTTTCCTCATTACGGCTACCACGGATATTACCCGCTCGACTACACTCAGACAGATAAGAATTATGGTACTATAGCCGAACTGCGCGAACTTGTCGATACGCTTCACGCCCAAGGTATCAGAGTCATGCTCGGCGCCAATCTGAACGACCCCGGCTATCCCACTCTACTCGACGCCGTGCAATATGGGTTCGCCGAAACCGGTCTTACAGAAAAGGAGGCGGCGACACATATACACGACTGGAGCTATGACGATTTTTTCTCCGGCCGAAAAAACTGGAAAGGCTGGTATAACCGCGACTGGATACGCATGCCCGACGAAAGCTGGGACGAAAACGATCCGCTGGAAGCAACCGTCTATGGCATGCCTGACTTCAAAGACGAGAGCGATAAACCGGCTGCCATCCCCGGATTTCTTCAAAGAAAATGGGAACGAGAGGGTAATGACAACGACAAGTGGGTCAATCCGTCGGCCAAAAAGCTGCGAAAAAGCCGAGACCGGAGTCCGATTGAGCATGTGACAGCGTGGATTGCATCATGGGTCGAAGAATTCGGCATTGACGGTTTCCGCTGCGACATAGTCGAAAACGTACACTTAAACCGTTGGAAAGAGCTCAATGAAGCATGCAACAAAGCCTTGGACAAATGGAGCGCAAACCATCGCGACGACCCTGCCGCGCAATGGCGAGACCGCTTCTACATGACCGGAGATTTTGACTGCGCGACAATTGATTATAAACCTGAATATGCCGGTGCCGGTTTTTCGAGCATGGTGAATTTCTATTTCCCGAAACACGGAGACCTCGACGGCATTGTATACACATGGCAGGCTTATGCCGACAGTATTGCGGCTCATGCAGACTGGCACCCGTTCAGCTATCTGAACAACTCGTATCATCGCGACGCCGACGCTGAGAACATGGCAGACTGCGCTACGACGCTGCTGCTGTCGCCCGGAGCGGTTCAGATTTTTTATGGCGACGAGACCAGCCGCAAACTGAGTGACGCCAAGTATAACGTCGACAGCGCGCAGGCATTCAGGTCGGACATGAACTGGAACGACATAGACAGCTGTCTACTCACACATTTTCAGAAGCTCGGGCAGATTCGCCGCGCAAATCCCGTAATCGGGCGCGGGCGGCAAAAGACTATTGACAACCATACCTGCATACGCTATGACGACAATGATACTATAGTAATAAAACTTTTACCTGTCGAAAGCCACCCTGTCAATGTCGGATTTGCCTTTAAAGACGGCGATACCGTCACCGACCTTTATACCGGTCAGACCGCCCGAGTTATCAACGGTAAAGCTAAATTCAACGAATCGGACAAACGTGTGGCGGTAATAAGAAAAAAATGAACGTGAGGTGAATTTTAAGTGTCGGCGGGTTGTTATTGTCAGCGGAATTCGTTAAGTTTGCAATAGCAATCAACCGTATACTTGAATGCGATATTACAGCACCAAACAGCACTCGGTCGACATCACGCTGCGCAACGCCTTGATTGACTGTTATGCACCTGACGGCGGTCAATATCTGCCTGCGGGACTTCCTGTCGTACCCCGGGCTTTCATAAACAACATGAGCGAGATGTCGCTTAAAGAGACGGCATTTGTGATCTGCAACATGCTCTTCGGCGACGACATCGCATCGGCACGTCTCAAGGCAATCGCAGACGAGGCGCTGTCGTTTGACATGCCCCTGATATCTGCCGGACGTGACCGTTATATGATCGAACTCTTCCATGGCCCTACTCTGGCGTTCAAGGATATAAGTGCACGGTTTATGGCCGGACTCACTAAAGAACTATATCATGACGAAGCGAAGCCGCTAAATGTCATCGTGACGACGATTGGTAACACCGGTGCGGCCGTGGCAAACAGTTTCAGAAACATAAAGAACACGAATGTATTTGTTCTTTTCCCGAAAGGTGTGCTCAACCGTTCGCAACAGATGCAGATAACAGCGGCCGGTGACAATGTGAGAGCAATCGAGGTCGCCGGCACAATCGACGACTGCAAGAAGATGGCCGGCGCGGCAATGCTCGACGAGTCGCTGCGGCAGAAGATGAATATCACGAGTGCCAATTCGGCCAACATCGCCCGACTGCTGCCGCAGGTCATTATTTTCTTTTATGCCGCGGCACGTCTGAACGCTATGGGCGTGAATCCTGAGAAGACGGTTTTCTCGATACCGTCGGGCAATCTGAGTGCTGTCACATCGGGCGTCATATCGCGCCGGATGGGTCTCGGGCTGGGCAAACTTATAGCCGCCTGCAACGGCAATAATCCATTCTATCGCTATCTGGCGACAGGTCAGATCATTTCAAAGCCTGTGAGACAGACACTGGCAAGATGTATGGACACAGACACTCCGACGAATCTCGAACGTCTGATATCGCTTTACGGCAACGACCAGTCGCGCATCAGAGAAGAAATCGAGACCGCTACGATAGGAGACGACATGATAAAAGCGACAATCAACAGAGTTCTGACAGAGCACGGCGCTTTCATCGACCCGCATACGGCAGTGGCTTTTGCCGCGGCCGACATGCTGCACCCGGATGAAACGGCTCTGATTTTCTCGACCGAGCATCCGGCGAAGTCTCTCGATGTGATGACTTCTGTCACAGGAAAGGCTATGGAACTGCCCCTGCAGCTCACGCGGTTCATGGCGAAACCGGTGCACACAGACAAACTGCCGCCCACCTACCCGGCTCTCAAAAAGTATCTCCTTCAGAAACAATAACCAACACTTTTATATTTATCAATTATGGCAAGTATCCGCAAAGTAAAAAAATCAGTACACTACACCTGTGGTGACCTCGCAGCAGAAATACTGATTGCCTCACACGCAATCAACGGCTTCGATCGCGAGAAAGCATATAAAATAGTAAATGACATCGCCTCGCTTCAGACCGATTCGATCTCGAAATGCAGCTTCTCGTTTGACAAAGCCCGCAAGGATTTTGAAAACGAAGGCGCATATAACAAAGCCAAAGCCGCATATTACCGTGCAGCGTTCAATAAGCTCATCACATCTTTCAACGACAAAGTCGTCGAGATTGTCAAGGAGATGAACGCCGCCCTTCCCGGCAAAACAAAGGCTGAATAATGAACTTAGCGGCGTTAATACTGAAGCTTGCCGGATGGAAACTCGAAATCACGGTGCCTGATTATCCGAAGTGTATAATCTGCGTCGCACCGCACACGAGCAACTGGGATTTCATACTCGGCAAACTCGCTTATGCCGCCGCAGGCAGAAAAGCAGGCTTCCTGATGAAGGAGGCCTGGTTTTTCTGGCCGCTGGGGCCGATATTCAAAGCCATAGGCGGCATACCCGTGCCACGCGTCAGAGGCGGCTCGCTTGTCGAGACAATAGTCAGGCGTTTCAACGACGCCGACCGCATGCAGCTGGCAATCACACCCGAGGGTACACGCAGCCGCGTCACAAAGTGGCACACCGGATTCCTGAACATTGCCCGTGAAGCCGGAGTTCCTATCGTGCTCGGGGCGATTGATTTCAAGAAAAAGGAAATCACGATAACCCGAACCTTCACGCCGAGCGGCGACAACGAACGGGACATGGCTGAAATAAAGAAGTATTACAGACAATTCACCGGTAAATATCCAGATAAATTCTGCGCTGACTGATATGATTTTCAACTCGACACTTAAAACAGCCGTACTGCCTGTCGACATCGTTGACGGCGACAAGAAAGCCAATTTCGGAGCTGTCGAAAGGTTGATGTCACGAATAGACATCGACACCGACGTTGTGGTATTACCGGAACTTTTCTCGACCGGTTTTGTTTCTGACCGCGACAAGATGATGGAGCTTTCAGAGCCGAATTCAGGCGACACTGTAGCCGAAATCAGACGTCTGGCCGCAAGCTATAATGTCGCCGTGGCCGGCAGTTTTCTGGCGCGTACGGCATCGAGCATGTATAACCGCGGTTTTTTCATAGAGCCGTCGGGCGAGGAGACTTTCTATGACAAGCATCATCTTTTCAAGATCAGCGCCGAGGGGTCGATGCTCAGTCCAGGTGTAACCGCGCCTCCTGTTGTAAGATTCAGAGGATGGAACATAACGATGATTGTCTGCTACGACCTGAGATTCCCGGTATGGTGTCGAAACAACGACAACCGTTACGACCTTATGATTGTGACAGCCAACTGGCCGTCGGCACGGGCATACGCGTGGGAGCATCTTCTCATCGCCCGCGCCATCGAGAACCAGGCTTATGTCATCGGCGCCAACCGCAGCGGCCGTGACGGGTTCGGCGACTACGACAATCTGTCGTTTGTCTTTGACTATCTCGGCAGACCGACTGCCGTGACTGACGATAAAAACAAAATTGTCTCTGCCGTACTCGACAAAGACAAGCTCAATAAATTCCGCGATGATTTTCCTGTATGGAACGACAGCGACAAGTTCAGCCTGCAGCTCTGACTATCATCGCAAAAGATTCAATATCTGAGGAATGACGGCCGTAAAGCCGTCATTATTTATTTCATGGACATTGGGATGAAGTGTGTCGGGTGTGAACCGTTGTGACTCGATGCGGGCGATGACATCGCCACGGGAAAGGGCGTTACGTTTCATCACACGTGCGATTCTGACCTCGTCTTCGGCGACCACATCCCAAACTTCGTCGACCATGCGGTCGAGTCCGCTCTGATAGAGGATGGCGGTTTCGACAAAGATGCGACTGTCGGTCTTCGAGCGCTCGGCTATTACCTGCGAGAGCATCAGTCTGACGGCCTCGTGGATGATGGCATTGAGTTTGTCAAGCTTGGCTGCATCACTGAAGACAACACCGGCAATCAGGCGACGGTCTATGACGCCGTCGACAACAGCTTTTTCATGGATATTCGTGACAAGTGCTGTCTTGATGGCATCGCTTCCATCCATGATGGCCTTGGCCTCGGTGTCGCAATCGAAGACATAATAGCCCATCAGCCGTAAGACGGTGCTGACAACAGACTTACCGGCACCTATGCCGCCTGTGATTGCAATTGTCTTCATAATCTTTCGATTATATATTCGGCGCTGTCGGCCGAGAGGTGGACGTTGACGAGCTCAGAGGGTACGTCGTGGAGTCTGAGTCTGACTTTACGCGAACGTCCGACATTAATAGAACGGTAATCTGCCGTGACTCTGAAATGGGGATCTGTAGTGCGGTAGATGCTCATCGGCACCATGTAAATAACGTCAATCTGAGCCGGGAAGGTAATCAGCTTCATATCAGAGGGCACATTTACAGGTTCGATGACGACACGTCTTGTCTTCATGATGAGCGGCTCGACGTCGATAGTGACGTCAATGCTGTCAGGAATCACGCGGCAGTTGCGGGGAGCTATCAGTTTTGCTCTGACAGTGGTTGTCGCACTGAGATCAGAGAGATGAATCGGCTCGGTCGAGACAGATTTGACGTTATAGGGCATCTGTGAGACATAATAGACTCTGACGGAGTCGACCGAAGAATGCGGAACGCCAACGATGGTGGACTGTGGGCCCGGAGATACTTTGTAATCGATTGAGACAGGCTTGCGCAGCGGTTTCTTTGCCGTGAAGAGCATGTTAATCGAGTCGGGCGAAACGAGTTGTACGGTGGCGCCGCCAAGAGCAGATCTTGCGATTGCCTTGAGGTCGGCGTCGCCCAGGCGTATGGAGTTGCGGTTGCGGTAAAGTCTGAAGTCTATACCGAACCACGGCGCATGGCCAATCGAGTGTTTGAACAGCTGGGTGCCTTTGCCTTTGGCACTGACACTCATAAATGCCGGCGGCGTCGATATTATTGTGACACTGTCGGGGACATTCTCGAGACGCACGGGCATGCGCAGGTCATATTGCTGCTCTTCGTTGAGAGTAAGCACGCACCACAGTATCGCCGATATGGCTAAAAAAATCAAAAACACAACGACGTGACGTCCGCGTTGAGAACGGACGAGGTCAGTTGTGTTTTTGTATAGCTGCTTTATGCGCGCCGACCATCCCATAGGTCAGGGATATCTGATTACTTATTTTTTATCGGCGTTTTCCTGAGCGCTCTGATTGGCTTCGGCGGCAGAAGGATAGACCGAGCCTTTGTCAATGCGGATGCGTACGCCATCGGCTATCTCGACAATGAACGAGTCTTCTTTGATGTCGCGGATTTTGCCATGGATGCCGCCGGCGGTGACGACGCTGTCGCCTTTGCCGAGTGATTCACGGAATTTTTTTATTTCTTTCTGACGCTTCTGCTGGGGACGGATCATGAAGAAATAGAAGATTGCAAACAGGGCGACAATCATGATGATTGACGAAATGCCGCTGCCTTGAGCGTTCTGGAGAAGGATTGAATTGAGTTCCATCGTTTTATTGTTTTTTAATTATTATTTCATTATTATGCCTTCGGTCTTAAGATAATTAACAACCGAGAAGAGGATACCGTTTACAAACTGACCGCTTTTGTTTGTACTGTAGCAGTTTGCGATCTCGACGTATTCGTTCATGGTCACGGGAACAGGTATGGCCGGATAGTTGATGAACTCGGCTATGGCCGCTGTCATGATGACGATATCCATGAAGGCAAGACGCTCGGGGTCCCATTGAGAGGCATTGATGAAGCGGTCGATATATTCGCGGTATGTCTCACGATTTTCGACGGCAAGCCGGAAGAGATCGGGACCGAAATTCTCGTCTTCGTCGTCTTTGTATTCGGGCAGAAGGTTTATCTGTTTATCGGGTGAAGAAGCAAACTGTTTTATGGTCTTCAACACGAATGTACCCATAATCTGGAGGTCGTCGTTCCAATATATCGACATAGACTCGAGAGCTTCGGCGAGGTCGTCGCTCGGCAGGATGATATTCTTGACAACAGAGCGCCAGAATTCACAGTCGGTAGCATAGTCGGTCGAAGGCTGAACCATATAATCGGCATAGAGCTGAGAACTGAGAATGCTGTCGAGCAAGGAACGTATAAGAGCCGGATTATTCTCCCACGATACGGGATTTGCAGACAGATAATTCTGAAGACTTTCGTTTTCGCGCAGACGTTCGATAAACATATTCTCGACGAAACGCATGTTGGGATTAAGCTCCTCGGGGGTAGCGAGATGCTTTGTCTTGGCATTCTCGAGACGTGTATACTGCTCGTGTGTAAGCTCCATCATCAGCACGAAGAGGCTGTTGTAAAGCTCATAGGCCTTGTCGAGTGATGCCTTGAGTTCTTTGCCGGCATTTATGTAGGCGAGACGGCTGTCCTGATATGAAGTGAGGGTGTCGGCCATCTGCCTTATGCCGGCATTGAAGCCGACAGTAGTAAATTCGGCATCTTCATGCATCAGAGCCTTGAATTCGTCGTCCTTAGCTATCACCGTCGACAGAATTGTGAGCCAGAAACGTACATCGTCGGCGAGTGCAGGCGCTTTGATTTTTTTGTAATCGCGGAACGCTGCCGAATCTGTGATGCGGTCCAAGAGCGGTTGTAACAAGGCGTTGAACTTCGATGTATCGACCGCGCCGCGCAATACCATCTGCTTGACGGTGTCATTATCGGCAAGTGCCTTGCCTACTCTGTTTCTTGCAAGTTTGGGATCTACGTCAACCCGAGGCTGTTTTTTGTTGCGGGTAATGCGACAGCCCGACAGCTCCTGTATCAGAATCAAAAGATCTGAATAAACCGCATATGCATATCTTTTGTCTTTTGACCCGTTCTCAGGGGCTGAATCTATTCTAAACTCACTGCGTGTCAGAAGGTAAGAATAAAGCATCTGCACGACTTTGGTTCTGATTAGTATGCGATTGATCATGACGTTGTTTAATGTTCTATGTTTTTACGGTGCAAATTTAAACATATTATCGTCAATCACCAAACATTTTTGGGCACACGCATCAGTTTTCGGCAAGCGGATTCCATCCCTGAGCCTTTAACGTAATTTCGTTATCGTCGCGCGTAATCATGGCGCAACCGAGCTCGGGTCGGGTTATATATCCGATAGTCTTGACGTCTTTGAGTTTCGACACTTTCTCGTGGTCGGTCAAGGGAACCGTGAACAGCAGTTCGTAGTCTTCACCGCCGTTGAGAGCCGCCGTGACAAGGTTCATGTTGAGCTCTTCGGCCATGACGGCTGTCTGATAGTCGATAGGGATTCGGTCTTCATATATGCGGCAGCCGACATTGCTCTGTTTGCAGATATGAAGCAATTCAGACGAAAGGCCGTCGCTTATGTCCATCATTGCCGTTGGCTTTATGCCGGCGGCCGCGAGTTCCTCGATTATATCTTTTCGGGCCTCGGGCTTGAGCTGACGCTCGACGAGATATTCCTTTCCGGCGAAATCGGGTTCGAAATCGGGGCGTCCGGCCGATGCCACCTTCTCTCGCTCGAGCAACTGAAGGCCCATGTAAGCGGCGCCGAGATTGCCCGAGACACAGACAAGATCAGTGTCATGCGCACCGTTGCGGTAGACGATTTTGTCCTTGGGCGCGTCGCCGATACATGTTATCGATATGACGAGACCCTGATGCGAGGCACAGGTGTCGCCGCCGACGACATCGACGCCATAGAGTTTGCAGGCGACCTTTATGCCGGAATATAGCTGCTCGATGTGCTCGACGGTGAAGCGTTTCGATATGCCGAGCGAAACGGTGAGCTGGCGGGGGGTACCGTTCATCGCGCAGATATCGGAGATATTGACGATGGCCGCCTTATAGCCCAGATGTTTGAGAGGAACGTATGTCAGGTCGAAATGAACGTTTTCGAGAAGAAGGTCAGTGGTGACGAGTACCTCTGTATCATTGTATTCGAGCACTGCGGCATCGTCGCCGACACCTTTTTTAGATGAGGCGTTTGTCAGCTCGATATCTTTTGTCAGACGGTCGATGAGACCAAACTCGCCAAGAGTTGATATTTCAGTCTGTTTGTCTTCCATTTTTGTGTATGATTAGAGCCGGTCAGACCTTAACGGTTAAACCGGCTCTTGTTATATGTATATTATAAACGCTCGACAAGTGTCTTCATCAGAGCCACTACCGTAGGCTGGGCCTTGACAGCGGCAAGCTGAACTTCCTCATGGCTGGGTACATCGGTGATGTCCTTGCCACCGAGGTCGGTGATGACAGACAGGCCGAAGACTGTCATTCCGCCGTGGTTGGCGACGATGACTTCGGGCACAGTCGACATGCCGACAGCGTCACCGCCGATGACTCTGAAATATTCGTATTCGGCCGGAGTCTCGAATGTCGGGCCAGGGGTGCCGACGTAGACGCCATGCATCAGACGCAGGCCCTGCTCTTCGCCGATTTTGTCTGCAAGAGCGACAAGTTTCTTTGAATATGCCTCGGTCATTGCCGGGAAGCGGGGCCCCCACTCTTCATAGTTCTTGCCTCTGAGCGGATTTTCGGGGAAGAGATTGATGTGATCGGTGATAACCATAACGTCACCTACCTTAAACTCTTTGTTCATGCCGCCTGCCGCGTTAGAGACGAGAAGTGTCCTGACACCGAGCACCTGCATGACTCTGACGGGGAATGTCACCTGTTTCATGTCGTAACCTTCATAATAATGGAAACGACCCTGCATGGCCATCACACGTTTGCCGCCAAGCATACCGAAGATGAGATTACCGCTGTGGCCCTCGACTGTCGAGACGGGGAAATTGGGGATTTCCTTGTAGGGAATATAAAGTTTATCGGTGATGTGGTCAACGAGGCTGCCGAGACCGGTGCCGAGGATTATCGCGATTTCAGGCATATCGGCGACCTTTGAACGCAGATAGTCGGCTGTCTGATTTATTTTTTCTAACATGGTTTTATTTGTTATGGGTTTTAGATTAGTATGTAAACGTCTTTGGAGGTGCTAATGTTTCTGCACGCGTCATTGCCTGATCAGTTTGCGCAAAGCGTCGACAAATGCAGTCGGGCCTGCCGGATTGATAAACTCGACTTCGACGGGCAGATAGAAAATATAGGGCTTGAGCTCGTGAGGGAAATAAGGATTACAGATAAGCCTGACAGCATCCTTTTCGGTCGTGATAATATATTTACGCTCGCCGCGCATTGTATTGAAACGGTTGAGCAACAGCTCTATGTCCTTGCGTGTATAGCTGTGATGGTCGGGGAAAACATTGACTTTGACCTTAGCCCGGAAGCTTTTGAGATATCTGACGAAAGGTCGCGGATTGCCTATGCCGGCGACAGCGAGAACGGTGTCGGTGTCAAGCAGCCAGTCAAGGTACGGGAAAGCCTTCACCCTGTCGGGAAACAGCGGCACCGGGTTGTTATATGAGTATTTCGAGAAGAAAAGTTCCTGGAAAGGATACAGTTCGAGATGCTTTGAATAAATTCTGAAATCAAGCTGTTTGATTGTGTCGGGACATTTTGTCACGACAACCATATCGGCGCGGTTGAGACCTCTTATCGACTCACGGAGACGACCATAGGGCAGCATGCTGTCTTCAAAAACGGGTCGGTTGTATTCAGTGATAAGAATCGAAGCCTTTGGCTTGACATAACGGTGCTGGAAGGCATCGTCAAGCAGAATGAGATTGATGTTGGGGTCGAGTCTCAGAAGCTCGTTTATGCCGGCGACACGTTCCTCGCAGACGGCGACAACGACCTCGCCGTTAAATTTCTGATATATCTGATAGGCCTCGTCGCCGACATCACGCGGCGTCGATTTGTCCGAGGCCATGACAAATCCCTTGGTATGGCGTTTGTAGCCGCGGCTGAGGACAGCGATGTGGAAGCTGTAGCGAAGCTGGCTGAGTATGAATTCGACGTGGGGGGTCTTGCCGGTGCCGCCGACGGCCAGATTGCCTACGACGACGACAGGCACGTCAAATTCATGCTGTTTGAGTATGCCCCAGTCAAAGAATTTATTGCGCATGTAGGTCACCGCCCCGTATATCTTCGAACACGGGAGCAGAATCATTTTCGACATTACATTACGCGCGGACATTCAGAAGCAGTCTATAGAATTTATTTGTCAGCGGATTTCGATTTCAGTCATACGTGCCTGAACAGGTGCGGCCTCGCGCAGCCGCTTGACGGCGTGGAGCGCCTTGAGTGTCTCTTTGTCAAAAGCCATACCGGCGACATCGAGGCGACCGGTCTCGTTCATGAGCGCCTTAAAGATATCGCTGTCGACCGAGGGATATGACACATACCGGTCATGACGGAGCGACAGGTTGTCAGCCATATCGTTTATACAGTCGGTGAGTGAGCCGATTCTGTCGACAAGGCCGAGACTTACAGCACTCGAACCTACCCACACACGGCCTTCGGCTATGGCTTTGACACTGTCGACTGCCATTCCGCGGCCTTCGGCGACGCGGCTTGTAAAGAGCTCGTAGATTTCATTGACGCTCTTCTGCATGGCGCCGAGCTGATAGGGAGTCATCGGCTCGACAAGTGACATGAAAGCGGCGTTGGGGCTTGAGGCAACTTCACTGAAAGTTACACCAAGTTTGCCCGTGACGAGTCCGCTGAAATCGGGAATCATGCCGAAGACACCGATCGAGCCCGTGAGGGTTGTTTTGTCAGCGTAGATGCTGTCGGCTCCGCATGAGATATAATAACCGCCCGATGCCGCATAATCGCCCATCGAGACATAGAAAGGTTTGTCTTTTGATTTGAAATACTGAAGTGCTTCCCAGATCTGTTCCGAAGCGAAAGCACTGCCGCCGGGAGAATTGACACGGAGGACGAGACCTTCGACGTTATCGTCATCGGCGAGGTCAACAATATCTTTGACGACAGTCTTGCCGACGATGCCTTCGCTGCCGCTGTCGACGATATCACCGACGGCATAATAGACTGCGATGTGCTTGTCTGAAGCGTCGCCGAATTCAGAACTGTTATATGCGATATATTCAGAGGGCGAGACCAGGCGGATGTCGTCGTCTTCCTTAATGCCGCTTTTGGCTTTAAGAATCTTGTCGAACTCACGGCCATACGCCGACTTGGTTATCACACCGGCCGTGATGCACTCTTCGGCGGTCCAGGCATAAGTGAGACTGTCGGCCCATGCAGACACGCGTGCGGGGGCAATCGAACGGTTATCGGCTATTGTCGTCGCATAATAAGACCAGATCGAGTCTATGTAGACTTTATTCTGCAGTCTTGCCGCCTCGCTCATTTCTTTAAGGATAAACGGCTCGACGGCGCTCTTGTATGTGCCGACCTTGACGACCTGCACCTTTACGCCGAGTTTGTCGAGAAGACCGGTGAAGAACGGCGTCAACGAACCGATACCGCGGATATTGACATTGCCGACCGGATTGAGATAAATCTCATCGGCCGCTGAAGCGAGAAGATAGTCGCCCTGTGAAATAGCGTCGCCGTAAGCATAAATCCATTTGCCGCTTTCCTTGAACCGACGCAGAGCCTGCATCATCTCCTCACGTGAAGCGACACCGAGCGAAGAGCCTCCGCATTTGATATAGATGCCTTCGATTTTCTTATCATTGGCCGACAGCTGTATCGACTTGACGATGTCCTCAAGGGTCTGAGGCTTCTGCTCGACACGACTTAACATAGTCATAAAATCGGCATTAGCCTCACGCTCAATTATATCACCCGTCAGGTCAATATACAAAACCGAATTTTTTTCGACCGCAGTTGTTTTTTTATCGCCCGAAAGCATTATGCCGACGCATACAGACCCGATAATCACAACAGAGATAACAGAAATCCAAATCCCGGCAATTGTGCCCAGAAGAGAAACGAAGAAACGCTTGAACATTTAAGTTGGAAATATCTTATTGTTAACAATTTTCTAAAATCAAAACAGACATTTTCATGCCCGATACAAAATTATACAAATTGTCGCTAACAAGCAAGATTTTTTTTAATTAAAGTTAATTAACGAAAGATGTTGCCTCAGAAAGTGACATGGACGGCTATTCTGAGACCGCTTCTGTCGATTTCATAATCGGCACGGCGATAGCTCAGACGCCAGACGTAATCAACCCTTAGACATCTGAATATGTTGTCGAGACCGACCGATGCCTCCATATACGGACCATCGGTCATCTCCCTTACCGTGACATCGTCAGGGAAAACGAAGAGCGATTTATTGAATGACGGATCATTGCGACGGCTCAGATGTCCGTAAAGGCCGCTGAATGAAAAGACCTCACGCAGTTTGAGTTTTTTGAGATACGGTATATAGTTGAGAATCGCACCGTTGGCCCAATATGTCAAAAACCAGCTGACCGACGAATCGTTGATAAACTCAAGCGGATTCATGAGCGCGAAACTCTCGGGCTGAATGGTATATGACAGATTGGCGTTAGGTATCAGAAGGTCGATATAGCTTGATTTGCTCCAGACGTGACCTCCGCCGACTATCGCGTCGACATAGCCGAAAGCCGAGAGCCAGAAACGTTTCTGAAACATCAGCTCGGTTTTGTTTATCGGGAACTTCGTTCCGAGAAAGCTTGCGGGAGCAAATGTATGTGTCAAGGCTATGACAGGAGCATCAAGGTTGACAGGAATACGGTGGCTGCGTGTCTGAAAATATTTTTCGCCTGGGGCATAGCGCAGTGTCACAGAGAGACTGTTCTCGGCATAATGGCTGTAGCTACGGCCATAGCCGTCGATAAAACGCACCCACGGTGTTGCCTCGCGCCACTCTGTCTTAGCCGCCGCAGACACCGAGAAATTGTTTGCCAGCTCAAGGTTATATTCAAGCGAAGTCAACCGGTGATAAATGACACGGTCGTCCTTCATTCTGCGCAGCGACAGAAAAATATTATCCTGATTGGTAAACATATAGTGCTGACCGATCTTGTCTATGTCATACATGTGGGTAAGGCGCAGGGATTTCATCGGGAACTCACGCGAATGATATTTCTTGTCGATGAAAGAATATTCAAGTTCTCCTTTATATTTCCACCTGTGATCCCTTGTGCCATAGGCAACATAGCCTCTGGCAAACCATCGTTTGCTTAGACCGGAGGTTGTCATGCCGCCTACTCTCAGGCGTGTGCCTTCGACCGAATTGAAACTCAACGTTGTATTGACCGGACCATAGTCGATCCCGTCAGTGAGCGTCACATAACCGTTGAAGAATGCCTTGAGCACTTTTTCGGTCCAGTAATAGACCGGCATCTTTCTCAGACGGCTGAACATCTGGTCGACACGGTTTTCGTTGGCGCTTATCGACGCAAGCCTGACATTCTGCCAGTAAGCCTCATCCCTGTTCTCGGCATCAGACTCCTGAATCAATTTCTCCGAATGGCCGAAAACGCTTTCGTCAGCGGGACGGTCGAAGCCATGTCCGGCATAGACGGTATTGCGGCGCGCATAGATTCCCGGAGTACCTGGCACAGCAATAATCTCGACTGTCAGATCATCGCGGGTTTTCAGACGAGAGCCGTCAGCCGCACGAGCGTATGTCTGCGACAGATAGAGCTTGTCGATAAAGTTAAGATTTATATCGCGCGGCAGACGCATGTCTACTTTCTTTATAAACATCGTCGAATCATTCTCGGGGATGTAAATATGACCGATGAAACCGAAGGCCGCATTGTTGAAGGGATAAAACGACAGCACGATACACCTCTCGTTGTCAACCTCGACCGTGTCTGTCAGATAAAATTTATAGAAATCGGTAGCTATCCTCGACAAAGGACTGACGAAACGGTTCTGCAACAGATTGATGTCGTCGTCATAGAGATCAACCTCGCGCATGACATCCTCGAGGAAGGTGCGTATGCCCTGCTCGCTGTTGACGCTGTTGAAGCCCTGGCTTCTGACGCCCTCGACACGCTCTTTTTCAGAATGAGGATCACGGCGATAGTCAATGTGCGAGAATTTTTCTTTGACGAGGATATTAAGAATAGGTTTTCCCGAGATATCAGATGTGTCGACATGCTCTTTGAGAAAAGCGAAATTTCTCATCAGAGCGTTGTCTTTATCACCGTCGAAATTATTGATAGCTACAGAGATTTTCTCGTATTTGTCATAATTGTAGAAATCATTGCGGCGCGGGTCGGTCATACTACCGCCGTTTCTAAGCTTACGGGCGAATTCGACGGCCGGATTGTTCTTTTTGGAATATTTCTTTTTGCGGACGACAACCTCCTGCAGTTCGGTTGTCGACGGAGAGAGATAGACGGCATAGACGTTCACCCTGTTTTTATTTATAGGCAGCACTTTCTTATTATAGCCGACGCACGATATATTGAGAAGCCGGGCGTTATCGGGCACAGAAATTTCAAATATGCCGCGGGAATCGGTGACTGTACCGCGGGCCGTGACAGGATCTACAACCGAAGCATACGGCAGCGGCAGGTCGGTAACCGAGTCCTTGACAATGCCCTGGATATAATAATCAGAGACACCATCGGCATACGACAGCAACGCGACCGTAAGCATTATTACTGCGGCAGCAATGCGGCGGAGCGTATGTCGGATTATTGTCATTTTTGAAAAATAAATTACTTTTGCAGTCAGACTATGCAATTATAAGAATAACTAATGGCTAAAGAAATCGAACGAAAATATCTCGTCACATCATCGGACTACCGTGATATGGCATCACACGTCAGACATATCACCCAGGCTTATCTCAGCACCGACCCGCAGTCGACCGTCAGGGTGAGAATAATCGACGAGCGCGGCAAACTCACAGTCAAAGGCATCACCCGCGGCGCCACCCGCGACGAGTGGGAGTTTGACATTCCGGCCGATGATGCCCGCGATATGATTGCGGCCTGCGCCCGCTCGAAAATTATCGACAAAGACCGATATATGGTCAGCTTCGGGGGACATTGCTGGGAGGTCGACGAATTCCACGGCGAACACGAGGGACTTGTCGTCGCCGAAATCGAACTCGGCGACGAGTCAGAACGATTTGAGTTACCCGGATTCATCGGACGAGAAGTGACAGGCGATGCGCGATATTACAATTCGTCGCTCGCCGGACTCTGACGGCGCGAGAGTAGGACGACGTTTTCGACATGCTGGGTGTGAGGGAACATGTCGACCGGACAGACAGCGTCGACCTTATATTTCACGTCGAGAAGAGCGAGATCGCGCGCCTGTGTCGCGGGGTTACAGCTGACATAGACTATACGCCCCGGTTCGGCGTCGAGAATAACCTTGACGACATCACCGTGCATACCTGCGCGAGGCGGGTCGACAATCATCACATCAGGACGGCCGTGGGCGGCGACAAAATCATCTGTCAGCACATCCTTCATATCGCCGGCGAAAAACTCGGTGTTGTCAATGCCGTTGGCCTGTGAGTTGATACGGGCATCCTCGATAGCAGACTCGACATATTCGATGCCGATGACCTTGCGTGCCTGACGGGCCACAAAAATGGCTATAGTGCCCGTGCCGGTATATAGGTCGTAGACAAGTTCATCGCCTGTGAGGCCGGCGAAATCACGCACGACACTATATAATTTATATGCCTGACGCGAGTTTGTCTGATAGAATGATTTCGGACCGATGCGGAATCGGAGGCCTTCCATCTCTTCCTCTACATATGGTTTGCCCGAGTAGCAGATTATGTCGAGATCGCCTATCGTATCGTTAACCTTGGTATTGACCACATATTGCAACGATGTGATTTCGGGGAACTGCGTTCTGACGGCATCGAGAAGACTATGAATCTTGGTCGCGTCGTCTTCACCAAATGAGAATACGGTCATAATCTCGCCTGTCGTCAGCACTCTGATCATAAGATTTCTGATGAAGCCGTGCTGTGCTCTGAGGTCATAGAATTCATAGCCGGCTTTTTTGACGAAATCCTTGACAAAAAGCCGCAAACGGTTGGTGAAATCATCCTGAAGATGACACTTTCTGATATCAAGTACTTTGTCGAACGCGCCCGGAATATGGAATCCCGCGGCATCACGGTCGGGAAAATCCTCGCCCGACGACAGCTGTTCATAAGTCAGCCAGCATTTGTTTGAGAATGTATATTCGAGCTTGTTACGATAGGCCCAAATCTCATCAGAGCCGACAATGGGCATCACCTCGGGAAAATCGACTTTGGCGATACGGGTCAGTACGTCGATGACCTGCTGCCGTTTGCATTTAAGCTGGAAATCATAAGGAAGATGCTGCCAGCGACATCCGCCGCAGATGCCGAAATGCTCGCAACGGGGCTCTATTCTGACATCACCGGGTCGCACCATCCTAACGACGTGCCCCTCGGCAAAAGATTTTTTCTTTTTGTCGAGTTTTATGTCAACAATGTCGCCCGGCGCGGCGAAGGGAACAAAGACGACCATGTCGTCGACTCTCGCCAGAGCGTTACCCTCGGCTGCGACATCGGTAATCTCGATATTTTCAAGCGTTGGAAGCGGTTTGCGTTTTCTTGCCATTACTTACGTAAGTAAATTTATAAATATTTTCGGCAAAATTACATCATTTAAACCAAATTCCCATAAAAAACATCATGAACAGGCCGACATTGCGGGCTGCAATGCTTAATTAAGGTTTTAAGTTGTGATTTTTTCCCATATTGTTTTATAAATTGGCCGAATTATCTTAAATTTGCAAACCAAATATTTCACAAAACGACTAACAGGCGAAAACACAAATAGATATTTCTATTTTTCAAATAAATCAAAATAAAGATCAAATGAAAAGAGTTTACACATTCGGTGACGGTAAGGCCGAAGGCAATGCCGAGATGAGAAATCTCCTCGGCGGCAAAGGTGCCAACCTCGCTGAAATGAACCTGCTCGGCATGCCCGTGCCTCCGGGTTTCACCATCACTACTGAAGTTTGTACAGAGTACACCCAGTATGGCAAAGACGAAGTTGTCAAACGTATCAAAAGCGACGTTGAAGCCGCTATAGCTCACGTCGAGGCTCTCACAAGCAAAAAATTCGACGACAGCACCAATCCCCTTCTTGTATCAGTTCGTTCAGGCGCCCGCGCCTCTATGCCCGGCATGATGGACACCGTCCTCAACCTCGGCATGAACGACGCCACCGTCGAGTCTCTCGCCCAGAAAAGCGGCAATCCCCGCTTCGCATGGGACAGCTACCGCCGTTTTGTCCAGATGTACGGCGACGTTGTTCTCGGCATGAAGCCCAAGAGCAAAAACGACATCGATCCCTTCGAGGAAATCATGGACAAGGTCAAAGAAGCCAAAGGTGTCAAACTCGACACCGAGCTTGATGTCGAAGACCTCAAGAACCTCGTCAGACTTTTCAAGGCCGCAGTGAAAGACTTCACCGGCAAAGACTTCCCCGACAGCGCTTGGGAACAGCTCTGGGGCGGCATCTGCGCCGTGTTCGACAGCTGGATGAACGAACGCGCCATACTCTATCGCCGAATGAACCAGATTCCCGAAGAATGGGGTACAGCCGTCAACGTCCAGGCAATGGTCTACGGCAATATGGGTGAGAACTCGGCCACAGGTGTCGCATTCAGCCGCGACGCAGCCACAGGCGAGAACATCTTCAACGGCGAATACCTCATCAACGCCCAGGGCGAAGACGTCGTCGCCGGTATCCGCACACCCCAGCAAATTACAATCGAAGGCTCACGCCGCTGGGCAGCCCTTCAGGGCATCAGCGAAGAAGAGCGCGCAACGAAATATCCTTCACTCGAAGAATCGATGCCCGTATGCGCCAACGAGCTCTTCGCCATCGCCGCACGTCTCGAAGACTACTACAAAGACATGCAGGACATGGAATTCACCATCCAGGACGGTAAGCTGTGGATGCTCCAGACCCGTAACGGCAAACGCACAGGCGCCGCTATGGTCAAGATCGCCATGGACCTCCTCCGTGCCGGTGAAATCGACGAGAAAACAGTGCTCAAACGCATGGAGCCTCAGAAACTCGACGAACTCCTCCACCCTGTCTTCGACAAGAGTGCGCTCAAACGTGCCGTCGTCGCAGCCAAGGGTCTTCCCGCATCTCCCGGCGCTGCCGCAGGCCAGATTGTATTCTCGGCTGACGACGCAGAACAGTGGGCAGAGAAAAAACGCAAAGTCGTCCTCGTCCGCATCGAGACATCGCCCGAAGACCTCCGCGGTATGGCCGTGGCTCAGGGTATCCTCACAATGCGCGGCGGCATGACATCTCACGCAGCCGTCGTTGCCCGTGGTATGGGTAAATGCTGTGTGTCAGGCGCAGGCGAAATCAAGATTGACTATAAAGAGAAGACAGTCGAGATGGGCGGCAAAGTCTACCACGAAGGCGACTGGATCTCACTCAACGGCTCGACAGGCGAAGTCTATGACGGTCAGGTTCCCACAACCGAACCCGAACTCGGCGGCGACTTCGGCGCAATCATGAACCTCTCAAGCAAATATACCAAGACACTCGTGCGCACCAACGCCGACTCACCCCGCGACGCAAAACAGGCCCGTCACTTCGGAGCCCAGGGTATCGGTCTCTGCCGTACAGAGCACATGTTCTTTGAAGGCGACCGCATCAAATCAGTGCGTGAGATGATTCTCGCTTCTGACGAAGAAGGCCGCCGTGTCGCTCTCGCCAAACTCCTCCCGATGCAGCGCGGCGACTTCGAAGGCATCTTCGAGGCTATGGACGGCTTCGGCGTGACAATCCGTCTGCTCGATCCCCCGTTGCACGAGTTCGTACCTCATCAGACTGCGACTCAGAAAGAGCTCGCCGACGAAATGGGCATCTCGCTCGCCGAAGTCAAGGCTAAAGTCGACAGCCTCGAAGAGTTCAACCCGATGCTCGGCCACCGTGGCTGCCGTCTCGGCATCACCTACCCCGAAATCACCGAAATGCAGACCCGCGCCATCATCGAGGCCGCTCTCGCCTGCAAAGAACGTGGCATCGACGTACATCCCGAAATTATGATTCCTCTCGTTGGCTCGCTCAAGGAAATCCAGCACCAGGCCAACGTCATCAACACTACAGCAGCAAAAGTATTCGACGAAAAAGGCACCTCAATCCCCTACCTCGTCGGTACGATGATTGAAGTTCCCCGCGCAGCCCTCACTGCCAATGAAATCGCATCGGTGGCCGACTTCTTCTCGTTCGGCACGAACGACCTCACTCAGATGACATTCGGCTTCTCGCGCGACGACGCACCCAAATTCCTCAAGTTCTACAAAGAGCACGGCATCATCAAGACCGATCCCTTTGAAGTACTCGATCAGGAAGGCGTCGGCCAGCTCGTCAGAATGGGCGTCGAGAAAGGCCGCAGCGTCAAACCCGAACTCAAAGTCGGTATCTGCGGCGAGCACGGTGGCGAACCCTCGTCTGTCAAGTTCTGCGCCAAACTCGGCATGAACTATGTCAGCTGCTCACCCTTCCGTGTGCCCATCGCCCGCGTAGCAGCGGCCCAGGCAGCCATCGAAGAGTAATCCATAGTTAACATAATTAGCCATAAAGCTAATATCCAATAAGTTAAATAGGTCTGTCATTAGTTTGGCAGACCTGTTTTATTGTATGTTTTGGCTATTATTGAATTAATGTTTGATGCTATGTTTGATAGAGATTTACTCAATGTTTGATATTAAAATCGTCAGATAAATCACTTATAATTAATCAAATATGGCAACTTTCAAAGCCTGTGTGAGAACGCCGAGGAATGATGGTCTATACTCAGTGTTTATTAGAGTCACACATAACAGAGTGGCAAGATACATAGCCACAAACAAGACCATAGACAAAGGGAAGTTGAGAAAAGGAGAGATAAAAGACCCTGCAATTCTCTCTTACTGTTCAACTCTCATAAGACAGTATGCTGAAAGGCTCAATGCAGTGGATATATCCTCGTGGGATATTAATGAGGTAATAAGATACCTTACTAATATTGACGAGGATATTTCTTTTTCCAAGTATGCCATGAGATATATTTTCCGAATGGCTGATGATTGGGGAATGAAAAGAAACTCCAAGAACTATAATTGGGCTTTACTCTCCTTGCAGAAGTATCTCGGCAAAAGTGATGTGATGTTTTCAGACCTTACCACCAAAACCATTCAGAACTGGATTAACTCACTTTCTACAACAAGCAGGGCTAAAGAAATGTACCCTGTCTGCATAAGGATGATGTATAATGCAGCAATGGATGAGTTTAATGATGAGGAAAAGAATATCATCAGAATTAAGCGCAATCCTTTCAAGAAGATAGTTATTCCAAAGGCAGATGTGCCGGAGAAAAGAGCTGTATCAGTTGAGGTTCTACAGAGGTTCTTCAATGCGCCTGTACCTGAAAGCAAGATGAAGGAATCTTTATCGGAGTTAGGTAGAGATGTGGCTGAAATGGTATTCGGTCTTGCAGGAATGAACACCGCAGATTTATTTGAGCTGAGGAAAGAAAACCTAAAGGATGGCACTTTATGCTATCATCGTCAGAAGACAAAGAAGTTTAGAAGAGATGGAGCCTATCTTGAAGTCAAGATACCCAAAAGGCTTCTGTCTTTGTTTGAAAAGTATAGGTCTGACAATGACTATCTTCTCAACTTCAATCTTAGGTACCAAGACAACAACAGTTTCAATGTTAATGTCAACAATGGCATCAAGAAGTTCTGCAAGGCAAATGGTTTACCAAACCTTTGTGTCTATACATTCAGGCACTCATGGGCTACAATAGCTCAAAATGAATGTGGAGCATCAACCGCAGAAGTAGGCTTTGCTCTGAACCACTCATCAGCCCATAGAGTCACTGAGGGATATATCCGAAAGGACTATTCCCCTATAAGCATTCTAAATCAGAAAGTCATTGATGTGGTATTCCGTTCGTAATTGTTAAACAAACTACAAAAAGAAGCCTTCACCTACGGCTTCTTTTTGTAATTTTGTATTATGAAACGTTATGCCATAGAAAGAGAAGGGAGTTTTGAACATCCCTTATTCTACTTAAACATATATGGAAAGAATAGACCACTTAGATTTATGCTAGACAGTGGTTGTAATAGTAATGCAATATCACCGTTGGTTTTGGAGTTTTTCGAGTTTTATGAAACAGAAATACAGGAAGATGTTATAACTGCCGGTGGATTAACCAAATCAGATGTATATGTTATAAAGGCAAGATTGAGCGAGGATGATTCGCCAATAGCCCTAAGCATGACTTCATTAAACTTTGAAGTTGCATTGGCTCTTAAATCCCGGAATTGTGTGGGATTGTTGGGCGCTCAATTCTTGCAGTGTTGTAGAATTGATTTCAGGAATCTATGGTTAGAAGTCCCAGAAAAGGGAGGGGCATTCAGCCTATTGAAGATCGGAGGGAAACATCTGAAATCATTAAAGAACAAGTAGCTTATAACTATTGTCTGTGTTTTTCCCATCATAATGGAGAAAAGAATATATGAGTATATTACTGAAGATTAGGAAATGGTTGAAGATAACCAAGGAGATTGATTATAATTCTTCTTTGTTCGTTACACTGGTCCTCTTCCATCATAAACATAGGAGGAAGATTCTTTTGCCTAAAAATCTTGATTTGGAGGCTCATATCAAACAATACCCTCCTATAGATTATGGGTATAAATCCAATCTCAGATTCAATATTGGAAAGTTGTACTATTTCCTGTCTCTTTTATCATCAATACCTGCAAGGAATAAGGATTTGATTAATGATGATGGATGGGTACCAATTAGTATGTCTATACTGAGGAATAACATCAAGGATATTGTATGGTATAAGGATTATCTTATAAGCACAGGTATCATTGAGTGTGATAATGTATATATCCCAGGGGAAAAGGCATTTTGGTATAGATGGAGTTCTAAGTATTCATCTGAAGAATTTGAACTTCAGGATGTCTCATGCCCTCATGAAGACAAAGCTTATTTCTCCCTTGAAGATGATGATGCAGAGATAAAGTCTTATCCATATTTGTCATATTGGTATGAGAATAAAGGTTTGGAAGTAGATAGTAAAATACACAGCTACTCAAGGAACATCTATAAAGCAAAGGTAGGAGGTCTTATTGATTTGAGTATAAATCCAACCACCCATAAGAAAAAAGACCCAAAAGAACAGTATAAAGCCTCCTCAGTGAATATTGATAAGATTTCTAATCATGTATATGAGGTTCATATAGATACAATAGTCCATAGACTTCATTCCGTAATAACCAATATAGAAAGTGACTATAGGAACTTCTTAACTTATAGAGGTTCGGAACTCATTAATATTGACATCAACAATAGCCAACCTTATTTAGCTTGCCTGCTACTTAACCATTTGTTTTGGGAGAGCAATAGCCATCACCCCATAAACCTATACATGCTTCCTCAGAACATCCAAGACTCACTTTGTCATGAAGAAGTACTCTCAGAGATAAAACGTTTTTTCTCAACTCATTCTTCGTCTGATTTTCAAACCTATATTCAGACTGTGGCTTCTGGGCAATTTTATGAGACATTTGCTAATATTGCTAAGAGTAAGTTGGATAAAAATATAACTAGAAAAGAAGCCAAGAGCCTAATGTTCTACATATTGTTTTCAAGCAATCAAGGACAACATGACAACCCTACAATCAACGCATTGAGGAAACTATTTACCAATGAAATATATCCATCTGTAGCTGAGCTCTTCAAAATAATCAAGCGCAGACACAAATCCATAAAGAGTGAAAAGCAACATAATAGGTTGGCTTGTCTATTGCAGAGTATTGAAAGTGAGATAATATTACATAGATGCTGTAAGAGAATCTGGGCTGAAGGCAACCAGCAAATACCTGTTTTTACAATTCATGATTCTATGGCTACAACTGTAGCTAACGAGGCTTTTGTCAAGAAAATTATGACAGAAGAACTTTCCAAATGTATTGGAATAGCTCCAAGTATTGATGCAGAGATTTGGAGTGTCAATAATATCAAGTATCCTGATTTGTTGAAGGCTTGATAAAAGGCTAATAGATGGAGATGTTGTGAAAAGTCCATTATCACCATATCATTTAGCCCTACTAATTGACGGATAAATATATAATGTATAGCTGAATTTACTGAATACAGAAGCTATCAGACTTCAGGAAACTTACTATAAGTGACCGGGAGTCTGTTGTTTTTGCAGGGTAAAGCATGCTTTTCCTGCAATTTTTTGAAAAATTTTTGGCTTTTTCTGCATTTCTATGAGCTATCCCTAATCACAACATCACCCCCTCCATACTTTGCAGATGGGGTTACTCCCCTCTGTGCTGTTGCAATGGGTCCCCTATTGTAAATGGCTCATCAACAAACCCCAACAATAAATCATCAAAGAATGGAAAAACTTAAGTTCATTGAAACTCTGTCAATTGCAGAGTTCAAGGCTCAACAAGGAGTTGAGAAGATTGAGGTAAAACAGAATCCTCAGACAGGCAAGTGCTTCTTTGTCTATGACTTTGAGACAGGAGCAGTGAGTGAGAAATTCAACAAAGGTCAGCTCACAGACCCTGTAATCTCAAAGGTAGTGTCTCCTGAAGATGGAGATATGTTCTTCATGCTTCATCAGCGTGGAGAGGGAGGTGCTCCTGTGGTGGCAATTCTTTAAGCCTCCGCTCAGCTGTCAACAATAAAGGTCAGATAATCCAGCAATGGACTGTCTGACCTTTTTTATTTTTACATCAACCCATTCCAAATATTAGGATTAGTGACTATATTGGCTACTACATTAGCAAGTACATCTCCTCCCCAACTTTTGATTTTGTCAAAAACCTTGTTTTTGGCTTTTTCCGGATTTGGCTCTTCTTGTGCAATAGCTTTCAACTCCTTTAGTTGTTTGCCTTTTATTTCATCCTTAATAGCTTCAAGAAAGATGTCTATTGCAAAACTCTGTTCTTGTGATTGGCTTTGAGTTTGTGTTACATTAACATGAATAGATTTGTCAATTTTTGAGGTTGGAGCCTTTTGTATAGAGGGCAAGACTGGAATTGCACGACAAGATTCCAATAGTCCTAATATATCATCAAATATATTGGGATTAAAATTTTTAGAAAAAGACTCTGCTTTTTCTTCAAAATCTTTTACGCATCTATCTCCCGAATATGATGCCGTAAGAAAACGAATAACTAAATTCTTCCATTTTTCATACCGGGGTCTATCAGAAATAGAGTATGCTTTAAAGGTTCTAAAACCAGATGGAGGGATATACTGAATCATTTTACGGATTTCATGTCCTTCAGTTATGATGTTTTCAAGTGTAACTGTTTCCATATTAAACATTATATTGATACAAAATTACTCAAAATCCTTTATATCAACAAACTATGCAGTTAAGAAAATCATCCAAGAAGCAGGCAAAGATAAAGCTTGCTATGCAAGGACCTGCTGGCAGTGGTAAAACAATGTCAGCACTTCTGTTAGCCTATGGGCTATGTGGCGATTGGACTAAGATTGCAGTTATAGACAGTGAGAATAACTCTGCTGACCTATATGCTCACTTAGGACAATACAATGTACTCCCTCTTGAGGGAAAATATGACCCCGAAACATACATTGATGCCATCAAGGTATGTGAAAAGGCTGGTATGGAGGTTATCATCATAGACTCAATGAGTCAGTGCTGGGATAATCTTCTTGAATACCATGCCTGTCTACCCGGCAATTCTTTCACAAACTGGCAAAAGGTCACTCCGAGAATGACATCACTTATTCAGATGATACTCGGAGTAAACTGTCATGTAATCTCCACAATGAGGTGCAAGCAGGATTATGTGTTGTCAGAGAAGAACGGCAAAATGGTTCCTGAAAAGGTGGGCTTAAAGGCTGTGATGAGAGATGGAATAGATTATGAATACACCATAGTCTTTGACATCAACATGAAGCATCAAGCCATAGCATCTAAGGACAGAACCAATCTCTTTGCCAATAAGTCGGAGTTCACTATTACACCAACTACAGGTAAAATCATACTTGACTGGTGTAATGATGGTGTCACATTGGAGATGATAAGGGCTGAAATCTTCAAGGCTGAAACCATTGAGCAACTGACCTCTGTCTATCAGCAATATCCCGAATGGAATCAGCAGTTGTTGGCTGACTTCACCAAAAGAAAGACTGAACTTATACAGCCTAAGTCTGAAACTCAGCCTATCAGTTATCAACCCAACTTCACAAGAATAAACCATGCAGACCGCAGTATCAACTTTACAGCTTCAGCCTGTCAGTAGGTTCAATACCTTTCCAAGCAGGCTGAATGACAGCTTTAGACCTCCCATTGAGGTTGAAGCTGTGGAGGTAGTTGAGGATATTGTCACTCCTCAATTCTCAAAAAGACTTCCTTTCATAGACGCCAACACGAAAGAAGTTACAATAAATCATCTGAAAGATGAATGTGTTGTGCCAGTGTTCTCAAAGGACAATGAAATCACCATATCCCACCCTGCTTTTATTGAGGCAGTGTGGGGTGCAGCTTCAAAAGTTTTCCCAAGAGAAAGCATAGAAAAGCCATCTATCAGAGTAAGCCATGTTATCAAGGGCAGAACTCCCGAAGCAATCCACAAGAATGTCAAGGAGCTGCTTGATGAGGACAAGACTATCTACTATGAGAGAATGATGTTCTGCTTTGAAATACCCTCTATCTGTGAGGATATAAGAGGCAACAGGCTTAACCTTACAATAGGTGGAGTAAGAGCATACAATCAAATGAATCTTTACTCGAAGAAAAGCCCCGAGAAGTTCAAAATCTTCATAGGCTTCAAGAATATGGTATGCTGTAATCTGTGTGTCAGTACAGATGGGTATCAGTCAGAACTCAGATGTATGGATGTGAGAGGTCTGTTCAACTCTGCTGTAGCTCTGTTTCAGGACTACAACATGGCTAAACATCTTTATGAGATGGGAGGCTTACAGGAGAGCTACATGACGGAACATCAGTTTGCTCAGTTCTTGGGTAAATCACGCTTATATGGCTTCCTGCCTAAGTCCGAGCAGAAGAAATTGCCTCAGATGCTTATGACTGACACTCAGATAGGCATGATAGCCAGAGCCTACTACAATGATAAAAGTTTCTCTGTGCCACAAGGCAGCAAGGAAATCAATATGTGGAATGTATATAATCTTCTCACAGGAGCAAATAAGTCTTCCTATATTGACAACTTCCTTGACAGAAGTCTCAATGCCGCGCAGCTTGCAGAGGGTCTGAACAAGGCTCTCTATGGAGATAGTGAATACTCATGGTTCATCAATTGAGCCATGAGTTTGCTGTCTTTTGTACCTCCACTGATACTGGTGGTCTCGCTCTCCATACCCATATTAGGGGATTGGATAAAGAATAGAAAGAAGTAAACTACAGGGCAGAGCATCTTATATCAATAGGTGTTCTGTCCTCTTATCTCTAATTCAAATGGACATTTACAACACAAGAGAATATAAAGCAGCTCAAGGATTGGAAAATGCCTTGAATGATTATAGCTGGTCTCCACAGAGGTTTGCAGAAAGTATCGGAACCTTTCATAAGACACTGCAACAGACACTTATGAGAACCATTGTGGCTGTCATAAAGAACATTGGGTCTGACAATTATAGTGTGGATACAAGAAACAAGGCATCCCATGAGCTATGCAGAAAGATTGTCAACTCCGGGATTCTTGATGAAACTACTCTGCCGTTGATATAGTCTTATGGAACCAAGATACATCATTCTCATGGACTTCTCCACAGGAGAGTTGATTAAGATTAAGCTGAGTGACCAGGAATTGAAAGAGTCAGAAGAATGTGATGACTTTGAGGAATTCCTGAGTACACTTGAAGCCAAATATGATTTCAGACTGAGAGACTGTCTCTATATGACTTGTCATAATCTCTCTGAAAGGAACTATAACATACCCTGACCACTTCTCCATTATGATGGGAAATTAAGATGGTATGCTCTTCTGAAGATAAATCATCACTGATGGTTTATTGTTGGATGCCCCTGTGCCACTAACTTTGCTGTGGCATTGGGGCATTTTACCTCACAGCCTACACCTTACAGGTGCAGTAATATGCCTATTATTCTTAAATTCAGAGGTCAAGCAGTGGATTATTCACAAAAAAGCATTAACTTTGCAATAGTGAAATCAATAAACTGATTAGCCAATGAATTAAAGAACTAATAATGACATATTAAAGAAGTGTTTGCTTCTTACTCGTGTATTTGGAAAATCGCCAATTAGAAAAATGCCACAGCAGTAAGTAAGTGAATGCTTGCACCCACAGGTGTAGGCTTCTCTTATTGTGTGGCATAGGTGTTTGGCGATACCTCCAAATAACAATAGAGATTATAGCCTACACCTCTTTTTGTGTCTATACCAAATGTAGGCATGAAAAAGTCAAAAGCAACAGTAATATACAAAACAGCACTACACTTATTAAAAGTTGGAACATCATCAAAAGAGATGGAGGGCAATACTTTTAATAAGTTGATACTGATTATAGCTTTACTGTATAAAGACACGGAGCATCGCCATATAAAAAAAGATCTATATGCATTAATTCAAAGCTATATGCTTGCGATTCATTCAGGTGCTGAATGGTATAAGTATTTTGAGTCTAATAGTTCTGGAGCTTGTTTTATGACAGAACCTATCTATTGGGATAGAGACGGGAAGGAGTGTTTATTTGATTATATAGATTGCCGATTTTCACAATTTGTCCAATTAATATCAGCAATAAGTTCCTCTAATAATAAAGAAGCTCCCTTGCTAATACTGTACTGTTTGTTCACAGAAGAAAAATACAGCTATTACCCAGACTATACACCTCGTGGCATAACATATGAGCAAGTAGTTGAAATAAACTACCTAAAAGAGAGATTAGAGAGTACTCATGGCTTCGAAGAGTTCAAGATGGCTTATCAATTGATACAAACTATCACTAAAACAAAATCAACAATGGAAAATTCATTCTCATTCAAGTATATCAAGCTTGGAGTGAGCTTGGTGTTACTCCTTGTCAGTGCCATAGTGCCAGGTTTGGGGCAGTATATATTCTTGGCATTCGGTGGCATCTTTTTAATGACTGCCTTTGCAAGCTTTGGCTGTTTTGCTTATCGAGGATTCAAAAGCAAAAAAGGCTATAGAATTGGGAGATATGTGATTGCAATTTTACTGCTCATCGTATCTGCCATTCAGATATATGTTGCAATTGCCATGCCTAATCAAGTGCATTACTCTATATATTCTTCAGTAGTAGATGTTGCTCTAATAGCCTATTTAGCGATGTATAAACCATCTACTTCATCAACCATTCAAAAGGTATTAAAGTGCATTGGATATGCACTAATACTAATTGGGGTTCATACATTACAGTCGGCACAGTCTGTGGTAAATCATCTTACTTATACTGCCTTAGAGATAAATTGGGGCATAATGTCAGCAATCACTCTTATGTTCATCATAGGAATTATTTTACTGTGCATCTCATATAGACATCCAAAAACATTATGATGGAGTACATTGAGGAAACTCTCATAGGCATTGCTGTAATGGCAATCTGCTGGCTGTTATATGTTTTGTATATAGGCTTCCAAAAGCTCTGTGATAAAGATAGCAAAAGAGGAGAGATTGCACGATTCATAGGCAAAATAGGAAGTGGTACTCTCTGGACTTATATTGCTATCTGTTCCATTGCAGGGCTAATTATTGGGTTGATAGCCCTTTTCACACAACAAATCAATTAAATGAAACTACCTATAGAATATAGTTTGAATAAGTTGGGCTTGCCTCTGATAGTCACATCAAGCAAGCCTAATCTTTGCTTCCTCATTGACACTGGGGCTACACATAACATTGTGTTTTCTTATGTGTATGAGGAGATTCCACAGTATTTCTCAGCTCTTCAGGACACTTCCTGCCTAATGGGAATAGAGGGAACACAACAGAGAACCAATAAAGTAGAAGCTACTATTTCCTTTGACGACAAGGAGTCAAGAGTCACATTCTCTGTAATGGATGCAAATGCAGCCATATTGCAGATTCAGAAAGAAAGTGGAGTGCAGATTCATGGTATTCTTGGTATACCTTTTCTTACTCAGAACAAATGGATTCTTGACTTCAACAATCTCAGTGTGCAATGCTAACTCTTATCCTATTATAGAAATAATGAGAGTTGGCATTGCAAAACTTGTAGTCACTTTGAATTTCTAATCTATGGAGAAGTGACTACACAAATTATAGACTATGACACCCAATCCAAATTCACCGATGTTTATTATACACGAAGTGCCGGAATTTGCTTGTGATAATTCTAAGAAACTCTCTCTGTATTTCTTTCTACTGAGAGGGGAAATATTGAACAGCAGATGGAATGGTATCTCAGAAACAGATATATCCATTACCTACAATACTTATGATGGGTGTACTGAAATAGAGATTGTATATCGAGATAAAAATAATCATGCGCACCATTTCATAATGCAACTTATGCTTGACAATGGCTTTGGTGATGGAACTGATGCTTTTGGTCTGGCATATTTATTTGAGGGGGTATTTGATGAGAATACAATAAGTGTAAGGTCTTTTGCCGAATATCTGTCAGTCCATCTTCAGTATGAGGGGCTTGAACCAACATTGATTAAATGTGATAAAGGGCTCAGTATTTCAAGCTCAATCAAGTATGCCTTTGAGGATATATGCAAGCTCATAGACATTACTCTTGCCAACATCAAACCATTGGTATGGTTTTATACCAACGAGCCAAAAATCAAGTCCTTTGAGGGAATGTGCTATTACTTGGCTGGAGTTAAGTCAAGACTCCAGTTGGAGTCTTGTAATGGCAGATGGGACAAAGTAGCCCCGGAGTGCTTCAAGCTTGAAATATATAAAGAAGAGAATGAAGCATCTCTTCAGGTAACATACATTGTTGATGATGTATGGGAACTAACCCTCTCAACCTGTGTTGCACAATGTGATGGCTATTTTGACCTCTCCTGCACATTCAACTGCTATCCTGAGACCAATCTTTCAGATGAAGTAAAGAGGATGTTAGGTGGATTGTTTGCAGACTTCTTGTCTACTCTCAAGATTGCCAAAGGAAATACATATATAGGCTGTGGAGATAGGAAAAACCACTCTATAAGCATGCAATATTTTTACATTGAAGATACCTTTGATGTATTCTGTAAGATGCTTGATGAGATAGTTCCTGCGTTACAGAACTACACCTTTCAACTGCCCTTACAGCCTATCAACCTCACAGGAGAAATAGAAGCTATAAAAGAACAAATGGAAGCAGCACTCAATACAACTTTTGAGGTTATAACCGAGGAGGAACGAATCAACAAGAAGTTCAAAAGAGGTTACTTTATGAATAGCCAATGAGTTATATATGCTTTTTACTTGCAATCTTAATCATACTCTTATATGGGGAAATGATTATTAAAATTGGACATAGAGTTTTCTTTATGCTTGCATCAAACATCTAATTCTTTGATACTTAGCCCGCGTAGCTGCGGCCCAAGCTGCAATTGAAGACTAATCCTGCGTTAGTCTGAAATCATATAATAACAAAGCAGGGATTTCAGAAATTGGAATCCCTGCTTTTTAATTAAAAAAATGACTCAGAACGAAATTGACCGATTGTGAGCATCGAAAAAGCGAAGGAATTGTTTGCATCCGGGAAAGTTTATAAACTCGAAGTCGGGACAACAGCCGGACTTCAAGCAATTCATCGTGCCTTATATTGTCGGATACTATTACGTTAAATATTGCAAACCTATATTTTATTAATTTACAAACTAATACTATTAAAATCTGTCCATTTTTTATTTTGAAACATCTGTTTTTAACACTTGATTACATTTTTCAGAAAAACTGATCGTATTATATATAGAAAGGTCTTATGTTTTAGACCTCATTAACATATCATGCCAGTAATTATGGACAGATTAATCAAACGAGAGCCCAGTGAAGAAGATTTAAAAATAATTAATGCAATCAGCAGAGAAGATCTTTTATCCGTAGAAGATGAGGTTGAACTTGTGAAACAAATTCGACAAGGGGAAGGCAATGTCGATGCCGCCAAAGAAAAGCTTATGCACATTAATCAGAGATTCGTGCGCTTGGTGGCAAGGCAATATATTTCAGAGAAATATAGCATTAATGATCTCATTGCCGAAGGGAATATCGGTCTGGAACATGCAATATATCACTTCGACGAAACAAAAGGATTCAAATTCATCTCGTATGCTGTCTGGTGGATTCGACAAAGCATCCAAAATGCAATTCTCTGTAATGGTGAACAGTCGCAAATTGAATGAACTATCAAACCGATGGCTATACATTAAAAAAGTACTTCTGTTTGGATACAACAAAAAAACTCGAATAAATCCAAATCAATACACAACACTCTCTTTTTTATCAAAGACATATGAATTCAGAAGAAAATAAAAATTACGCAGAATACAAAGAGAATGTAATCGCCCATCTTGTCAAAATTAAAACTTGGGAAGACGACGGCGTATATAAATATAGAGGTAAATACATTTCCAAAAATCACATCCTTCCTCTATTCAATAAAGAAAACTCTCAAGTAAAACGGGCAGATGCAATTAGACAATATCTTGGTTTTGATTGCACACCATATTTCCCAAAAGGATTTATTGGATTGCATCAATACGCCCATCATTTAAACTCTTCACAAACGTTTTGCATGATGTTCTTTTCGAAACTCATGTATAACAATCATTATGCAACTAAATTAATGGTTGAGTTTTTAAAAAAAGTATTTCTTATTGATATTCATGAGGGGGCAGAATGCAATTTTGAATATAAAGAAGACGACGATAATAATAATCATCAGCGGTACAGATTTAAAGTACTCGATGAGCAAGAATATGAAGGCACATCATTCGATTTTCATATTCGCGATAGGAATATTGAGATTTTTTTTGAAATCAAATTCACAGAAGATGGATTTGGAAAAGCCAAAAAAGATGATTCAGGACGTCACGAATGCAAAGCAGAACAATATCTAAAACTGCTTCCACAACCATTAAAGAACAATGTAACGACGGATGACATACTACATTATTATCAAATATTCCGTAATATCATTCGTGCAGAAAACGAAGACAAATACGTTATCTTTATAACGGATGCGAATAATCCATCTACAAACAAAGATAAACATGAATTTTTGGAAAAGTTCGGCAAATATTTGGATTCAAAGCATATAATATTTGAGACATGGCAGAATCTTGCTGAAACATATCAACATTTTGAAGAACTCCCGTTCCAATTAAAAGCAATATCAAAGCATACCTGACAAGTTGCGTTGTTAATCGTTTAAACCTAACAGACTAATCTGAGGTGATAAATTATCGCGGCGCGTGCTACAATTTCAGACTAAGCGATTAGCCTGAAATCATATAATAATGGCTGTGCCAAATTTGACACAGTTTTCTGTTTTTAGTTTGCTCTACAAAATTCTATTCAGGCAAGAATTTCATCGACAAGTGCGGCTGTATGTATTTTCACCGTGTCGAGCACAGGCACGGGCGAATTACCGTCGTTAAGCAGCAGTGGCAGTTCGGTGCAGCCGAGGATAGCGGCCTCGATGCGGCCGTCGTCTTTCATGCGCTTTAGAATATTCTGATATTCGAGCAGTGTTTCCTGCTTCACGACGCCATATTCGAGCTCGGATGTAATGGTGCGGTCTATGTAACAGCGCTCGTCTTCATCGGGCACAATTATATCTATGCCGCTGTCTATAAACGGCGTCTTGTAGAAATCCCGTTCCATAGTAAAGCGGGTGCCAAGCAGAGCGATCCTGCGCAGACCGTGCGTCATGGCATAGTCACGCGTAGCGGTGATGATGCTGACGAGCGGCAGCGGCGACAACTGCTCAAGGCGGTCATAAACAATGTGTGCTGTATTTGCCGTGAGCGCAGCAAAGTCGGCGCCGGCCTGTCTGAGATTCTCTATGGCTGTCAGCAAATAGGCCGTGACTTCGTCCATTTTACCCGCGTCTATGAGCCGGAGCACTTCAAAAACGTTGACGCTTTCTATCGTGAGAGGCGGAAAGAAATCCGGCGATGTGCGTTCCTGCACACCATAGACTGTGCCGATATAGTATGGCATGGTCGACTGCGGCCCCATGCCTCCAACAAGCCCTAATTTTTTCATGATCTTACAAATATGTTTTGCGTAAAGGTAACGGAAATATTCGACACTGCTGCAATATGCGACAGAAATTTGCGTTTTAAAAATATATTCACTAATAATTAATTTTATGGATATGCCGGTTTACATTTACCTCGTTCCTGTTGTAGCTGCCATTATCGGCGCCGTCATCGGCGGACGTGCTTACAAAAATTATAATAAGCGTAAGAAGGAAAAACCAAAAGTAAGTTAAATGATTTCGTGATATAGCTAAAAACGTTATATTTGCCGCATAAATCACTTGTGCTTAGATACAATCTAAATAAAAACGGTTATGCGGCGGCTTTCGCTTATATTCTTGATGTCAGCACTCTTTATCTTTGATTCGGAGGGGCGACGATATGTTATCGCTGACTCAATCACTCACCTTCCACTACCCAACGCCTCGATATTCAACCGACAGGGTAATACCGTCGGCATAAGCCGGTCTGACGGTCAGACGCCTTTCATCGCTGAATCAGACTATCCGTTTACAATACGCTATCTCGGTTACTCCGAACGCACCGTATCCTCATCTGCCGGCGATACTATTTTTATGACGGAAAATATCCGGGAATTGCCCGAAGTCGTCGTCGAATCACGCAAACATACGCTCTTACATCTATTGGCCTATGTCAGGGAATATTCGACACTGACGAGCTATACCGACACAGTGTTTTTATTCCGCGAAAAGATGGTCGACTTCATGCTGCCGTCTTACAAAAAGATGAAATACAAAGGATGGCAGATGCCGAGAGTACTAAGTTCGAAGTCATATTACCGCTACACCAACCTTCAGGGACTCGACAGTGTCAGCAACCGCTGCAGCAATCATTTCTCGTGGGCCGACTGGGTCGGCGTGGCGCCTGCGGCCAAAATACCGCAAAGACTCCGCCGGACGGTGGCGGCGACCGACACTGTCTCCGGACGTTACAGCGCGACCGAAGTATGGAATAGAAACGATGACCGCCTTACTCTCGATGTTGACGTAATGGCCGATACAACAAGCCGCAAATGGGTACCCAATCTGTCAAATTTCTTCCGCAACAATGTCGACTTCGAGCGTTTCAGCGTCCGCTTCAACTACGACAATATAGGCGGTGATTCTATTTCGCCTGTCGATCTCACAGGTTATTCGTTTAATATCGAGTCGAATGGCCGCGGGCACAAGATGTTTATGTTCAATCGCCGCGACGAGCCTTTTTTCGTAAGCACCTATGCCGAGGCATACATCCTCGACAAAGAATATATCACCGTCAAGGAGGCTAAAAAGTGGGAAAACCGTAAAACCGGCATTGACGACATTCCTATTTACGAGCCACCTGAGGCTCCCGAACTTCAAGCGGACATACAGCTACTCGTCGACCGCGTCAACTCTCTTGACCACAATCAGGTCAGACTGGCACTCACGCCGGACAAGCGTCTTGCCGGACGGCATATAGCCAGACAACATTTCGGTCAGCGTGTACTACAGCTTCTCAAAACGGCAACCGGCATAAGCAGCATCCAGCATCGCCGTAATCTCAACCGCCGATGGAAGGAATTCCGCGACGATATAAAAAAGAAAAAGAAATGAACTTTTACCTCTTTTTATTGTAAAAATATTACTAATTGATTATCTTTGCGTCATGGCATCTGAAGATAACAAAAACGGAAACGTTAGAACCATAATCGCCACTGCAGAATTTGACATATTCTTTTATAATCAACCTATAAAAGTTCAGGAAAAATTCAATTATGTCATCAACATTATGGCATCAGTTTATAACGTATCAACCAAATTTGTCAAACATCTTCAGAATACGGAGCTTTATGAAATGAGAGTATCAATTGGCACAAATGAATATCGCACAGTATTGTTCGCTGCCGATAACATCAATTTCATAGAAGCTACACAAATTGTCCTTCTTAATGGCTTCTTAAAAAAGTCAAATAAGGATTATAAAAAACAGATTGAGATTGCCATCAAAATTTTAAACGACTTGAAATTATGATAAAATTAGATCCCGATAAATTAGCGAAATTACCGACTTTTAATGATCGTCTCGATAAGCAATATGGTAAGCATGGAACTGATTCTCGCAACAAATTTGACGAAGAATCTCTTGCATGGTTCTATGGCAATATGCTGAAAGAACGCCGCAAGGAACTTAAATTAACCCAAAGACAGTTAGCCGAGAAACTTGGCCGTGAGCAGAGCTATATTGCTCGGGTTGAAAACGGCAAAGCTGATATACAGCTATCAAGCTTTTTTAGGATAGCATCAGTATTAGGAATACAGTTTGTGCCCACATTCCTCAATATTCAATAAGTATTATGCGTTGTTTTACAAAAGTTATACTTATTGCGGCGGTCGGAGTTTCGGGATTAGTCTGCGCATGTTCGCAGTCGAAACCAACGCCGCCCGAGAGGTTGCCTGACGATGAGGTCGAAGCCTATCGCGAGGCTATTGCCAAAATTCTGCCGTACGTTACGCTCGATGATTCGGTCTTCGGTCTCTCCATCACCAAAGACCAAGCTTTGAAACTCGACGTTTCCGAGAGATATTATGACCGAATGCAACAGGAACTTGATTATACCAACTACATCATCAAAAAGGAATATAACAGCAAAGGCATCAAAATCGACCTGCCGGAAATGCCCCTTCCAACCGAGCTGAAATAAAGAACCTATGACGCCATCCGGTTGTTAATAATCAAAATGCATGACAACTATGGCTAATGTCTTTATATATGCAGGGTTGATTGTAATGCTCGCAGGAGCTGTATTCGGACTTTTTGTTGCCGTCAAAGGCTATCTGCAGAGCGACTGGCGCTCTATCGGTAAAATTTCATATTATGCCCGCTTTACACACGGCAGCACATCGCCCGAGATGAAAAGACTCACTCGTATGTGGGGCATTATAATGGTTGCAGGTCTTATTTTGACGGGCATCGGCCTCGCTATCGGTTTATAAATATTTTCAGATTAATTATAGTGCTTATTATTGTTTTATCTGTAGCGACCCATACATCATTGCAGCCACTGCGCAGAAAAGAATCAGACTGCCGAGAAGCAATGCATAGGTCGACATAGTGAGAAGGATGAAACAACCGGCATAAAGCACTACCAGTATGAATCCGTTGAAAAGTCCGGCCCGACGTGAACCGAGCATACGCCACATATATCCTGAAATCAGAATTACAGTCATCGCCGAACCTATCAGATAAGCCAGTCCGAACGACATGTGCTCTGAGAATGCCAAAAGCAGCGAATAGAACATGATCAGCGCGGCACCTATGAGGAAATAGTTGAGCAACGGTATATTACGTTTCAATAATATCTCGGTGAAGAGCACACTAACATATGTCAGAAATATGATGATGAAAGCATATTTGAGCGAACGCACGACCTTTTGATAGCGCTCAACACCGACAAGAAATTTTGTTCCCACGGCATCCGAATCATCTTCATATGTGATGCCCTCAGGAATCATCCGGTTCTCCCATCGGGCTGTAAATGCTTTACCCTTTACATTTCGATGAACTGGCAGAGACCCTCCTTTGAACGACGGATTCGCAGCCTCGCCGTCGATTGTGACTGAAGATTCCCGGCCCACCTGTTTTATGAAAAGCGAAGACGACCCCCTTACATTGAATTCTGTAGAAAAGCCAATCTCATCGGGCATCCCGGCCAGGTCGACGATTGCATAGAGCGAGGTGTCTGATTTCATCCACTCAAAAGTCTTTTCATTTAATTTGAGTGCCGAAAAATCAGAGACCTGTTTTGTCTCGACACCAATCTGCATGAAAAGTGTGTCACCATATACCGAAACATCTTTTTTCATAAACCTACCAGACATCGAGACACGAGCGTCAAAGACCTCTGCTTCATATATGCTTCTGTGCAACAACTTTGATTCGACCTCGACATCACAGTCAAACAGCGATGGTTCGACGTAATCCGCGCTGTCGCGATTCGGCAGCACAACCGGTCCTTTTATCATGACCTTGCCGCCCCAGCCGCGGGCTATTTCATCAGCCACATCTTTGTTGCGTTCGTCTCGTGAGTAAGCCATCAGCCATATAAGCAACGCGCCAAACATAAGTACACCGCACTGAAGGCCCAGGAGTACAATCTTGACTCCATATGACATGTTTTTTTTACGTGGCGGGAATGGAGGCGGTAAAATATTTTCCATCATTTTTTCAAAACAAGCTCGTCATCGACCATTTTCAATCTCAATGAAAAATACATTGCCACAGCAATCAGGATGAACAGTGCCAGACTGCCGACGAGCAACGCCATCGATCCAAGCTGTATAAGCAAGAATATCAAAAGATATTCCACAAAGATAATCATCGCGGCAAGACGACCGGCTTTTCTGCTGTCCATTACGCCGGTCATGAACCATGATATAAGCCCTATCGTCATGGCAGACACGATTGTATATGAGAGCCAGAAAGGCATCTTCTCTGTCATTGCCAGCAAAAGCAGGTAAAACACCGTAAGAGCCGCAGCTATAAGAATGTATTGAAAATAATTCACTGCTTTTCTGAATGCCACCTCGACAATCATTATCGAGACAAGCGTGATTGCGATTACAGCAAAGCAGAAACCCATTGCATGGTCAACAAGATTACAGTCGGACTCCGATAATAATCCGGCATGAAATCTTGACCATGCCATACTATCAAAGCCCATCGCTATAAAAGCCATCAGCATCGAGATGCCAATAACAAACAGCGTATGTGTACCAAGCCAGTTCAAGGTATATTTAGGTCTGACGTTTTTTACTTTAGCTTCTTCCATTGTCATAAGGAGATTTTAGATTTAAGGACTTAGAACAGCAAACATGCTGTCTCAGGCGCAAATATAATTCTTTTTCCGTTATTCTGATACTTTACGACCGTTTTTTTATCGGACTTCAACTTTGAGTCGGCGCCGTTTGTTATCTTTTTAAACAAAATTTTATTAATATGACACGTGAAGAATTAACAGACAATATCGTTGAGCTTGTAAAGCGCTATATCGCGAATGCCGACAGTTTCGATCCGAATCCCCAGCTGAGAATCGTTCCATCGACAATGTCGATGACTATTGTCAATGGCAGCGACATGCTCGCCGAGATTGAAGTCTCGGATGAAAATGTCGACGACGAGTCAGGTGTCGACGGCGAACGTTCGGAAGAATATGCCGATTATCAGGCAAGCAGAAACCCCGATTTTTATCCTGTAAAAAGCATGATAAAGACCGACGGTGACAGAAAAAATGTCGCCGATGCCAAAGCCATCGAGAGCATTGCAGCAAGTTATATATTCTAACCCGCATACAACAATGAGCAATAAAGTCGATACCATCTATTTTGCCGGAGGGTGCTTCTGGGGCACCGAACATTTCTTCAAGCAGATTGACGGCGTCACCGATACAGAAGTCGGTTATGCCAACAGCGTCATAGCCCATCCGACATACCGTGAGGTCTGCACTGGTCAGACTCAGGCTGTCGAAGGCGTAAGGGTCGTCTATGACACTGCGAAAATCGACCTGCCCTACCTCATCCGTCTCTATCTGATGACAATCGACCCGACTTCGGTCAACCGACAGGGAAACGACGCCGGCACCCAATACCGCACGGGAATCTACTACACTACTGCCGACCAACAGCGTACGGCCATCGCCGAACTCGACAAAGAGGCCACCCGTCATTCCCGACCGCTTGCCGTAGAGATAAAACCGCTTATCAATTTTTATTCGGCCGAAGAATTTCACCAGGACTATCTCGACAAGAACCCCGGGGGATACTGTCATATCGATCCACGGTTATTTGAAATAGCGCGCAATGCAGGGCGTCGCGCTGCCGTCAGTGTCGATGCCGGCAAGTATAGCCGACCGTCTGACAGTGAGCTACGCACCCATCTCAACGGTATCCAGTATGCAGTTACCCGGCAGAATGCGACCGAGGCGCCGTTCAGTAACGAATACTTCGACGAAAAGCGTCCGGGCATCTATGTCGACATCACCACCGGTGAACCGCTTTTCCTCTCGACCGACAAATTTGATTCAGGATGCGGCTGGCCAAGTTTCTCGCGGCCTGTCAGCCCCGATGTCATCAAAGTGAAGAACGACAGTTCACACGGCATGGAACGCACCGAGGTACGCAGCCGTGTCGGCGACGCTCACCTCGGCCACGTCTTCGTCGACGGGCCTGTTGACCGCGGTGGCCTGCGTTACTGCATCAACAGCGCCTCACTACGGTTTGTCCCGCTTGACCGCATGGCAGAGAATGGTTATGAGGAATTTATACCGTATGTCAGATAAGCAGACCGTAACATTAAACAATTATAAATAAACCGAATTTGTTTTTATTCAACTCCTTTTTTCGTAAATTTGCATGTTTTAAAACATCATTGTTAGACATAGTATGATAAAAGCAGCACTCGAAAAGGTCATAAATGAAGACATGGCGGCAATATGGTCGATACTCAACAGCGAAGAAAAGCGTCTGGTTACCGACAATCTTACAGTCCATTCCTTTAAAAAGAATCAGCTGATATATGCCGAGGGAGACGAACCCGAGAATCTGTGGGTGCTGCTCAAGGGCAAAGTCAAAAAGGCCAAAGAAGGTGTCGGGGGGCGAGTCCAGATTCTGCGACTGATAAGACCAGTACAATATTTCGGCTACCGCGCGCATTTCGCTCAGGAGCTGTATGTATCAAGCGCCGCCGCTTTTGAGTCATCAATCTTAGGTGCGATACCTCTTAAAATTGTTGACGATCTCATCACCAAGAACAATGACCTCGCCTGGTTTTTCATACGCCAGCTTTCACATGATCTCGGAGGCTCTGATACAAAAATCGTCAATCTCACCCAGAAACACATCAGAGGACGTCTTGCCGAAGCACTTATCGTTCTGCGCGACCACTACGGCTACGAAGACGACAATGCGACCCTCAAGATATATATGGCCCGCGAAGACCTTGCCAACCTGTCTAACATGACAACGTCAAACGCCATCAGGACTCTCTCTACATTTGTCACCGAGAAAATCATAGTCGTTGACGGACGCCGCATCAAGATTCTCAACGAACCGATGCTGCGAAAAATCAGCAAATTCGGTTAATAAGATTTTCAATCAAATTTTTTACGTTTTATTTTGCCGTTTGACGTCTTCGTGAGACTGTCGACGGCAATTATTTTTTTAGGGCAACGACGATGGTCGACGTTGTGCCGCAACGCAGTCAGCAGACTGCCGGCAGCCGACGCATCGCCCTCGACGACGACAGCGATGGCCTCGCCCCATTTGTCATCGGAAATCGCGGTTACATAAAACGGCCGTTCGATAAAGGCTGAATAGAGCCGCTCAAGCTCTTCGGCCGCATACTTTATGCCGCCGCTGTTGATGATATTGTCGTATCGGCCTCGCCATATGAATGATGACGCGTCTACAAGTTCGACAATATCATTCGTGACAAGACGTCTGAACGAGAATGCCGAAGCTTCGATGACCAGACAGTCACGGTCATCGACAGAAAATGATATGCCCGGCATCGCGCGGTAGACATCACTGCTGTCGCGGATATCACACAGCGCCACATGACTGCAGGTCTCAGTCATGCCGTAGCTCGCAAAAGCCCTTATACCGGTGGCTGCCAAAGCTGCTCTTCTCGACGGCGACAGAGCAGCACCGCCGACGATGACAGCCCCAACCTTGTCAGCCGGCACTGACAGAAGGCTGTCGACCTGACTCGGCACTACCGAAAGAAGGTCTACGCGACTGTCAATATGCAATTCATTTGATACAGGCATTTCAAGCAGTCTGCAGCCTGCAAGCAGTGATCTGACGACGGCCATCTTGCCGGCTATATAATCGACCGACAGCGGCAGGCCGATCACAGAACGGCTGTCAATGCCGAAAAACGCATTGGTCGCCTTGGCCGAAGCCGTCATGTCGGACTTCAGCAGTCTGATTTCTTTGGGTTGTCCTGTGGAACCAGAAGTGTGGGCGACAATATAATCGGACGCATCGCGCCATTCATTTATGAAATCTTCTACTGTCGCCATGGCAAATCAGGCATCTGCCAGCACTTGGCCGGATTATAAAACAACTGAGAGCCGCATTGCTCGATCGGCGAGGGGATGTTGTTGTGATAGAGTGCGCCCGTGCCGAGACCTTGCGGTAGCGCGCTGTCTTTTGCAGCGAGCCACTGAGCAATGGCGTTGAGGCCAATGTTCGACTCAAGAGCCGATGTCGCCCACCAGCCTATACCAAGACCGTCGGCCGCGGCTATCCACCTGTCGGCCTCAGCGAAGCCACCGCAGAGAGTCGGTTTAAGTATTATATATCGCGGACGTATCTCGTTCAACAGGGCGCATTTGTGTTCGTCTGACATCACGCCGATCAACTCCTCGTCAAGCGCTATGTCAATCGGCGACCGACGACAAATCCGCGCCATGTCGGCAATCTGTCCGGCCTTAATCGGCTGCTCTATCGAATGGATGGCATAGCGACTGAGACGGTCGAGACGGTCAAGAGCATTACCTACAGAAAAGCTGCCGTTGGCATCAAGACGGATAGTCAGATCAAACGGGTTGAACTGACGGCGTATATGAGCCAGTATGTCAAGTTCTTCGTCAAAATCTATGCCACCGATTTTCAGTTTCAGCACCGTGAATCCGGCCTCGATTTTTTCTCTGACGCGCTCAAGCATAAGCTGTTTGTCGCCCATCCATATCAGACCGTTAATCTCAATGCCACGACCACCGTCAAGCCAGTCAGAAGCATAGATGACCCGACGTCCTCCCTCGGCAAGATCGCGCACGGCAGTCTCAAAGCCCATGACAATGGAACTCATCGGAGGCAACTGCCCCTGTGGATTACGACACACCGAAGAAAGAATATCCTCATAACCGGCGACATCGTCGGCGCTGAGTCCTCTGAAGAGACCGCACTCGCCGATTCCGCAGATTTCAGGTGATGATTCGTCATAGAGCCTGACGAAATATGTGTCTTTATACAGCATCGACTCCCGCGAGGTTTTCGCGAGAAACTTGAAGTCGAGCCGGTATTTACACCATTCTGCCCTAAGCATCAGCCAGGGAACTGAGGGAATTTGTCAAAATCGGGATCGCGTTTCTCAAGAAAAGCGTTTTTGCCTTCCTGCGCCTCGTCCATCATGTAATACATGAGTGTTGCATCGCCTGCAAATTCCATCAGGCCTGCCTGACCGTCGAGTTCGGCATTGAGCGCACGTTTGATCATTCTGATGGCAAACGGACTGCGTTTCATAATGGTCTCGCACCAGTCAACAACTTCGTCTTCGAGCTGTTCGAACGGCACGACCTTGTTTATCATACCCATCTCAAGAGCTTCCTGAGCCGTATACTGCCGGCAGAGATACCATATCTCGCGGGCTTTTTTCTGACCTACGCAACGGGCGAGGTACGACGAACCGAAACCTGCGTCGAAACTGCCGACCTTGGGGCCCGTCTGTCCGAAACGCGCGTTCTCAGAGGCGATAGAAAGGTCGCAGACAACGTTAAGCACATTGCCGCCGCCGATAGAATAGCCGTTGACCATTGCGATGACAGGCTTTGGTATAGACCGGATTTCCTTATGCAGCTGCAATACATTCAGACGCGGAGTGCCGTCGGCGTCGCTGTAGCCGCCCCGGCTCTTATAATGCTGGTCGCCGCCCGAGCAGAAAGCCTTGTCACCGGCACCGGTGAGTACGATGACCTTCACCTCGGGATGTTCGCGACAGTAACCCATAGCGTCAAGCATCTGCGCGTTGGTCTGCGGGCGGAAGGCGTTATACACCTCGGGGCGGTTGATGGTTATGCGGGCTATGCCCTTATAGAAATCAAAAAGTATATCTGAATATTCTTTAATCGTTTTCCATTCTCTCTGAGCCATGGTAATATATTTTACTGGTTACTGAAAAATTTCTTTAGCACATCGGCGCTGATTTCGGCCGGAGTGACGAGTTCGAGTATCGCCGGACGGATGTTGTCATCGCGGAAAGACGCGAAGACGCGTCTGAAGTCACCGGCGTTCTCCGCCCTGTAATATGCAAAGCCGAAACCGTCGGCAAGCTGCCGCAATGGCAGACGCACGTCAGCCGCAAAGCAACGCTCCCGCTCTTCAAGCGCCGAAGTCGTGCCGATAAACCTGAAGATACCTCCGCCCGAGTTGTTAAGCACTACCATCTTGAAGCGCGGCGGAATCTCGTTGAAAGCCAAGGCGCCCATATCATACTGGGCGCTCATGTCGCCGGTAATCAGAAGTGTGGTTCCGTCAAAGCACAGCGACGCGCCGATGGCCGTCGACGTCGAGCCGTCGATGCCGCTGACACCGCGGTTACATTCGACACGTCCGAGTTGCGAATAATCAAAGAGCTGAAGGTATCTGATCGCCGTGCCGTTGCTTACATGTATATTCCAGTCTGCAGGAAGCGTCTTTACCAAAGCTGCCATCGCCGTGAAATCACACCAGGGCGAATCTGCGACAAAGGCATCAACCCTCGACATTGCTTTGTCGTGCATGGCCTGCCATATATTTCTGAATAGCGACGGCACGGCAACAGGCAATTCGCCCAAAGCAGAAGCGATTTGAGCGAAAAATGTTGCCGGCGGACACTCGACACGTCGGCTAAGTTTCATAAAACAGTCGACGGCGCGGTCATAGCGGCCGATATGCCAGTGCTGCAAGCCGGGAATAGACCGCAAAAATGACTTGACGTGGCGCGAGAGCAACGCCCCCCCGGCAGTTATGACAAGTTCGGGGGTATAATCTTTGACATCAAAATTCACTGAAGCCGAGAGAGTCGCATCTATATTGCCAAGAGCGCCATCGACATGCCTCAGATTAGACTGAGCCTCATGAATCACAACGACATTGTCGCGTCTGGAAAGACTCGCGAGGCTGTAGGCGAGCTGTGGGTCCGGACGGTTGAAGCCTATGATAATCAGAGTCTTTTTCGCGGCAATCTCGCGGGCGAGGCGTGCCAGGGTTTCGCCGGGGAGGAAAGCATCGGGTTCGTCGCACTCGATTTTACGCTGAGGCATACATATGTCAGTGCTTCCCGACAGCGGGTCGTCGAGCTGGACATTGATATGCACCGGACCGGCAGGACCGCGCAAAGCAGTCGTCAGCGCATCGTTGACAACGCGGTTGAAATACCACGCTTCGACCGCTCCTCCGCGCTCGGCAGTCAGATTATACGAACCTTTGACAATATTGGCGAATAGTTCGGGCTGCCTGATGGTCTGGCTGTCGTCCTGATCGATCCATTCGGCCGGCCGGTCGGCGGTAACCGCAATCAGCGGTATCCGGCGATAAAAGGCCTCGGCAAGTGCCGGACCGTAATTTAAAGCCGCAGAACCCGACGTACATATCATGGCGACAGGGCGCCGAGTCTCAATCGCCATGCCGAGAGCGATAAAGCCTGCCGAACGTTCGTCGATGACAACCCGGGTCTTCAACGAGTGCGAACGGTTTGCCGCGATAATCAGTGGTGTATTACGAGATCCGGGCGACAGCACGACATCCTCGACGCCATATTGCGACAAAAGATTTATTATAGTCTGAGACGACAGTTTATTGGTTGAATTCACTTATTTCTCACTTTGAGCTAACAAAGTTAGTCGTTTTTTTGTTAATTTTGTACAATACAATTTATGAAAGCAAAATTTTTTCTCATCACATTAGCGTTTATGCTTCCTGTCGCCGTGAATGCTGCCGACTCCGGAGAAACCACCCCGGCCGACAACGTCAGCGTTGAGAAAAAACGCAATCTGATTAATAAAATAATCGATTATTTCGCTGAAGCAAACAAAGTTCACCGCACCAAAGGCATCGACTTCAGCATCATCGGCGGCCCACATTACTCGAGTGACACCAAATTCGGCATCGGACTCGTCGCCGCGGGTCTATACTATAATAATATAAACGATTCGATATTGCCCCCGTCAAACATGTCTATCTATTTTGACGCTACGACAAGTCTGTTTTTCAAACTCGGGGTGAGAGGTACCCACATTTTTACAGACGACAGCCGCAGATTCAACTATGATGTCAGCTTCTCGTCTGTAACGACGAAATTCTGGGGCATCGGATATTATAATAACAAATATGACGGCAACGAGTCGAAATACAAATACCTCAACAGCCAGGCGCGCCTTGATTTTTCGTGGCGGCTATGCGACGGACTCTATCTCGGACCTCTGGCGAGCTTCGATTATATCAACGGCCGTGACTTCAAAAAACCATGGCTGTGGGAAGGCCAGAGCGACCGCACGTTCAATGTCGGCGCAGGACTCACGCTCCAATATGACACGCGCGACAACATGACCGCTCCGGCAAGAGGAGTGTATATACGCTTCGACCAGCGTTTCAATCCGCGCTTCCTCGCCAACAAATATGCGTTCTCGCTTACCGAACTGAAAGTATCGGGCTATAAAAGACTGTGGCGCGGATCAGTTCTCGCCGGTATGTTCCACACAAGGCTGACTTACGGCAATACTCCGTGGGGATTGATGTCAACCCTCGGTGGCAGCGACAACATGCGCGGCTATTTTGAAGGACGCTATCGCGACAAATGCGCCTTTGACTGCTGCGTCGAGCTTCGTCAGCATGTCTGGAAACGAAACGGTCTTGTCGCATGGGGCGGCATGGGAATGGTCTTTCCCAAATTTTCAGAAATGAGGTCCCGCATGCTGCTGCCCAACTACGGCATCGGCTACCGGTGGGAGTTCAAAAAACGTGTCAACGTCAGACTTGATTTAGGCTTCGGCCGCCATCAGACAGGTTTTATATTCAGTATCAATGAAGCATTTTAATATAAAAAACATATTTAGTCCGGCAGTTCTGCTGTGGATTTTCCCGCTGCTGCTGATCATACCCAACATCGCCCTCGCGTTTACCGAGAGTGATCCTCTGCTTTTCAAAATCACAGATATAATATTACCGCTTGGCATATATTACCTGCTGACAAGTATCACGCGTAATATAGGACTCAGCGTCATCTGCTGTCTGCCGCTGATGATTCTGGCGGCATTCCAGATTGTACTGCTTTATCTCTATGGCGAATCAATCATCGCCATAGATATGTTTCTCAATGTCGCGACCACCAATGTCGGCGAAGTGGCCGAACTGCTCGGCAATCTTCTTTTTGCCATCATGGTTGTGCTCGTCCTGTATCTGCCACCTATCATCTGGGCAATAACACTGATGCTCACTAAGTCGCATCTCGCCCGCCGGCAGCTCTTCAAGCCAAGAAGAATCGGCCTGACGGCATCGCTCACCGGTGTGATACTTCTCGCCTGCTGCTTCCTCGTCTACCCCGGTACATCCGTGATGAGACATATCTTCCCGGTCAATGTGTGCTCCAATCTCGTCAGCGCCATAAAACGCACGGCAGCCACGACTGACTACAAAAACACCTCGTCTGCGTTCTCTTATCGGCCGACTGTCACACGTGAAAGCGCCGACAGGGAAATCTACGTTTTTGTCATTGGCGAAACTTCGCGAGCCGACAACTGGCAGCTCGACGGTTACAGCCGTCCGACCAATCCACGGCTGTCAAACGAAAAGAATCTGATATTTTACCCCAAAGCCCTCTCCGAGAGCAATACCACCCACAAGAGCGTGCCGATGCTCATGTCATATCTCGACGCCTCGAACTTCGGCGATTCAATCTATACGGCCAAAAGCATATTTGCCCTGTTCAATGACATGGGTTACCGCACGGCTTATTTCTCGAATCAATCGCCTAACCATTCCTTCATCGATTTCTTCGGCGCCCAGGCCGACACGAGCTCATTCATAAAATCACAAAGCACGTCTAAATTCGACTTCGACCTAATAGAACCGCTGTCAGATTTCATTGACAACAATCCGGACGGACGTCTTTTTATAGTACTTCACACCTACGGTTCGCACTTCAATTACCGCGAACGCTATCCCGACTGTCATTCGGTCTTCAAACCCGACAATGCCACGGACGCCGACAAAAACAACCGCAACGAACTCGTCAATGCCTACGACAACACCATAGCCTATACCGACTGTCTGATCGATTCCGTAATACGACGGATTGAACGCGAGCACTGCAACGCGGCGCTTGTATATACCTCGGATCATGGCGAAGACATATTCGACGACAGCCGCGAGCGCTTCCTGCACGCATCACCCACCCCAACATATTATCAGGTACACGTTCCATTCATCGTATGGACATCCGACGAATATGCAACTTGCTATCCCGAAACCGTCAGTCAAGCTTTCGCCAACCGCGATAAAAATGTCTCGTCAAGCAAATCGGTTTTCAACACCCTGATAGACCTTGCCGGACTGTCAACAAGCTATGCCGACAAACGCTACTCACTCGTCAGCGACGACTATCACGAACCCCGGCGTATATACCTCAATGACTATAACGAATCTGTCGAGCTGGTTAAATCAGGATTCAAGGAGCAAGATATCATAAATTGCCAAAAACACAATATCAACACACGATAATTTTTACAAAGTTTTCCAAAAATATTTTCAAAAATCAGTATATCAGTTATTTCTATTTTAGATACCATCAAAAAGTTCTCCAAATCGAAAAACTTTAAAAATAAATTCAGTGACAATCTTTGCAAAATCGGGTTATTTGTATTAGCTTTGCATCAGTTAAAACAATACGCATAATTACACACGCCAACAACTGAAACAAGCAAAAACAATATAACCCGATGATACAAACCGTTATAAAACGCGACGGCCGCATAGTAGGCTACAACGAAGAGAAAATCAAAGCTGCCATACGCAAGGCGATGCTTCATACCGAATTGGGTGAAGACGAAGCACTTATTCATAAAATCACCGACCATATCGGCTTTCGCGGCAACGAACAGATGACTGTCGAAGAGATTCAGGATCTCGTCGAACTCGAGCTGATGAACAGCCCGCGCAAGGAAGTCGCAAAAAAATACATAGCATATCGCGATCAGCGCAGCATCGCCCGCCGCGCCAAAACCCGCGACATGTTCCATGAAATCATCGAGGCAAAAAACAACGACATCACCCGCGAGAACGCCAACATGAACACCGACTCGCCCGCGGGCATGATGATGAAATTCGCGAGCGAGACCACAAAGCCTTTCGTCGACGATTATCTTCTCTCGCCCGAAGCCCGCGATTATGTCAGAAACGGATATATACACATCCATGACAAAGACTACTATCCGACTAAAAGTCTCACCTGCGTCCAGCACCCGCTCGACCGCATCCTCGAGTATGGCTTCATCGCCGGACACGGTGAATCGCGCCCGGCGAAACGCATCGAGACCGCAAGCATCATAGCCTGTATCTCGCTCGAGACCGCCCAGAATGAAATGCACGGCGGACAGGCAATCCCGGCGTTCGACTTCTATCTCGCGCCCTACGTGCGCTCGTCATATATCGAAGAGATTAAAAATCTCGAGGCTCTATGCAACCGCGACCTCTCTCATTTATATAATAAGGAGTTCAAAGATTATGAGAAACGTGAACTCGAGGGTCTCGATGGCGACGAACGACTCACAGCTCACGCTGTCAACCGCACTGTCAGCCGCGTACACCAGGCCATGGAAGCGTTTATCCACAACATGAACACCATCCATTCGCGCGGCGGCAACCAGGTCGTATTCAGCTCGATAAACTATGGCACAGACACTTCGGCCGAAGGCCGCTGCATCATCCGCGAACTGCTCAACTCTACCTATGAAGGCGTAGGCAACGGCGCCACAGCCATCTTCCCGATACAGATCTGGAAGAAAAAGCGCGGTGTCAGCTACCTCCCCGACGATCCAAATTATGACCTCTACAAACTCGCCTGCAAAGTGACGGCACGCCGTTTCTTCCCCAACTTCGTCAATCTCGACGCCACTTTCAACGTCAATGAAAAATGGAATGCCGACGACCCCAAGCGCTATCTCTATGAAGTCGCCACGATGGGCTGCCGCACAAGAGTATTTGAAGACAGATTCGGCGAAAAAACCTCGATCGGACGCGGCAACCTCAGCTTCAGCACCATCAATATCGTCCGTCTCGCCATCGAGTGCATGAACATTCGCGACAAATCAGAGCGCATAGATATTTTCTTCACCAAACTCGACAATCTGCTCGAAGTCACTGCGCGTCAGCTCGACGACAGATATAAATTCCAGAAAACGGCTCTTGCCAAGCAGTTCCCGCTGGTGATGTCGAAGCTCTGGAACGGCAGCGACAAACTCAAGCCCACCGACACAGTCGAGTCTGTCATCAACCACGGCACTCTCGGCATCGGCTTCATCGGTCTGGCCGAATGTCTTGTAGCCCTGCTCGGCAAACATCACGGCGAAGACGAAGAGGCCCAGCGTCTCGGCCTCCGCATCGTATCCCACATGCGTAGCCGTGCCAACGAATTCTCTGAGCGCTACAGCCACAACTACTCGATACTCGCCACTCCGGCAGAAGGCCTTTCGGGCAGATTCACAGCCAAAGACCGCAAGACATTCGGCATTCTGCCCGGTATAACCGACAAGATTTACTACACCAACTCAAACCATGTGCCGGTCTATTACAAATGCTCACCCAGGCATAAAGCCGAAATCGAGGCACCCTATCATGAACTGACCCGCGGCGGTCACATATTCTATGTCGAAATTGACGGCGATGCCACCCATAACCCCGAAGCCATCTCTGACATCGTCGACCTGATGGACAGACACAACATCGGCTACTGCTCGGTCAACCACAACCGCAACCGCTGCATGGAATGTGGCTACGAAGACGCTGCCGAGAATCTCGACACCTGCCCCAAATGCGGCAGCAAGGCGATTGACAAACTACAGCGCATAACCGGTTATCTCGTCGGCACGACCGACCGCTGGAACAACGCCAAACTCGCCGAACTCAACGATCGTGTCGTTCACAAATAAGCGCTGCAATGTCTGATTCCGAAGACATCACACTTCGTGTCGTCGACATCGTCGACGGCACGACTGTTGACGGCCCGGGGCTTCGCACATCGATTTATTTCGCAGGCTGCGACCACCATTGCCCGGGCTGTCACAATCCATCGACATGGCCTCATGACTCAGGCCGTGACATGACCGTCGGTGACATCATCGCCCACATCGAAGAAAATGGCTTCAATGTCACCTTTTCGGGTGGTGACCCTCTTTATCAGGCCGACAAAATCGCCGTGCTCGCCCGAGAAATCAGACGCCGGCTCGGCAAGACCGTCTGGTGCTACACGGGCTTCACCTACGAAGAACTTATCGCCGGCACTCCGTCTGCCCGACAGGTGCTCGACAACATCGACGTCCTCGTTGACGGCCCTTTCATCGAATCGTTGCGCGACACGTCGCTGCTATTCCGCGGCTCGTCAAACCAGCGCCTTATCGACGTGAAAGCGACAGCCGCATCCGGCCATATAGTCGAATGTGAAAGAAAGTAGTCAGGCTCGTTCTCTCCTTAAACCTTTGCTTCTCAAAAGCGTTGTTACGATAGACAGTTTGGCACTGTTTTTGCACTATCGTGTATAAATAAACAGAAACAACAGTCTAACTTATAAATATATTATTTGAGTTATGCAAAAAGGAAAAATCGGGGTTACGACTGAGAATATTTTCCCCGTCATCAAAAAATTCTTATACAGCGACAACGAAATATTTCTGCGCGAGCTCGTCTCTAACGCCATCGACGCCACACAGAAAATCAAGACACTCTCGTCGTTCGGCGACTTCAAGGGCACACTCGGCGACCTCAACGTCAAAGTCACAGTAGATAAAGAAGCCGGCACCCTCACCGTCAGCGACCACGGCATCGGCATGACTGCCGACGACATCGAGAAATATATCAACCAGATAGCCTTCTCGGGGGCCGAAGAGTTTCTCGCCAAATATAAAGACAATGCCAACGCCATCATCGGCCACTTCGGCCTCGGCTTCTACTCGGCCTTCATGGTTGCCAAGAAAGTCGTCATCAGGACACTCTCGTATAAAGACGGCGCCGAAGCCGTGCGCTGGGAGTGCGACGGCTCGCCCGAGTTCACTCTCGAACCTGATGACCGCAAAACCCGCGGCACCGACATCATACTTTATATCGATGACGAGAACAAAGAGTTCCTCGAACAGGCACGCATCGATACTCTCCTGAAAAAATACTGCCGTTTCCTCCCCGTCCCCGTCATCTCGGGCAAAGAGCAGGAGTGGAAAGACGGCAAAATGGTCGACACCGACCGCGACCGCGTCATCAACAACATCGAGCCGCAGTGGACCAAGAAACCGGCCGAACTGACCGACAAGGATTATCTCGACTTCTATCACGAGCTTTATCCCGGCCAGGAAGACCCTCTGTTCTGGATTCACCTCAACGTCGACTATCCCTTCACGCTGACCGGCATCCTCTATTTCCCGAAGATCAAGAACAACTTCGAGATCACCAAAAACCGCATCCAGCTCTATTGCAACCAGGTCTTCGTCACCGATTCGGTCGAAGGCGTCGTGCCCGAGTTCATGATGCTGCTTCAGGGTGTCATCGACTCACCCGACATTCCGCTCAACGTCTCGCGTTCATATCTCCAGAGCGATTCGGCCGTCAAGAAGATTTCGTCATATATAACAAAGAAAGTCGCATCGCGTCTCGAAGACCTCTTCAAGACCGACCGCGCCGGATTTGAAAAGAAATGGGACGACATCAAACTCTTTATCGTCTATGGCATGCTGACCGACGAGAAATTCTGCGAGGCTGCCATGAAGTTCATGCTCATCAAAGACACCGAGGGCAAATATTTCACCCTCGAAGAATATAAGGTGCTCGTCGAAGCCAACCAGACCGACAAAGACGGCAACATCGTCTATCTCTATACCACTGACCTTGTCGCCCAGTATGACTTCATCAAGACGGCCAATGACCGCGGCTACAACGTGCTCGTCCTCGACGGACAGCTCGACAGCCACTTCGTCGGCATGCTCGAGAGCAAGCTCGAGAAGACGACCTTCGTACGCGTCGACTCTGACGTCATTGACAATCTTATCCGCAAAGATGACCGCAAGGGCGCCGACCTCACCCCGCTCCAGCGCGACATCATGACGACTATGTTCCGCTCGCAGACGCCCGAAGTCGAGAAGGCCCAGTTCCTCGTCTCGTTCGAGGCCATGGCGGCAAGCGACCAGCCCGTCGTCATCACTCAGAACGAATATATGCGACGCATGAAAGAGATGTCGGCTCTACAGCCCGGCATGTCATTCTACGGCGAACTGCCCGACAGCTATAACCTCGTAGTCAACACCGAGCATCCGCTCGTAGCCGGCATCAGGGACAAAGCCACCGGGGCGCTCGAGGCTACAGTCAAACCCCTCGCCGAAAAGATCGAGGCCGACAACACCGAGATAAGCAAGCTCCGCGAAGCTCACAAAGCAGGCTCTGACGCCGAAAGCGACCAGAAAGTCAAAGACCTCGAGAAAGAAGTGGCCGACAGCCGCGAACAGCAGGAAAAAGCCATCAGCGACTACGCCGCCGGCCAACCCCTCGTCAAGCAGCTCATCGACCTCGCCCTCCTGGCCAACGGCCTCCTCAAAGGCAAAGACCTCAGCGCCTTCATCTCGCGCTCGGTCTCGCTGCTGAAATAAATATTTCTGACATACAAATATAAGCAAACCGGCCGGGACTCAAAGTCCTGGCCGGTTTGTTTATATATTGATGAAGGTTTAACAAACAGCTATTTTCCTGCCATCGCCTTATTATACTCATGAGAATCGCGCATTATAAAATTCCTTATAACGGTGTAGATCATTTCTTCCTGCGGGTTCAGTTCATTGGTCAGCTTGGCACCGAGAATCATCTCACCGGCAAGAGCCGACGCTATTGAAAGCCGCTCTTCTTCAGGAAGAGAGTTGATGGTATTGATTACATACCGGCTTAAAACGATGTTTGAATTCATAGCTGTATCAATTTTAATTCTTTACACAAAAGTATTCGCCCGGTGGGGCATTATCTCTGCGCATATATGTTAATTATTGTCACGATATTGCGGCAACAACGGCACGGGGAACTTCGAGAACAAGGTTTTTACGGCCTGGGCAATGCCCTCGAGGTTTCTGAACTGTGCGTTGCCGTTCTCAAGTATTGTGGCTACAGAGGCCGAATAAAGCGGCAGCTTCTCGACTATATTAACAATATCCATCGTCAGAACACCCTCCTTGTAGATACCTGTAATTACCTTGGCATTAGCGTAATAGTTAGACCAATAATAATTGCGCGGATACATGAAATATGGATAATATCCCGTGTAATACGGGCCGGGAGCCGTAAAATACCCCGGAGGAAGAGCCGGCTCGGTCTCGATTTCACGATGCACCGTCACACCGATATTGATGAGCATCGGCGAGTTTGCATCTTCGACAAAACCTCGTTCGACCATCTGCTCGCGGATTGCCGCCGTAATGTTGTAATATGTCACCATCTCCATACCGGGAGGCAGCGAACCGTCGGCGGGCGACACAATTTTGAACGTGTGATAACTGCTGAGATCGGCATTGTTATATGACTCACTGTTTACAAGAGTGAACGGGCTACATCCCGCCATCATCAGTGCAAATGCCATTAGACCGAATATCTTTTTCATAGTTGAAACAAATAAAAGTTGAATATCTAATTATAAAACAGTTAGATTGCCGTATTGTTTGCTCGCGGCTGTTTTAACTAATTATAACCTTTCAGGTTTTCCAATTCTACATAATATATGTATTTTTGAAAAACAAGAAAAAACATACCCCTTTAAACTGACCATGGAAGATCTTACATATTATTTCGAAACACTCATTAACCAAAACAGAAGTGTAGACATCGCCGAAGCCGAATTCAAACGACAGCTTGCCGACGATGAGGAACTGCGGCGCAGTTATAAAGAATGGTGCGCCGAAAACGGGACTTCCGAGAAAAGGGGTTTTCTTGATTTTTGTGAAGATTATTTAGAAAACCAAAACTCGATTTGGCAATCATTGAATGATTATGACGAATAACAAACCGTGCCGCCGGCTTCCCGCCGAATGGGAAGCGGTCGACTCCGTTCTCCTGTCGTGGCCCCACAGGCTGACCGACTGGAACTACATGCTTGATGAAGTAACCGATTGCTTTAAAAATATAGCGGCTGCAATTGTAAGACATGCCGCGCTGATTGTCGTCACTCCCGAACCTGAAGCCGTCGCCGCACAGCTTGAGTCGCTGCCCCGGGAAAAAATCACATATATCAAGGCTGACACCAATGACACCTGGGCTCGCGACCTCGGTGCGATAACAACTGTCGGCGCCGACGACGGCTTTGAAATCAACGATTTCAAATTCAACGGCTGGGGACTTAAGTTCGCGGCCAATCTCGACAATCTCGTAACCCGTAGGATGTATGACTGCGGCATTTTCAGCGCCCGGTATATCAATCGTCTGGGCTTTGTCCTCGAAGGCGGCTCTATCGAAAGCGACGGCGCAGGCACGCTGCTGACGACATCAGAGTGTCTGCTGTCACCCAACCGCAACGGCGACCTCGCGAAAGAAGAAATCGAGACACGTCTCAAAGACTTCTTCGGCCTCGCCCGGGTGCTGTGGCTCGACCACGGCTCTCTCGCCGGCGACGACACTGACAGCCACATCGACACACTGGCGCGCCTCGCTCCACACGACACAATCTATTATGTCGAGTGCGACAATCCGTCAGATGTAAACTTTGAGCCGCTCATGAAAATGAAAGAACAGCTCGCGACGTTTACAACCGCCGACGGCGCCCCCTATAACCTCATAGGTCTGCCCCTGCCCGACCCCGTCTTTGACGAGGACGGCGAACAGCTGCCGGCGACCTACGCCAACTTCCTGATATTGAACGACGCCATACTGTTGCCTGTCTATGACCAGCCGGCCAAAGACAAACTCGCCACTCAGTTGCTCAGAATAGCGTTCCCCGACCACGAAATCGTGCCAGTCGACTGCCGCGCTCTGATACGTCAGCACGGGTCACTCCACTGCGTCACGATGCAATTTCCCAAAAATTCAATCAAAAAATGAACAGAATCATCCGAACAGGTATAATCCAGCAACATAACACCGGCGATATCGCCGACAACCGCCGCCGACTGGCCGAGAAGATTACAAAACTCGCTGCCGAAGGCGCCAATCTCATCGTCAACCAGGAACTTCACGACAGCCTGTATTTCTGCCAGTCCGAGGATGTCGACAAATGCGGTCTCGCCGTCAGCCTCGACTCAGAGTATACCGAACTCTATTCAAGGCTCGCCCGAGAGAACAAAGTCGTCATCGTGACATCGCTCTACGAGCGTCGGGCACCTGGCCTTTACCACAACACAGCCGTCGTCTTCGACACCGACGGCAGCGTTGCCGGCCGCTACCGCAAGATGCACATACCCGACGACCCCGCCTATTATGAAAAATTCTATTTCACGCCAGGCGACATAGGCTTCAAGCCAGTCGAGACTTCAATCGGACGTCTCGGCGTACTCGTCTGCTGGGACCAGTGGTATCCCGAAGCCGCTCGTCTTATGGCGCTCGCCGGAGCCGAGATTCTTATATATCCGACAGCAATCGGATGGGAAAGCACCGACGCCGATGACGAAAAAGCACGTCAGCTCGACGCCTGGGTAACCGTACAGCGCGGCCACGCCGTAGCAAACGGCCTGCCGCTCGTCGCCGTCAACCGCGTAGGTCACGAACCCGACACGACAGGCGTCACAAACGGCATACTGTTCTGGGGCAACAGCTTTGTCGCCGGCCCGCAGGGCGAATTCCTCTACCGCGCACCGTCAGACAGCGAAGTCGAGCGGATAATAGACATCGACCTCGGTCGATCAGAGCAGGTGCGCCGTTGGTGGCCCTTCCTGCGCGACCGCCGCATCGACGCCTACGGTGACCTGACAAAGAGGTTCATCGATTGAGCGGAGCGGTAGCCCTTAATAACCTTATTCACAAGAAGCAGCGCGGCCACCCGAATGGGCGACCGCGCTGGTTTTATTGTCTCGGCCGGGATTATTTCACTGCGGGCACGTCGGTGACGGCGAGGGCGATGACCTCGCTGACGGTCTCGACATAGTGGAATTTCAGACCCTCGAGATATTTCGGGGCAATATCCTCGATGTCGCGTCGGTTCTTCTCCGACAGAACAATATCGGTTATGCCGGCACGCTTGGCTGCGAGAATCTTCTCTTTGATGCCGCCGACGGGAAGCACCCGGCCGCGGAGAGTGATCTCGCCTGTCATGGCAAGGCGCTCGGCGACGCGGCGACCCGTATAAGCCGACACTATGGCCGTGGCAATCGTGATGCCTGCCGACGGACCGTCTTTAGGAATGGCACCCTCGGGAAAGTGAATGTGAAGATTATGCTTCTCAAACATCGATTCATCAACGCCGAGCCGTGGTGCGTGAGCCTTGACCCATTCATAGGCAATAGTCGCCGACTCTTTCATTACATCGCCGAGATTACCGGTGATTGTCAGTTTCTCGCCTTTGCCTGACGAGAGAGAGGCTTCGGCGAGAAGAATCTCACCGCCGACCTGAGTCCAGGCGAGACCTGTGACGACACCGGCATATTCGTTGCCCTCATATTCATCCTTGCTGTAGCGGGCAAGACCGAGGATGTCATAGAGGTCTCCGGGCTTGATGACCTTGGGGAAATCTTTCTTGCTCATCTTGGCGAGCACATATTTTCTGACAATCTTTGCAAGGGCTTTCTCGAGCTGGCGCACGCCGCTCTCTGATGTGTAGCCTTCGATAACGGCAGCCAGCGTCTCGTCTGGAATTTCGATGGCGTCACGCTCTACATTATGTTCTTCAAGAACACGCGGCAACAGGTGACGGCGCGCAATCTCGATTTTTTCTTCGAGAAGATAGCCCGAGATATCGATGACCTCCATGCGGTCGAGCAACGGCTGCTGTATCGACGACAGGGTGTTGGCCGTGGCGATAAAGAGCACGTTCGACAAATCATAATCGATGTCGACATAATTGTCATGGAAAAATTTGTTCTGTTCAGGGTCAAGCACTTCGAGCAGGGCCGACGATGGGTCGCCCTTGTAGTCGGTGCCGATTTTGTCAATCTCGTCGAGCAGAAGCACGGGGTTAATTTTGCCGGCGCGCTTCATGGCGTCGATGATGCGGCCCGGCATGGCGCCGATATATGTGCGGCGGTGGCCTCTGATTTCAGATTCGTCATGGAGACCGCCGAGCGACACACGCTGATAATCGCGTCCGAGAGCGCGGGCGACCGACTTGCCGAGCGAAGTCTTGCCGACGCCGGGAGCACCGACGAGGCAGAGTATCGGAGCTTTGCCATGAGGATTGTTTATCAGCACGGCAAGCTGCTCGAGTATGCGTTCCTTGACTTTCTCAAGACCGTAGTGATCTGACTCAAGGATTTCAGATGCCTTGTCGAAATCGCTGTTTACTTCCGATTTAGAAGTCCATGGAAGTGCGAGAAGCGTTTCGAGATACTGATACTGCACCGAGTAGTCAGGTGACTGCTGGTTGAGACGGCGAAGCTTCTCGACCTCTTTCTCAAAGATAGTCAGAACTTCCTGAGTCATATCGCTGTCAGTGGCGCGTTCGAGCAGCTCGTCGGCCTCGGTCGTGTCGCCGTAAAGCTCCTCGCGTATGGTCTCCATCTGCTGCTGGAGGAAGGCATTGCGCTGGTTCTGGTCGAGATTGCTTTTCGTGCGCTCTATAATCTCACGGCTGATATCGACTTTCTGCTCGTTTTCTGACAGAAGCGACAGTAGCTCATAAGCACGTTTCTCGAAATTAGGCGCAGACAGAAGCTTTATTTTAGCTTGCGGGTCAAAGGCCATGTTGGTGCAGAGATGGTTGACCAGCTCTACGGGATTCTCAAACTGATTGATAGTAAAGACTATTTCCTTGGCATTCTCGGTCGTCTTGCGGATGAGGTTTATAGCCGACGCTTTAATCTGGTCGACAAGCACCTCGACTGACTGCGACATCTCGACGGCAGGCTCTTCCATGAGTCTGACCTTGGCAGATAGATTTGCCTCGGGGATATTGACGCCGAGGCCGCGGCCGAGAATCTTGAATTTGCCGCGTGCCCTGACCAATGCGGTGTGAGAACCGTCGGGCAGCTCGAACACTTTGAGGACATCGGCAACCACACCATATTTATATAAGCCTGTCGTCACCGCGGGCTGGTCTTCATCCGAACGCAACTGACAGACAACACCTATCGGAAGTGATTTCTCTGACGCTATCGTAGCCGTGGCGACTGAATTTTCGCGGCCGAGCGATATTGGAATGGTGATTTCAGGAAACAGCACAAGGTTACGCGTCGCCAGTACCGGTAAATCCTCGACATCGGGAGGCGTAGTAAGTTGCGACGGATCGATGTCGATTTTACCAAGATTGACTGTCACCTGCTGTTCCTGTTCGTTATCTTGCTTCATATTATGTATGTCTGTAAGTAGCTCTTGAAAAATTAATCAGTAAAATAAGCGACTGAAAGCCGATGTTGTTCACCAACGACAGGCCCTCAATCGATATGCCTATAGCAAAACAGATGCCAAAGTTACGAATTATTCCTCTTATTAACAAAATAGTTGCACAGACCGAAATAAATCATTAACTTTGCAGTCGCTTTTTAGCATCCCGTGTGATGGGAAATTAAGAAGCATCTTAATTTTTAGTAACACAATCAAAATCAATTCAAAATGGAAGTATTCAAACTGTCAGCCGCTCCCCGCGTCGAGCTCGGCAAAAAAGCAACCAAAGCCCTCCGCGCAGAAGGTAAAATTCCCGTAGTGCTCAACGGTGGCGAAGTAATCGAACTCCCCTACAAAGGCACGCTCAAAGACGGCGAAAAAATCGTAGAAATCGGCAACGGCAAAGGACTTGTCACAACCGACCTCACAGTGACCAACGACGCTGTGCGCAAACTCATCTACACCCCCGACATCTACGCTATCGAGCTCGACATCAACGGCGAAAAACGCATGGCTGTCCTCAAAGATATCCAGTTCCACCCCGTTAAAGACAACATCCTTCACATCGATCTTCTCGAGGTAAACGACAAGAAACCCGTCACTATCGAGGTTCCCGTCAAACTCGAAGGCCACGCCGAAGGTGTCAAGGCCGGTGGTAAGCTCACTCTCTCGATGAAGAAACTCCGTGTCAAAGCCATCTACACCAACATCCCCGAGCGCCTCGTCATTAATGTCGACAGCCTCGGTCTCGGCAAATCGCTCGCAGTCGGCGACCTCCACTTCGAAGACCTCGAACTCGTCAATGCCAAGAACGCTGTTGTCTGCGCCGTTCAGCTGACACGTGCAGCCCGTGGTGCCGCAGCCGCCGCAGCAAAGTAATAATCGGAGTATGAAATATCTGATTGTTGGTCTCGGCAATATCGGCAGCGAATACCGCGATACACGCCACAACATAGGATTTAGAATATTGGATGCCTTAGCCGAGGCATCCAATATTTCTTTTTCGACCGAGCGTTATGGCGATATTGCCCATATGAGGCTTAAGAACAAGCAGCTCGTCCTGCTCAAGCCGTCGACATACATGAATCTGAGCGGCAACGCCGTAAGATACTGGAAAGACAAAGAGAACATCGACATAAACAACATACTCGTCTGTGTCGACGACATAGCCCTGCCGTTCGGCGCCATCAGGCTCAAGCCCCGTGGCAGCGACGCCGGTCACAACGGCCTCAAGAACATCGCCGCCATGCTCGGTACCGACGCCTATCCGCGTCTGCGCTTCGGCATCGGAGACAACTATCCGCGCGGATGTCAGATTGACTATGTTCTGGGCAAGTTCACCGACGAAGAAGAAGCCGCCATCGGCCCGAGACTCGAAACAGCTGTCGAAGCCATAAAGGAATTCGTTCTGGCCGGCATCCAGAACTCAATGTGTAAATACAACAACAAATAACCGCGCATCATGGCAAAAGCAGAAGTCAGAATCGACAAATGGACCTGGGCGATGCGCATCTTCAAGACGCGCACCATCGCGACCGAGGCCTGCAAGAAAGGTCGCGTCACCATCGGCAGCGGCGACTCGGCCGTGATAGCCAAACCTGCGAGAATGATAAAAGTCGGCGACATCGTCAACATTCGCAAACCGCCCGTGACATACTCGTTCAGGGTGCTGGCGCTCACCGAAAACCGCCTCGGTGCCAAGCTCGTCCCCGAATACATGGAGAACATCACGCCGCAATCGCAATATGACCTGCTTGAGGTCGTGAAAATATCGGGCTTCGTCGACCGCCGAAAAGGCCTGGGACGACCGACAAAACGCGAAGGACGCGAGCTGTCGAAATTCACCGAGAACGTCTACGACAACGGCTGGGATTTCGATTTTGATTTCGACGACTTCGATGATGACGACGAAGACTACGACACAAAATAAGAGCCTGCTTTCAAAAAACAGGCTCTTTCCTTTTATATTTTAACGCTTTATATTAACGCTCACGCCTTTTTATTTGACAGCGAGCATCCTCATGAACTCGTCTCTCAACGACTGATTGTCCTCGAAGACACCGTTATAATCGATTGTCGTCGTCGATGAATCCTGTTTCTCGACTCCGCGCATCTTCATGCACAGATGCTGGGCGTTGCAGACGGCGATGACACCTTTTGCTCCGGCAGTAGCTTTGATTTCATCACAGATCTGAGCCGTCAGACGCTCCTGCACCTGAAGGCGACGTGCATAGGCGTTGACGACACGCGCGACCTTGCTCAGGCCTATAATCTTGCCGTCGGGGATATATCCGATTGATATACGTCCGAAAAACGGCAGGATATGATGCTCACACATCGAATAGAATTCGATATCCTTGACCACTATAATCTTCGAGCCTTCATGATCAAACAATGCCTGCTCGATCATCTCGCCGGGATTGGCCCTGTAGCCCGAAGTCAGATAATAAAGTGCCTTGGCAGAGCGCTGAGGAGTCTTCAGCAGCCCTTCGCGGGTGGGATCCTCGCCGACAAGACGTATTATGGCTTCAATATGCTGTGAGATTTCATCAATCTTTTGCTGATCGCTATCTGACAATTGATTCTTCATTATCATCTGTTACTTAGTTAATGCGGTCGCGTACAATTCTCAGCGAGCGCGCCATCGACGGGAAGGCCTGCCTGATCTCAGCCATGGCCGCCTCGGCCTCGCTGCGGCTGGTGAAATCACCGACTTTGACACGCCAGTATGGAGAATTGAACGTGACATATGCCTTATACTCAGGAAAACGAAGCTCTATCTGGTTTTTTCGAGCCTGGGCTTCGCTCCTGGCTGTGCGCACATTGTTGTCGTCAAATATCTGAACTCTGAATCCGGCGCGCCCGTGATGGACGGCTGCAACAGTCTCCTGTGCGACACCGTCGGCAATCTCTTCGGGCGCCGGAGCGATTTCTTTAGTCAGACGGGCGTCAAGTCCCGCAGGCTGGGTGACAGTGATGACACCGGCGGCATTGAGATGGCCGGCGATAGTGAGGCTATCTGTTGCCTGCGCGCAGACCGCCGACACAGCCACAGCTGCAGAGATTATTGTTACTGTCGTTCTTTTCTTCATCAGAGATATAAATATTTATGGCTGCAAAGATACAAAATTATATCATTGCAGCCATAAAATAATTTTTAAAGATGTCTAATCTGATCAGAATGCTGTCACGATGCCCATGAAGTCATCGGCTTTGAGCGAAGCGCCACCGATAAGACCGCCGTCGACATCGGGTTTTGCGAAAAGCTCTTTTGCATTAGAAGGCTTGCAGCTACCGCCATAGAGAATCGAGGTGTTGTCGGCGACTTCCTGGCCATATTTGCCGGCGATGACGGCACGGATGTGAGCGTGCATGTCTTCTGCCTGCTCGGCTGTGGCTGTCTTGCCTGTGCCGATAGCCCAGACGGGTTCGTAGGCAAGGATGATTTTGCCGAAATCCTCGGCGCTGAGGTTGAAGAGAGCCTCTTCGACCTGTTTCTTGACAACCTCGTTATATGTGCCGTTCTCTCTTTCCTCGAGCACCTCGCCGATGCAGAAGATAGGAGTAAGGTTGTTTTCAAGAGCAAGAGCCACTTTCTCGCGAAGAGTCTCTGAAGTCTCGCCATAGTACTGACGGCGCTCAGAGTGACCGAGAATAACATAGTTTGCACCTGTCGAAGCTACCATCGGAGCTGAAACTTCGCCGGTGTATGCACCCGATTTGTGATCAGCGCAGTTTTCGGCGCCGAGACCGAGAGCGTTTTTGTCGATTTTCTCGCTGATGGTGGCAAGATGAGTGAAAGGAACACAGATGACGACATCACATTTGACGTCAGCAGCCTTGACAGCTGCGTTTACTTCTTCGGCAAGTTTGACACCCTCCTGAAGAGTAGTGTTCATTTTCCAGTTGCCTGCGACAATGTTTTTTCTCATTATTATTGTTGTTTAAATTGGTTTGTTTAGACTAACGGCGGCAAAGTTAATCAATTTATGCGAGATTTTCAATCAAACCGATTCACTTATTTGCCGTGACCGACGCGCCGGCTGACGACAGGCGCGCGCCGAGAGCCCCGGCCTCGCCGCTGCGCACCCTGACGACGACAGTGCATGCGTTGTCGAAATCCTGCGACACTATTTCTGCCGGCGAATTTTTCAGCACCTTCATTATGTCGTTCATGGCTATATACGGGAAACAGGCCGTCAGGTCGGCAGTTTCGAAACCTTCGACAATCTCGGCCCCGGCGAGTGCGAGGCGCGCCGCCTCACGGTATGCCGCTATCAGACCCGAAGTGCCGAGTTTGATGCCGCCGAAATATCTGACCACAACAATCACGACATTCGTCAGTCCGAACGAATTTATCTGTCCGAGAATCGGCTTGCCGGCTGTTCCTGACGGCTCGCCGTTGTCACTCGACAGAAAATCAAGTCTGTCGGCCCCGAGCATAAATGCCCAGCAGACATGACGCGCATCGTGATATTTCTTCGCATACCCTGCAACGACAGCCTTGGCCTCGTCACGCGTGACGACAGGCACGGCAAACGCCAGAAACTTGCTCATCTTCTCCTTGAAGACGGCCTCTGATTTCGCTGCTATGGTAAAAAAACGGTCTGCCATTGACAAATATTTTCACAAAAATACTCAAAATAATCGAAACTACAGCCTGAAATATTGTTATAGACACACGATACATCCCTCCCGTCGGTCAAAATTATTGTACGTTAAATTGATTTATAAAATTATTAATATTAATTTTGCAGACCGAAACCGGGAATACCTTCCCGGCGGGAACTTTATGTAAAATCAATTCATAACACATAAATTTAACTTCTAATGAATATCTCATTTGAAAAAATCGGTGACGTCGCCGGCAAACTCACAGTCAATGTCGAGGAAAACGACTACAAGGCCAAAGTAAACGCCGAACTCAAAAAAATCGGTGCAACCCACAATATCCCCGGCTTCCGCAAGGGACATATCAACATCGACCAGCTCCGTCGCCGTTTCGGCAAAGATGTCATGAGCGATGTCATCAACGAGACCGTCTATCACGCAGTCATCGACTATATAAAGGAAAACAAGATCAACATCCTCGGCCAGCCTCTGCCCGAAAAAGTCGTGGCCGTCAACATGGACCAGAAAGACTATACCTTCGCTTACGAGGTCGGTCTTGCACCCGAACTCAACATCGAGATTGACAAAAACGTCACATTGCCCTACTACACCATCGACATCACCGACAAGATGCTCGAAGACCAGGACAAGAGCCTGCGTGAACGCTTCGGAGCACAGGTTCCCGGCGAAGAGGTCGACAACAAAGCTGTCGTCAAAGGCACACTCATGGAACTCAACGCCGACGGCACTGTAAAAGAAAGCGAAGACGCCATTCAGGTAATCAACGGCATCGTCGCACCCTTCTACTTCAAGAACAAAGAAGAAGAACAGAAATTCATCGGCAAGAAACTCAACGACAAAGTCGTCTTCAACCCCTACAACTCTTGCGAAGGCAACGTCGCAGAGCTCTCGTCGATGCTCAACATCGACCAGGACAAAGCCGCCGAAGTCAAAGGCGACTTCGAGATGGTGATCACCGAGATTATCGTAGTCAAACCCGCCGAGCACAACCAGGAATTCTTCGACAGCGTCTTCGGCCGCGATAAAGTCCACAACGACGAAGAATACAACCAGGCTCTCAAGGAAATGATTTCAAACTCATTCCGCGGCACGACCGACTATTACTTCAACACCATCACCCGCGACTACTTCGTCGACAAATACGGCGCAGACATGAAGCTCCCCGAAGACTTCCTCATCAAATGGCTTACCTACACCAACCCCGAGGCAGCCAAAGACGCCGACATGAAGAAAGAGTATGCCGAAATGCTCCCCTCACTCAAATGGCAGATTATCAGCGACCGCATCGCCGACCAGCTCAAAGTCAGCATCGACAATGACGACGTCCTCGCCCGTGCCAAATTCATCGCCCGCCAGCAGTTCAACCAGTATGGCATCTACAACATCGATGAAGAGACCGTCACCGACACCGCCAAACGCATCCTGGCCGACAAAAACTACAGCCGCCGCATCGCCGAAGAAGTCAGCGAGCTCAAACTCTTCGCAGTCATCCGCGAGACTGTCACAATCGACCTCAAGACTGTCAGCTTCGAGGAATTCTCAAAGATGATCAATCCCGCTGCCGCTGCCGAATAATACCCGGCCGCGCCGACAGAATCCCATACAGCCGGAGACATTCTTCAGACCGAAGAATGTCTCCGGCGCTTTTCCGCCTGACGCACCGTCATCACATATTTCACATTTTTCATAAAATTTTGCGACAAAGAATTTTGCATAATCAACATTTTTAATTAACTTTGGATAAATATCGACAAGTAAACAATCTACATTATAATATGAACAACAACGATTTTCGTAATTTCGCCGTAAAACACTGCAACCTCAACGGACTCGCCCTCGACCAGTACATGTCGGCAGTCAGCGCTTCATCCGCAGGCTACATCAACCCCTCAATCATCGAAGAGCGCCAGCTCAACATCGCCCAGATGGACGTATTCTCGCGTCTGATGATGGACCGCATCATATTCCTCGGTACAGAAGTGAACGACTACACAGCCAACGTCATCCAGGCCCAGCTGCTCTACCTCGACACATCCGACCCCGGCAAAGACGTGTCAATATACATCAACTCGCCCGGCGGATCTGTCTATGCAGGTCTCGGCATCTATGACACCATGCAGTATATCTCGAGCGACGTGGCAACCATCTGCACCGGCATCGCCGCCTCGATGGCCGCCGTTCTGCTTGTCGCAGGCGAGAAAGGCAAGCGATTTGCCCTGCGCCACAGCCGCGTCATGATTCACCAGCCTATGGGCGGCGCCCAGGGCCAGGCTTCGGATATCGAGATTACCGCCCGCGAGATCAAAAAACTCAAACAGGAACTTTATATCATAATCTCAGACCACTCGGGCCAGCCTTTCGAAAAAGTAGAGCGTGACTCTGACCGCGACTACTGGATGACCGCCGAAGAAGCCAAAGAATACGGCATGATCGACCAGGTACTCGTCAAAGCCAAAAAAATCGAAAAATAAACGATGGCCAAGAAAGAAATAAAATGCAGCTACTGCGGCCGACCCGCTGACATGTGCGAGACCCTCGTGCCTGCAGCCGACGGCAAATCATATATCTGCACCGACTGTGTCGCGGCCATCCACGACATGATCGAGACCTACAAGGGCGGCCACACAGCCCAGTCAGGCAAGAAAGTCAAGGACGACCTCACTAAAGTGCCGAAACCCGCCGAAATCAAAGCATTCCTCGACCAGTATATCATCGGTCAGGACGACGCCAAGAAATACCTCTCTGTCGCCGTCTACAACCACTACAAGCGACTCAATCAGTCGAGCGACGACGTCGACATCGAGAAAAGCAACATAATACTCGTCGGTCCGACCGGCACAGGCAAGACTCTTCTCGCCCGCACCATCGCCCGAATGCTCGACGTGCCCTTCACCATCGTCGACGCCACCGTCCTCACCCAGGCGGGCTATGTCGGCGAAGACATCGAGAGTCTCCTCACCCGACTGCTCCAGGCCGCCGACTACGACGTAGAAAAAGCCGAACGCGGCATCGTCTTCATCGACGAGATCGACAAGATAGCACGCAAAGGCGACAACCCCTCGATTACACGCGACGTCAGCGGCGAGGGCGTTCAGCAGGGTCTGCTGAAGCTCCTCGAAGGCTCGATTGTCAACGTCCCCCCGCAAGGCGGACGCAAGCATCCCGAGCAGCGCATGATTCCCGTCGACACAAAAAACATTCTCTTCATGTGCGGCGGAGCATTCGACGGCATCGAACAGAAAATAGCCCAGCGCATGAACACCCACGTCGTCGGCTTCTCGACCGACTCGACTCGCAACCGCGTCAACAAGGACGACATGCTCAGATATGTCGCTCCGCAAGACCTCAAATCGTTCGGACTGATACCCGAGATTATCGGCCGTCTGCCTATTCTCACCCATCTCAATCCGCTCGACCGTGAAGCCCTGCGCCGGGTGCTGACAGAGCCCAAAAACGCCATCACGCGTCAGTATGAGAAACTGTTCGCCATGGACGGCGTCAAGCTGACATTCGAAGGCGAAGCCCTCGACTTCATCGTCGACAAGGCCATCGAATACAAGCTCGGTGCCCGCGGCCTCCGCTCTATCGTCGAAGCCATCATGATCGACGCCATGTATGACATCCCTTCACAGAATATAAAAGAGTTTGCCGTCACCCGCAAGTATGCCGAAGACAAACTCGCCAAAGCACATTTTGAAGCAAACGCCGTCTGACCTCTAAATCCTGATATCCGATGACAAACCGCCCTCCGCTCCTCAAAGCCTTGAAGCAATACTTTGGCTTCGATAATTTCAAAGGCAACCAAGAAGCCATTATCACCAACTTGCTCGACGGCCACGACACCTTTGTCCTGATGCCGACGGGCGGTGGCAAATCATTGTGTTATCAGCTTCCGGCTCTGATCTGCAAGGGAACGGCCATCGTCATCTCACCGCTCATCGCCCTGATGAAAAATCAGGTCGACGCCATGCGCAACTACAGCGAAGACGACAGCATAGCCCATTTCCTCAACTCGTCGCTGACAAAAAACGCCATTGACCAGGTGAAAGCCGATGTCTGCGACGGCAAGACAAAACTTCTCTACGTCGCGCCCGAATCTCTCACCAAAGAGGAAAACATCGAATTCCTCAAAACCGTCGACATATCGTTCTACGCCATCGACGAGGCACATTGCATCTCTGAGTGGGGTCATGACTTCAGACCCGAATATCGCCGCATACGCCCGATCATAAACGAGCTGGGCGTCAAACCGGTGATTGCGCTTACGGCGACAGCCACGCCCAAAGTGCAGCACGACATTCAGAAAAACCTCGGCATGACCAACATCGCGGTCTTCAAATCATCGTTCAACCGCCCCAACCTTTATTATGAAGTAAGGCCCAAGACCAAGAACATCGACCGCGAGATTATCAAGTTCATAAAACAGCATAGCGGCAAATCGGGCATTGTCTACTGTCTCAGCCGCAAAAAAGTCGAAGAGCTCGCCGAGCTGCTGACGGTCAACAACATCAAGGCATTACCATACCATGCAGGTCTCGACGGCGCCACACGTTCTGAAAATCAGGACGCCTTTCTGCTTGAAAAAGTCGACGTCATCGTCGCCACCATAGCATTCGGCATGGGCATCGACAAGCCCGACGTCAGATTTGTCATACACTACGATATCTCGAAATCACTCGAAGGCTACTATCAGGAAACCGGGCGCGCCGGACGCGACGGCGGCGAAGGCTATTGTCTGACATTCTATTCCCACAAAGACCTCCAGAAAATGGAGAAATTCATGCAGGGCAAGCCTGTGTCAGAGCAGGAAATAGGACGCCAGCTGCTCATCGAAACCGCCTCGTACGCCGAGTCGTCGGTATGCCGCCGCAAGACCCTACTCCATTACTTCGGCGAAATATATGACAACGACAATTGCGGCAACTGCGACAACTGCCGTTCCGCCGGCAAACGCGTCGAAGCCCGCGACAACCTTCTCGACATAATCGAGACCGTCCTCGAACTCAAAGAGAAATTCAAAGCCGAGCATATCATCGACGTTATGCTCGGCAAGACGACCAACGAGATAAAGTCATACCGTCACGACACCGTCGAGACATACGGCTGCGCCAAAGACCTTGATTCAAAATTCCTCAACGCTGTGCTCCGTCAGGCCGTCCTTGCCGGATATCTCGTCAAAGACATCGAAAACTACGGCATAATACACATCTCTGACGAAGGCCGCAGTTTTCTTGCACAGCCGACATCATTCAAGATTGTCGAAGACAAAGATTTCACGGAGGAAGAAGACAACAGCGCCGGCATCGCCTCAGGCGCGGCATGCGCCGCCGACCAGGAGCTTTACGCCATCCTCTCGTCACTCAGAAAACAGATTGCGGCCAGACACAAACTGCCCCCCTACGTAATATTCCAGGAACCGTCGCTCGAGGCCATGGCTACAAACTACCCCATAAGCATCGACGAGCTTCAGAATATGCCCGGCGTCGGCGTCGGTAAAGCCCGACGCTTTGGCGAGGAATTTGTCAAAGTCATCAAAGCCTATGTCGACGAAAAAGAAATCATCCGGCCGGAGGATCTTCGCGTCAGAAGCGTCGCCAACAAATCAAAGCACAAAGTCACGATAATCCAGGCCATAGACCGCAAGATCAACCTCGAGGAAATCGCCGCGTCGCTCAACCTGTCGTTCAGTCAGCTCATCGACGAAATCGAGGGAATTGTCAACACCGGCACAAAAATCAATCTCGCCTACTACATAAACGAAATAATTGACGAAGACGATCAGACCGACATTTTCGAGATGTTACGCAGCTGTCCCGACGACGACCTTACCGAAGTCTACCGGGAATTCTGTCCCGACTACTCTGAAGACGAAATCAGACTTATGAAAATCAAATTCCTGTCTGAGCTTGGCAACTGAACATATAATTGAGACATTCTCACATATACGACATTGACTCATGAACATTAACGCACTTACAGACCTATATATCAAACACACGGGCCACAGGCCTGAAAACATCACAGAGCTGCCCTCGTCCGGCTCTAACCGCCGTTATTTCCGCCTCACCGGCGTCGCCGACCTCATCGGCGTAATCGGCACGAGCCTTCAGGAAAACGAAGCATTCATATATATGAGCCGCCACTTCAGAGAAAAAAATCTCCCTACTCCCGAAGTCGTGGCTGTCTCCGACGACCGCATGGTATATCTCCAGCAGGACCTCGGCGACACTCTGCTCTTCAACGCCATCGAGAAAGGCCGCCAGACCAAATCATTCTCGGCCGGCGAACGCGAGCTGCTCATAAAGACGATACGCCTCCTCCCCGACATACAGTTTGCCGGAGCCGTAGGCTTTGATTTCAGCAAATGCTATCCCTCGTCGCAGTTCGACGTGCGTTCGATCATGTGGGATCTCAACTATTTCAAATACTGCTTCCTCAAAGCCACCGGCATCGAATTTCAGGAAGACCGTCTCGAAGACGACTTCCAGGCCATGGCCGAGGTGCTGATGCGTTCGCAATCGGGCACGTTCATGTATCGCGACTTCCAGTCACGCAACGTCATGATCAAAGACGGAGAGCCGTGGTTTATCGACTATCAGGGCGGACGCCGCGGACCGTTCTACTACGACGTCGCCTCGTTCCTCTGGCAGGCCAAGGCAAACCTCCCCGACAGCCTCCGCGAAGATCTCATCAGGGAATATATCGATTCGCTGCGCAAATATCAGCCTATCGACGAGCACTACTTCATGGAACAGCTGCGTCATTTCGTGCTCTTCCGCACACTTCAGGTGCTCGGTGCATACGGCTTCAGAGGCTATTTCGAGAAAAAGCCCCATTTCATGCAGAGCGTACCCTTCGCCATCGCCAATCTGCGCGCGCTGCTCAAACATCCCTACCCCGAATATCCTTATCTCAACAAGCTTCTTCAGGAACTTGTCAATCTCAAGCAGTTTACCGACGGTCTTGGCAAAAACACTCTGACTGTAAAAGTCATGAGTTTCGCATACAAAAAAGGCATACCCAACGACGCCTCGGGCAACGGCGGCGGTTTCGTCTTTGACTGCCGGGCCATCAACAACCCCGGCAAATACGAGCGCAACAAGCCGTTCACCGGCCTTGACAAGCCCATCATAAAATTCCTCGAAGACGACGGCGAGGTCTTCGACTATCTCGAACACTGCTATTCGCTCGTCGACTCGACCGTCAAGCGATATAAAGAACGCGGCTTCACCAATCTGATGGTATGTTTCGGCTGCACCGGCGGCCAGCACCGGTCGGTCTACTGTGCCCAGCACATGGCCGAGCACATCCATAAAATCCACAACGTCAAAGTCGAGCTGATTCACCGCGAACAGAACATCGAACAGAATTTCACCGTCAAAGACTGACAATGAAAGCCATGATTTTTGCTGCCGGACTCGGCACAAGACTCAAACCCTTTACCGACAGTCATCCCAAAGCCCTCGCCGAAGTCGGGGGCACACCAATGCTCGGCCTCGTAATCGACAAACTCAGGCGCGCTAGCGTCACGGAGATGGTTGTCAACGTCCATCACTTTGCCGGACAAATTGTTGACTATATCAAAGCCAATGACAACTTCGGTGTCACGATTTATATCAGCGACGAAAGCGACTGTCTCCTCGACACAGGCGGCGGCATACTTGCGGCGCGACGATGGCTTGACGGCGACGAACCGTTCATAGTCCACAACGCCGACATACTCACCGACTTCGACATCTGCGACATGCTTGACATCCACAGGCGCGGCAATGCCGATGTCAGTCTTCTGACTGCATCGCGCAAGACAAGCCGCTATCTTCTTTTCGACAGCGCCTGCAGACTGCGAGGCTGGGAAAACATTTCGACAGGCGAACTTAAACCGGCGACACTTGATTCTGCCGACGGTCTTGACGCCTTTGCCTTCGGCGGCGTCCACGTCATTTCACCCCGCGTCTTCAAGGCGCTCGACAGATATGCGCGCGCCAACTACGGCGAAGGGCGGCATCCGTTCTCGGTCATACCTTTCTATGTCGACACGTGCGACAGTCTTAAAATCATGTCATATCAGCCGGCACAGTCATATCGCTGGCATGACATAGGCAAACCTCAGTCACTCGTCGAAGCCAACGAAGACTTCGCGCGTGAGCCGTTCTGATTTCAGTCGCCAAACTCGTCGAACATCGTAGTCGACAGATACTTTTCGGCCCGGTCCGGGAATATGACAACGATATTGCCGCTGTCGATACGCCCGGCCGTTCTTACGGCGGCAAGCATCGCCGCACCGCTGCTCATGCCCGCGAATATACCTTCCTCGCGTATGATACGGCGTGCCATCTCGATAGCCTCCTCACTCTCGATCATCTCCTGGATGTTGATTTTCGACGGGTCGTAGATCTGCGGCACTATGGCTTCCTCCATATTCTTGAGACCCTGTATATAGTGGCCCTTGATCGGTTGCGCACAGACGACCTTGACATCAGGATTGAGCGCCTTCATAAACTTCGATATTCCCATAATGGTGCCCGAGGTGCCCAAAGCGCATACAAGATAATCGACCTTTCCGCCGGTCTGATCCCATATCTCAAGAGCTGTGCGCTCATAGTGCGCCAGATAATTGGCGGCATTTGAAAACTGGTCGGGCATAAAATACTTGCCGGGATTCTCGGCTACGAGTTTGCGTGCAAGCCGTATCGCTCCGTCCGTACCCTGTTCGGCGGGTGTCAGTATCACCTTGGCGCCATATGAGCGTATAATCTTGCGCCGCTCTATGCTCACAGCCTCGCTCATCACAATCTCGACATCATAGCCTTTTACAATACCGACAATCGCGAGGCCTATGCCCGTATTGCCCGACGTCGGCTCTATAATAGTCTGACCGGGGCGCAGACGGCCCTCGGCCTCGGCGCTTTCAATCATCTTGACGGCTATGCGGTCCTTGATGCTTCCTGTCGGATTGAAGCCTTCGAGTTTCGCGAATATATTGACCCGGCCGTTAGGATTCAACCGGTTGATTTTCACCATAGGCGTGCGCCCTATGGTTTCAAGAATATTTTCAGCTACAGGCATAATGTTTGATAAATTTTTTCAGACTGCAAAAATACTAACATTTAAATAAAAACAATTCAATAAATAAGAGGTTTGATTAAAGCAATGGAGTAAATGCGGCATTTTGTCGACTCGGAATAAATGATTAAATTTGCAGTCTGATATCAAAGACTATAATAACAAACAATCATAAAAGTCACAAACGACAATGGCAATCGAAATCAAAGGACTCACAAAACGCAGTGAGAACTATTCACAGTGGTATAACGAGCTTGTAGTCAAAGCCGACCTCGCCGAGCAGTCTGCCGTACGAGGATGTATGGTCATCAAACCCTATGGCTATGCTATCTGGGAAAAAATGCAGCAGACTCTCGACCGTATGTTTAAAGAAACAGGTGTCCAGAACGCATATTTCCCCCTGCTGATACCGAAATCATTCTTATGCCGCGAGGCCGAGCACGTCGAAGGCTTCGCAAAAGAATGTGCCGTCGTGACACACTACCGTCTCAAAAACGACCCCAACGGCAAAGGCGTCGTCGTCGACCCCGAAGCACGTCTTGAAGAAGAGCTCATCGTCAGACCTACATCAGAGACCATCATCTGGGGCACATACAAAAACTGGATTCACAGCTACCGTGACCTGCCGGTCCTCTGCAACCAGTGGGCAAACGTCATGCGCTGGGAAATGCGCACCCGCATGTTCCTCCGCACCTCTGAATTCCTCTGGCAGGAAGGCCACTGCGCCCACGCTACCGCTGAGGAGTCTGAAGCCCGCACAGTCCAGATGATAAACCTCTACGCAGACTTCGCCGAGAAATATATGGCAATGCCCGTCATCAAGGGCGTCAAGAGCGCCAACGAACGCTTTGCCGGCGCGCTCAACACCTACACCATCGAGGCCATGATGCAGGACGGCAAGGCCCTCCAGTCGGGCACATCGCACAACCTCGGCCAGAACTTCGCCAAGGCCTTCGATGTCACATTCGCCAACAAAGACAACAAACCCGAATATGTCTGGGCCAACTCATGGGGCGTGTCGACCCGTCTGATGGGCGCACTCATCATGACCCACTCCGACGACAACGGTCTCGTGCTTCCTCCCCACCTCGCACCCATCCAGGTCGTCATCGTTCCTATCTTCAAAAACGCTGAACAGCTCGCCGCCATCACCGAAAAAGTCATGCCCATTGTCGAGCGACTCACACAGCTCGGCATCAGCGTGAAATATGACGACGCCGACAACAAGCGTCCCGGATTCAAATTCGCCGACTACGAGCTCAAAGGCGTCCCCGTGCGTCTCGCCATCGGCGCCCGCGACATCGAGAACGGCACAGTCGAGCTCATGCGCCGCGACACCCTCGAGAAAGAGACACTCCAGCTCGCCGGCATCGCCGACCATATCAATACCCTTCTCGAAGACATTCAGGCCAACATCTATAACAAAGCCCTCAAGATGCGTCAGGACAAGACATATGTCTGCGACTCATACGACGAGTTCAAAGAGAAGATTGAGGACGGCGGCTTCTTCCTCTGCCACTGGGACGGCACTACCGAGACCGAAGAACGCATCAAGGAAGAGACCAAGGCCACAATCAGATGTATCCCTCTCGACGGTGACGACACTCCCGGTGTCTGCATGGTCACAGGCAAGCCCTCGGCACGCCGCGTGATTATCGCCCGCAGCTACTAATCCGGCCGACAGCGATGGAGAAGCCTGTTATCGCCATAGTCATACCGTGCTATAACGAGAGCGCCGTGCTCCCGATCACCCTGCCGCGCCTGCTTGCCGTGCTCGACCGGCTTTCTGCCGATGGCCTTGCCTCGGCCGGAAGCTACATCCTCTGCAGCAACGACGGCAGCCGTGACGACACATGGGCGCTCATCGGTCAATGGCACGACCGTGACCCGCGCGTCAAAGGCATCTCCCTCGCCCACAACCGGGGCCATCAGTATGCGCTGCTCGCCGGCCTCGAGTCTGTCACAAACCACTGTGACGCCGCCATCTCAATCGACGCAGACCTTCAGGACGACCCTGATGCCATCATCGAGATGGTCAGACTATTCAACGAAGGCAAGGAAATCGTCTTCGGCGTAAGGGCAAGCCGCGACAGCGACACCCGCTTTAAACGCACTACCGCCCGGGCCTTCTATAAGTTCCAGAAGGCGATGGGTCTCGACACCGTCTACGACCACGCCGACTACCGGCTTATGAGTAACCGCGCTCTCGAAATGCTTGCCGAATACGGCGAGTCAAATCTATTTCTGCGCGGCATAATCCCCCAGCTCGGACTACAGACCGCCATTGTCAGATATGACCGCGCCCCGCGTGCCGCCGGCGAATCCAAATATCCGCTGTCAAAGATGCTGTCATTCTCTGTCGACGGCATCACAAGCTTCTCGGCGAGGCCGATGCGCCTGATATTTCTCACCGGCCTGACACTTCTGCTCGCAGACATCCTTGTGGCCCTATACGTCTTCATCAGCTACTTTGCGCATCCAGTCCTATCGGGATGGGCGTCGCTGATGCTCTCGATATGGTTCCTCGGCAGCCTGATACTCATGGGCATAGGCATCGTAGGCGAATATGTCGGCAAGATTTATATCGAAGTCAAAAAACGCCCGCGCTATTACATCAGCGACAAACTTTTCTGAACCGTCATGAAGAATCAGAGCCTGACGATAGACATATTGAAGCCCGACCTGTCTTCAGCCATGCCGTTGCCGTATGCCGATCAGGGCATACAGGCCGGTTTCCCTTCACCCGCACAGGACAATATCTGCGAGAGCATCGATCTCAACCGCGAGATTGTCCGACATCCCGCCGCGACCTTCTACGGACGCGTCTCGGGCGACTCGATGTGTGAGGAAGGCATCGAACCGGGCGACATTCTCGTCATCGACCGATCGCTCGAACCTGCCGACGGTGACCTGACCGTGTGCTGCATTGACGGCGACTTCACACTCAAACGCATCAGCCTGCGCGCCGGCGAAGTGTGGCTCATACCATCCAACGAGAACTTCGACCCGATACTTGTCACCCCCGACAACCGCTTCGAGATATGGGGTGTGGTGACATATACAATCAAGCAGAGCCGACGACCGCGCAAGTCACGCCGACAGCAGCTATGACACAATCATCCAATCACGATGTTCGGCCTGATTGACTGTAATAACTTTTTTGTGTCATGCGAGCGTGTGTTCAATCCGGCGCTACGCGACCGTCCGGTAATTGTCTTCAGCAATAACGACGGCTGTGCCGTGGCCTTGTCAAACGAAGCGAAGGCTCTCGGTCTGAAACGCGGGAACCCTTTTTTCCAGATTAAAGACTTCTGCAAAGCCAATGGCGTGGCAACCATTTCAGGCAACCACCGTCTCTACGGCGACATGTCGTCGCGTGTCATGGCGACAGTGTCATCGCTTGTACCGGCCATCGAGATATATTCTGTCGACGAAGCGTTCATAGAGCTGCCCGAAAACGAGGGCAAGGATGAATATGCCGCTCTCGGACGCGAGATTGTCAGAACCGTGCGTCGCGCCACAGGCATACCGACAGCTGTCGGCATCGCCCGGACCCGCACACTCGCAAAAGTAGCCGCCCGCTTCGCAAAAAAGTATGCCGGCTACCGCGGATGTTGCGTCATCAGCGACGATGACTCGCGCCGCAAAGCACTGTCGCTCACACAGGTGAGAGACATCTGGGGCATCGGCCGCCGCCTTGGCAAAAAACTCTCGGCCTATGGCATCACAACCGCTCTGCAGCTCGCCGACCTCACTAAAGAGCAGGTCGGCAGCATCTTCAACGTATCGGGCGAACGCACATGGCGCGAACTCAACGGCGTTCCTTGCGGCGATGCCGGCATTGACGAACAGCCGCAGAAACAGATGTGCTGCTCGAGGTCATTCGGCGACCCGATTGACAGTTTCGAAGAACTTTCTGCCGCCGTCACAGCCCTGGCCACAAACGTTTCGCGCCGCCTGCGCAAACACCGGCTATGCGCCCTGTCGATGACGGTATATATCTATACAAACACCTTCCGCCACGACTGCGGCGAATATTCAAACTCGGCTTTCCATACATTCGACGAAGCCAAATCAGACACCATGTCACTCGTTTCGGCGGCTACCGAATGCCTCCGCAGGATATTCCGTCGCGGTTACGGCTACAAAAAAGCCGGCATACTCATCAACGAGCTTTCTGACGCCGACGCCATACAGCAGTCGCTGTTTGTCTCACATGACGACCGCGACAAACGGCTCAGACTCATGAAAGTCTTCGACGCCATCAATTCAGGCTCGATGACCCACGACACCGTGCACACCGCCTCATATCTGCCGGTCAACGAATTTGTCAGACATGAGAAATCATCGCGCTGCTACACGACAAACATGGCCGACATAATAAAAATCACCATTTAAAGTCAGACAATGGACAACAAGACTTTTATATCCCGTCTGTCGCGACAGCTCAAACGCGACTATAAAGAAACATCGGCGCTCGTCGAGAGCCTTGCGACTGTCATGCGTGACAGCTGCGGCAACCTCGATACAGTAGCCATACCGTCATTCGGCAAATTCACTCCCGTCAAACATGACGAACGCATCGGTGTCAATCCCGCCACCGGACGCCGTGCCTTACTGCCGCCGAGCATCACCGTAGAATTTTCAGCAGCCGCCATGTTAAAAAAACGTCTTGACAATGAATGATATCATAACCATAAAGAAACTCGCCGAAGAAATCGCCTCGATGACAGGAACGGACATCGCCACGGCCGAGTCATTCTTAAATGAATTTTTCGCCACCGTCGAAGATGCCCTTGCCGCCGGCGAATCCATAAAAATCAAAGGCATAGGCTCTTTCAGCCGCGGCGACTCCGCAGACGAACCCGTCGTATTCACTCCCGAAAAAGAATTCATCGAATCCGTCAACACACCCTTCGAGATGTTCTCGGCCGTCGAAATCGACGACAGCATCAGCGACGAAGACCTCGCCGCCGATGAAGATGCCAATGAAAGTGTCGATGAAGATGTCGAGGAAGATATCATCGTTGAAGCTACCGCCGACGAAGAAGAAACAACCGAAGTCAATGAAACCGATGAAGTCAATGAAATTACTGAAGCAGCCGACGATGCCGAAGCGGCTGATAACTCTGATAACTCCGACGATTCAGATCTGTCCGACGATTCTGACACCCCCGACAGCTATGATAGCTCAGACAGCTATGAGACTCCCGACGACGCCCCGGGCAAAAAGCCTTTCATCTACGGCCTTATAATCGGCCTTGTCATCGGTTTTGCCTGCGGATGGATTTCATCGTCATACTTTAGCAAAAAAGACACCTCCGACAACAGCATCATCGATACCGCGACAGAAGCAATCCACAGAGACAAGGCTCTTGCCGACAGCATCGCAGCACTGACACAAACCGCTGACTCAATCACGACAGACACCATCGCCGCAGTCATCAAGACCGTAGCCGTCGAAGAAGTCATCCCCGCCGAAAACCGGCCCAAAGCCATCGTCACCGACACCATTCGCCCCAACCGCTTCCTCACAACGATGGCCCGACTCTATTACGGCAAGATGGACTACTGGGCTTTCATCTACGAAGCTAACGCCGACAAACTCGGCCATCCCAACCGCATCAAGCCCGGAACCATCGTCGTAATACCGTCCATTGACGAAATACGCCGCGGCGAAAGCGACGCCGAGACCCTGCAGCGCGCCAAAAAACTCGGCAAAGAAATCTACGCGAGATTTGACCGGTAAAGCCTTTCATACAATAAATGTTAAACATTTAAAGACTTAAAGACTTAATATATAAATTTAACATTCGCCGTCAAGTATTTAGTTGTTATAATATTAATTTTGTATCAGCTTTGGGATACGAATGTAATCACGTGTCCTCACTGTCAGATTATTAACATAAACTATTATAACAGCACTTATGAGTGAATCTGTAAACATCAGAGAATTAAACAATCTCGTAGCAAGCAAGAGCGATTTCATCAACCTCATCACACACGGCATGGACCGCACAATCGTCGGTCAGAAACATCTTGTCGAATCATTGCTGATCGCCCTGCTTTCAAACGGCCATATTCTTCTCGAAGGCGTCCCCGGTCTTGCCAAGACTCTTGCCATCAAGACGCTCGCGCAGCTGATTGACGCGAAGTACAGCCGTATACAGTTTACACCCGACCTTCTCCCTGCCGACGTGACAGGTACTATGGTCTACAGCGTCAAGAACGAGCAGTTCCAGGTAAAGAAAGGCCCGATCTTCGCCAACTTCGTCCTTGCCGACGAAATCAACCGTGCCCCGGCCAAAGTCCAGAGCGCATTGCTCGAGGCCATGCAGGAGCGACAGGTGACCATCGGTGACAAGACATTCGCTCTCGACGAGCCCTTCCTCGTCATGGCTACACAGAACCCCATCGAACAGGAAGGCACCTATCCCCTCCCCGAGGCACAGGTCGACCGTTTCCTCATGAAGGTTGTCATCGGCTATCCCAGCAAAGACGAAGAAAAGATTATCATCCGTCAGAACATCTCTAACGAAAAACATACCGTCGAAGCTCTTGTAAAGCCGTCGGAAATCATCGAGGCACAGAACATCGTCGACCAGATCTACGTCGATGAAAAAATCGAGCGTTATATCGTCGACATCGTCTTCGCCACACGTTTCCCGGCCGACTACGGTCTGAACGACCTCACCGGCATCATCGCTTTCGGAGCATCGCCCCGCGCGTCTATCAGCCTTGCCAAAGCCGCCCGCGCCTATGCGTTCCTCCACCAGCGCGGCTTCGTCATCCCCGAAGACGTCATCGCCGTCTGCCACGACGTGCTGCGCCACCGCATCGGCGTCACCTATGAGGCCGAGGCCAACAATATCACCACTGACGAGATTATCACTGAAATCCTCGACAAAGTTCAGGTTCCCTGAGCATTATAACCTGGCATAAGCCGCCAACCGACACAATATATGGATTCGACAGAACTTCTTAAAAAAGTTCGCAAGATTGAGATAAAGACCCGCGGACTCTCGCAGAACATCTTCGCCGGAGAATATCATTCGGCCTTCAAAGGCCGCGGCATGATGTTTTCGGAGGTGCGCGAATATCAGTATGGCGACGACATCCGCGACATCGACTGGAATGTCACCGCCCGCCACAACCGACCCTTTGTCAAAGTCTACGAAGAAGAACGCGAGCTTACCGTGATGTTGCTTGTCGACGTCTCGGGCAGCCGCAATTTCGGCGCCGTCGGCGAAGAAAAACGCCAGATTATTGCCGAAATTTCAGCGACACTCGCTTTCTCGGCCACTCAGAACAACGACAAAATCGGAGCCATCTTCTTCTCTGACAAGATTGAGAAATTCATTCCTCCGAAAAAAGGCAAGAAGCATATCCTTTTTATCATAAGGGAGTTGCTTGAGTTCAAGCCCGAGAATCAAGGCACCGACATCGCTACGGCTGTCAGATATTTTTCCGACGCCATGAAAAAGCGCTGCACGATGTTTCTCATCTCAGACTTCATCGACAACAGCGACTATACGACTCCGCTCAACATCTCGTGCAACAAACATGACGTCATGGCCATCCAGGTCTATGACCGCCGCGACTCCAAGATGCCCGATGTCGGACTCATGCGTATCGCCGACCTCGAGACCGGAGCCACACGCTGGATCGACACCTCGTCGTCGAAGACGCGCAAGGCATACGACAAATGGTGGTATGACCGCCAGCAGCGTATGGCATCGATATTCCGCTCGTCGCATGTCGACTATGTTTCTGTCGCGACCGACGAAGATTATGTGATTGCTTTAATGGGGCTTTTTAAAAACCGCGGCGCGCGCTAAACAAATATAAAATGTCTAACTTATCAAAATATATCTGTCTCTTTCTGGCCGCGGCATCAATGTCGGGCACAAGTCTTGACGCCGATGCGGCTCGTCTTACAGTCTCGGCATCGACCGATTCGACAACCTTGATACAAGGCTCCAAAGCTTCGGTCAGGGTTGAAATCAGCGGTGCCGGCGACGGTGGTCAGCTTGTGTCAGCACCCGAAGCCGGACAGGATTACAACGGCATCGAGGTATCGTCAGTCAAGGCCGATACGACACGGCTCGGCGACGGTTCGGTCAAAATCGTCTATGATATCGCCATTCAGCCTTTCGATCCGGGCACATTCACCCTGCCGCCCTTCGCATATGCCGTCGGCAGCGACACCGCACGCTCCGAAGCTCTGACCCTGAAAGTGCTTGAGGTAGACCTCGACAGCCTCACCGACATCAATCCCATGCAGAGCATCGTCTCGGTCGACCGCCGCTGGTATGACTTCATACCCGACTGGACCGTCTGGATTCTTGTCGGCATCCTCGTGGCTGTCATAGCCTTCGCCGCTTACCTGCTGTTCAAGCGCGACAAAAACGTCTTCATCAAGAAAAAGAAAGAGACACCGCCCTACGACCTCGCAGTCATGCGTCTCAACGAGCTGCAGGCTAAGAAACTGCCTCAGAGTGGTCGTGACAAGGAATATTACACCGAGCTCACCGACATCCTCCGTCAGTATCTCGAGGGACGCTTCGGCATCAACGCCATGGAAATGTCTTCGACACAGATCATCTACACGATGCGTCACAACGCCGAGACCAAACCCGGTTCGGAGCTGATGAAGCAAGTGCTCGAAATCGCCGACTTCGTCAAATTCGCAAAAGTGAGACCTCTCCCCGACGACAACGTCAAGTCATTCAACTCTGCGCTCAAGTTTGTCGAGGACTCCAAGCCGCTTCCTCCGGCTGAAGAAACCGACGGCGACAAAAAAGAACAAACAGATAAAAAATAATTACGATGCAATTATATCAACCGCAATATCTCTGGTTATTTCTTATATACATTCCTCTGATCGGATGGTATATATGGAAACAGCGCAATGCCCATGCCTCAATGGCTCTGTCATCGATACAGGCATTCGCTCCCGTAGGCCGGACATGGAAGCTCTATCTCCGTCACGCGCTGTTTCTGTTGCGTCTCGCCACGATAGGATGTATCATCATCGTACTTGCCCGTCCGCAGCTCAAAGACAACTGGCACACCACCTCGACCGAAGGCACCGATATCGTCATCGCCCTCGACGTCTCGACCAGTATGCTTGCGCGCGACTTCGAGCCCGACCGTCTTGAGGCTGCCAAAAACGTCGCCGCCAAGTTTATCAACGGCCGCGAGGCTGACAATATCGGTCTTGTCGTCTTTGCCGGCGAAAGCCTCACGGGCGTACCGATGACTGTCGACCGCCGGCAACTCATAAGCTACCTGAGCGGCGTCTCGACAAACATGGTCGAGGACGGCACCGCCATCGGCGACGGCATCGTCACCTCGCTCAACCGTCTCAAAGAGGGCAAAGCCAAGAGCAAGAGCATAATACTGCTGACCGACGGATCCAACAACACCGGCATCGCCACGCCCCTGATGGGCGCCGAGGTCGCCAAGGAGATGGGCGTCAAGATATATACCATCGGCATAGGCACAAACGGCATGGCCGAATACCCCACCCCAAACATGTTCGGCCGTATAGAATATGTCAGGCAGCCCGTCGTCATCGACGAAGCCACCCTCAGGACAATCGCCGACAACACCGGCGGCAAATACTTCAGAGCCACAGACAACGCAGTGCTCGAGAACATTTTCAGCGAAATCGACGCGCTCGAGAAAACCCAGATGGACGTGCGCCATTTCTCGCACACCGAAGACAATTATATGATGTGGGCGTGGCTCGCGTTTGCATTCTTCGCCATCGAGATGCTGCTGCGCTACACCGTCCTGAGATCGATACCCTAACAGCATAAACGTCTAAGATTATGTTTGATTTTGCATATCCGTTACATCTCTATCTCCTGATACTCGTCGTCGTCATCGGGCTGCTGTTCATGTGGTCACGGGCATCGCGCCGCCGCAAGCTCAAGCGCTTCGGGCGCCTCGACATCATAGAGTCGCTCATGCCCGACGCATCGAGATATAAACCCACAGTCAAGATCTGCCTCCAGCTCCTCGCCCTCGCGGCGCTCGTCATCGTCATCGCACGCCCGCGGGCCGGTCAGAAAGAAAACGAACAGAGTCTCAACGGCATCGAGATTATGATTGCTTTCGACGTCTCAAACTCGATGCTCGCGTCGTCGACCGACGATCCCAACGGCATCTCGCGCCTCGACCGCGCGCGCCTCACCCTCGAGCGCCTCGTCGACAAGCTTGAGAACGACAAGGTCGGTCTTGTGATTTTCGCCGGCGAGCCCAAACTCCAGCTGCCGATCACCACCGACTACATGTCGGCGAAGATGTATCTCAACGAACTGTCGCCAAAACAGATTTCATTTCAGGGCACATCGCTCGCCGAAGCCATAAAGATGTCTGCCGGAAGTTTCTCGCCGGCTGAAGACGTTCACAAGGCCATAATCCTCATCACCGACGCCGAAGACCACGAAGGCGCCGCCGTCGAGGCCGCCAAGGCCGCCCAGGAGGCAGGCATACAGGTCGACGTCGTCGGTCTCGGTTCGGCCAAGGGCGCACCTATCCCCGTCGACGGCAAGAAAGGCGAGTATATGCGTGACGCCGACGGCAACATCGTGACAACCACAGTCGACGAAGCAACCGGCAAAGCCATTGCCGAGGCCGGCGACGGCATCTATGTCAACGGCGCCTCGAACAAAGCCCTCGACCAGCTCGTCGAAAAACTCGACCAGCTCGAAAAATCAGAGTTCAAGACCGTAAGCTATAAATCAAGCGCCGAGCAGTTCCCGACATTCGCCTGGCTCGCTCTCATCCTCCTCATCATCGACATATTCGTGCTTGACCGCAAAATCGGATGGCTCAAAAACATCAACTTCTTCACCAAGACAAAATGAAAAGATTTGACATAAGACAAACGATACTGATCGCAATCGCCCTGACAGCAGGCGCGGGATGGTCTTTTACGGCTTCGGCGGCCGATGTTAAATCGACCAAAGCCGAACGCAATCTCATCGTCGAAGGCAACAAGGCTTTTGCCGACAGTAACTTTATCGCGGCCTTCGACTTTTATGAAAAGGCGCTGACAGCCAATCCGCTCTCAGACGCCGCGACATACAACAAGGCCGTCACCCTCACATATCTCGTCAGTGAGGACAACAAAAACACTCCTAACGACCCGCGCATCAAGGCCGTCGAACTTTTCGAGACTCTGACCCGCACCGCAGCCGACAAGACCATAGCCGAAAAATCATTCTACAATCTCGGCAACATGGCCTTCCGTGACGGCGACTACGGCAAAGCTATCGAAAACTACAAAGGCGCCCTGCGCATCAATCCCGACAACAACAAGACCCGTCAGAATCTCAGAATAGCCCAGTTGCAGCAACAACAGCAGCAGAATCAGGATCAGAACCAAGACCAAGATCAGGACCAGCAGCAGGAGCAACAGCAACAACAGCAGCAACAGGAACAGAACGAAGATCAGCAGCAGGAGCAGCAACAGCAACAGCAGCAACAACAGCCCGAAATGACCCAGAATGCCGAACAGATACTGCAGTCTGTGCAGAACAAAGAAAATCAGACGCGCAAGAAAGTCAACGAGCAACAGGTCAACACCGGCCGCAAAACCACAGATAAACCTTGGTAAACAATGAAAGCTATCAGTCTACGTTTCATATTATTTTTCATCACTCTGCTCTCGGCAGGCATCGCCTCGGCCCAGGCCGACTTCAGGCTGATACCGCCGCAGACAGTCATAGCGGGGCGAAACTTCTCTGTGACGTTCAGATTGTCAAACGCCCAGGCATCAGCGCCGTCGGCGCCCGAACTCAAAGGCTGCGACCTGCTTTACGGACCGTCGGTGTCGACTATGTCAAGCAGCCAGATTATCAACGGCCGTGTCTCGTCAAGCTCGTCGGTCGACTATACTTTCATGTACCGGGCCAAGACACCCGGCGAAGTCACAATCCCCGAAGTGTCGGTCAATGTCGACGGCAAACGCATGACATCGCGTCCCGCGACGTTCAAAATTCTTGAACCTGACAAGAACACAGGCAACCAGGGCGGCGGCGGACATGTCAGCGCCGACGACATCACGACACACAAACCCGGCAAAGTATCGCCCAACGACCTGTTCATAAGAATCTCTTTCTCGAAATCGAAAGCATACGAACAGGAACCCGTGCTCGCCACCATCAAGGTCTACACCAAATACAACATCTCGAGCTTCATGGTCACCCAGCAGCCGGCTTTCGACGGATTCCTGTCAGAGGAAATGCCGGTGACTCTCGAGGCCGAGCTTGAGAACTATAACGGTCAGAATTATTATTCGGCCGTACTCAAACGCTGCCTCCTCTACCCTCAGAAAAACGGCAAACTGACCGTCAACTCGGGCAAATATGAGCTCACGATACAGCAGTATGAGACCGTCGACATGGGTTATTTCAGAACCCAGCGGCCCGTCGAGCGCCAGATAACGACAGAGTCGAATGCCGCATCAATCATCATCGAGCCTCTGCCCGACCCCAAACCTGCCGGATTCAACGGTGCAGTCGGACGCTTCACCGTCTCGACCGACCTGCAGCCCGAACTCCTCAAGACCAACGAAGCCGCCACGTACTCATATATAATAAAAGGTACCGGCAACATCAAGTATCTCAAGGAGCCTGTCATCGACTTCCCCTCAAGCATCGACACCTACACCCCCAAGACCGACATCGACACTCACATCGCCGGAGCCAACACGACCGGTACGTTCCGCATCGACTACACCATCGTGCCTCAGGAAGTAGGCAAGTTCACCATTCCCAGCACGCCGTTCTCATATTTCGACATCGACAAGAAGCAGTATGTCACGCTCGACACAAAGTCATATGACATCAACGTGGCGCGTGGAGCCACGACATCGGCTGTCGTCGAACAACGCGCCATAGACAAGACTATCGACGACATTCTCCATATCAAGCCCTCGGGCGAGAATCAGTTCTATACTCCGGTATTTGTCTTCAACAAGCTCTATTACTGGCTCGCATTTGTCGTCGTCATCATGATACTCGCCGGTGTCGTGATTGTCTACCGCCGCCGTCTCAAATTCAACGCCGACATCAGTGGCAAAAAACTTGCCCGCGCCAACCGTGTGGCTGTCAAACGTCTCAAACAGGCCCGCACATTCATGAACGCCCATGAGAACGAGAAGTTCTATGCCGAACTTTCAAAAGCCATGTGGGGCTACCTCAGCGACAAGCTCGGCATCGCCCCCTCGCAGCTCGTCAGAGACAACATAGCCCAGAAACTTCAGGACTTCGGCGCCCGCCAGGAGGACATCGACAACATCATCGACGTCCTCGACCAATGCGAGATGGCCCGCTTCCCTCCGTCACACACCGACAGCGAGGTCAGCGAGCTCTACAGCCGTGCCGGAGCTGCGATAAAGGGACTCGAAGACGTAAAGAAACGATAAAACGGTCAAAAGCAATGAAACTCAAAGCAATCATACTTTCCCTCGCCATAACAGTCAGCGCCATGACCTGCGGCGCGCAGACATCTCTTGCCGCCAGAGCCGATTCGGCTTATAACAGCGAAGATTACACCCTCGCGGCCCGGCTCTACCAGCAGGCCATCGACAACGACGGCATCAGCTCGGAGCTGTATTATAATCTCGGCAACGCATTCTTCCGTCAGGGCAAACTCGGCAAAGCCATCATCAACTATGAACGCGCTCTCAAAATCGACCCGTCGAACAGTGACGCCGAGACTAATCTCAAATTTGTCAAGACCCGCATCACAGACGCTCCCGAAGACGACAGCAGCTTTCTGAGCAATCTACATTCGTCAATCGTGTCGACATTCTCGCCTGACGCGTGGGCGTGGCTGACATTCCTCGTCTTCCTTGTCCTCTGCGGCACGATTGCTCTATATATCTTCTCGGGCAACATCATGCTGCGCAAGACCGGTTTCTTCGGCGGATTCATTGTTCTGATAATCTTCGTCTATCTTCTCGTCGTATCGTCGCAGACCGCCCGCGCGCCGTTCACCCACGACACAGCAGTCGTCATCGTGCCGACGACCAATCTCTCGTCGACACCTCGCACGCCTAAAAACAAGACCGAGAAGACAGTCTCAATCCACGAAGGCACCAAAGTCGAGATTGTCGACTCAGTCCTGACGCCCGACGACCCCGTCGCCGGCAAATGGTACGACGTCAAAATCAACAACTCGACCCGCGCCTGGGTCAACGCCGCCGACGTCGAAAAAATCTAACCCGCCCCCCTATGGAGCGAGGGCTTTAGCCCTCGCAGCCAACTCTTTGATTTCAAGGGATTCAACCCTTGGTCCATACCGCCTGTCGCGGTTGCGGCATGTTACGAAGTCGCGGAGCGACGAGATTGTGACATAACCCCGGGCGCGGGAGCTTCGCAGAAGCGACCAAGCCCGAGGAAAGTAGGGCTGTGCCACGGCACAGCCGCGTAAACGCCTGCTGCCTGTGCTATTAAAGTGCGTCGCCGTAATATCAAATTTGTCCTTGTGTCGGCGGCTTGCCGCCGTATGGAGCGAGGGCTTTAGCCCTCGCAACCAACTCTTTGATTTCAAGGGCTTCAGCCCTTGGTCCATATCGCATGCAAGGCGATGATTTTACTGATAGCCGCGTATGCCAAGGCGCTTGGGCGCCGGCCTGCGCGGTAAGGGCGATGGCAGATTGATTGCGTTTGAAAAACGCAGACTTTCTTCCACAATAGGACTTTAAAAACCGTCTGTTCTTCTGTCCTTTTGCCCTTGATTGTGCATCGTGCATTATGCATTGTGCATTATGCATTGTGCATTGACTTAATCTTCTGTTCTATCATACTACAGCTTTATATATACTTGGAAATCAGCTGATTGAAGAATGTTGTAGTATAACCTTGAGTTGCCGTTTGGACGGCATAGGGACTTCTGCCCTTTTGTCCTTGATTGTGCATTGTGAATTGTGCATTGTGCATTGACTTAATCTTCTGTTCTATCATACTACAGCTTTATATATACTTGGAAATCAGCTGATTGAAGAATGTTGTAGTATAACCTTGAGTTGCCGTTTGGACGGCATAGGGACTTCTGTCCTTTTGCCCTTGATTGTGCATTGTGAATTGTGCATTGTGCATTTCTAAAATTGCATCCGGCTACGCTTTTAGTAACAAAACCCGGGGCAAACCACCCTTACCTTTGCAACACCGATGAAAAGCGCAATCTACACATATCACTTCCGCCGCTACCTC
>CABUPJ010000002.1 GCA_902493335.1 uncultured Porphyromonadaceae bacterium
GCAGCAATCCGAACAGTCTTCTGATACTCCATGCCCGCGCCGACATCCCCCATCTTTATCGCTGGCCAGGCCTCAAAGAATACACCGACCCCTCCCTCGCCCCTCCCGACGTCCCGATAAAGAAGCCCGACCCGACTGTTCCAATCATCATTCCCCTCAAAATCGAGCGAAGCCTATGGAACAAGGGCTTCAGCCCTTGTGATGAAGAGACGCTCCACCCCCATCCTCGACCACTTTAGCGGCAGACATCCCCGCGCGTCTAAACCGACCAAACCGATGTCAAACGTACATTGACATTGTTGGAAAACTATGGAGCGAGGGGTTCAGTCCTCGCAGCTAATATGCTGTGACCAAAACTATTAATGTGCGTCGCCGAGCTCGGCGACGTGTTAGTGCTAAATTTGTCCTTGTGACGGCGGCTTGCCGCCGTATGGAGCGAGGGTTTCAACCCTCTCAGCCAATATGCTGTGACCAAAACTATTAATGTGCCGGCCTCGCTCTCCTCCTCGAGGCCGTGTAAAGGCTGCATGGCGCTACGACTTCAACCCTCGCGCAGCGTCTTGCTCCTCGGCACTGATTTCCGAGAGTTCGCGCATTTCGTCGTATTCGGCCCAGTCCGGGTCGTTTTCGGCCGTTATCTGCAGGGGAAGCAGAGGATAAGGGCCAAAGGCCTCGTTGAGCTTCTTATTGAAGATATTGGTGCTGAGGGTATAGAAGACCCAGTTGCGTTCACTCGCACCGGTATATATACCCGTCATGACGGCTACCGGGTCTTTGTCGAGGATGGCATTGAACGAGTCGGTTATCTCCTCCATCATCTTGGCCGTGGCGTCATCGGGCATACCCGAGGCCGTGCCGTCATAAGGCCAAGTGACCTCGACGCGAATTGTGAAACGCTGATTATTTCTGAATCTTTCGATATCGCGGCGGCCGGTGACCATCACCAGACGGCCGTCTTCACTTTCGGTGGGACAGGTCCACCAGTCGTTTCGCTCTGACATATTATAAAGTAAAAAAAGACATCTGTGACCGCCTGTAAGCCGGGTTATGTAAGAGCCGTACTTTCACCCCGCAGGGGAGCGAGTTGCGGCGTCCCGTCTGTCATTTATCTACGCACCGGTGTCGCCACCGGGCTTTAGCAGTCTACCCCCCGGCAATGGACGAGCAGCCCTTGAATGCCGGTATACTTGACCTTGCAACCCATAAGATGTGCGGCGCGCGATATCGCTGTCGCGCCCGGTGAGCTCTTACCTCGCCTTTTCACCCTTGCCTTTTCAGGCGGTTGTTTTCTGTCACATTACTCTGCCGTCACCGACAGCTTCCCGTTAGGAAATATGGTGCTCTTTGTTGCCCGGACTTTCCTCTCGGCCCTCATGCGTGGCCGAGCGACAGACCGGCGGTCACAGACGTCTGTGTAGGGTTTATTACATATAACCGCGGATAATGCCGCGCTTTGAGTTCTTGACAAAAAGTATAATCTCGTCGCGCTCTTTAGTTGCCGGCAGCTCGGCCTCGATGCGTTCGAGAGCGTCGCTGACGTTCATGCTTGAGAGATAGAGATAGCGGTAGGTATCCTGAATGTCGCGGATGGTGTCGTTGGAGAAATTGCGGCGACGCAGTCCGATAGAGTTGACACCGGCATAGGCTATAGGCTCGCGGGCTGCCTTGACATAAGGAGGAATATCTTTGTTGACAAGCGCACCGCCCTGAAGCATCACGTGCGGGCCGATGTGGCAGAACTGATGTATCAGCGAGCCGCCGCCGATGACAGCGAAGTCATCGACAATCACCTCGCCGGCAAGCTGGCTGGCGTTAGAGATGATGACATTATTGCCGACGATACAGTCGTGGGCGACATGCGAGTAAGCCATGATCAGGCAGTTGTTGCCTACGACGGTGCGGCCTTTGGCGGCTGTGCCGCGGTTGACGGTCACACACTCGCGTATCGTGGTGTTGTCGCCGATGATGGCGACAGTCTCCTCGCCGCGGAATTTGAGGTCCTGAGGGATAGCGCCGATGACGGCTCCCGGGAAGATTGTACAGTTTTTACCGATACGCGCTCCTTCGAGGATAGTGACATTGCTGCCGATACGCGTTCCCTCGCCGATCTCGACATTCTGGTCGATGGTGACAAAAGGGTCTATCACGACCGACGGCGCAATCTTGGCGGCGGGATGGATATATGCAAGAGGTTGTTTCATTTCTTTTCGATTAGAGATATACTTGAAGGTTATTTATTCTTTATAATCTGGGCCATGAACTCGCACTCACAAACGACTTTCTCGCCGACAAAGGCAAGACCCTTCATCACGGCGCAGCCGCGACGCAGAGGCGTCATAAACGAAACATGGAACAGAAGAGTGTCGCCGGGAACGACTTTCTGGCGGAACTTGACATTATCTATCTTCATGAAGTATGTCGAATAACGCTCGGGCTCTTCGACCGAACCGAGCACAAGCAGGCCGCCGGTCTGCGCCATGGCCTCGACAAGAAGGACTCCGGGAACTACAGGTTCCTGAGGAAAGTGTCCCTGGAAGAAAGGCTCGTTGGTAGTGATGTTCTTGACACCGACGATATAGCTGTCGGCCTTGTCGATGATCTTGTCGACGAGGAGGAAAGGATAACGGTGGGGAAGGAGCTGGCGGATGCGGTTGTTGTCCATCAGCGGCGCGACGTTGGGATTATAGACTGGAGCCTGAACGTCCTGACGCTTGATGTCGCTGCGTATCTTCTTTGAAAGCTGGGTGTTGATGGTGTGACCGGGTTTGGTGGCGATGACCTTGCCCTTGAGCGGACGGCCGATGAGGGCGATATCGCCGATGAGGTCGAGGAGTTTGTGGCGCGCAGGCTCGTTCTCGTGAGTCAGGGGACGCGGATTGATATAGCCGAAAGTCGACACCTCGCGGTGGGGAGTGCCGGTGAGGTCGGCGATATGGTCGAGCTGCTGCTGTGTCAGCGGTGTGTCATAGATGACGATAGCGTTGTCGAGATCGCCGCCCTTGATGAGGTTGGCGCTCAGCAGCGGCTCTATCTCGCGGACGAACACGAATGTGCGGGCTGCGGCAATTTCGTCGACATACTCGCTGACATGTTCCATCGAGGCATACTGGTTTGAGAGCACGGGCGACTCGAAGTTGACTTTGACTTCGACGCTGAACTCGTCGTCGGGCAGGATCATGATTTTAGAGCCTGTCTCGGGCGACGAAATCTCAATCTTGCTCTTGACATAGTAGAAATCTTTGTCAGAAGCCTGCTCTGTCAAACCTACGCGGGCTATTTCGTCGGCATAGATCTTTGCGCTGCCGTCGAGAATGGGAAGCTCGGGAGCATCGACCTTGATGAGGCAGTTGTCGACGCCTGCGGCATAGAGAGCCGACATGGCGTGCTCGATGGTGCTGACCGACACGTCGCCTTTGGCGATGACTGTGCCGCGGTTGGTAGCCACGACATTCTCGGCCAATGCGTCGATGACCGGCTGGCCTTCGAGATCGACGCGCTGTATTTTATATCCGTGGTTATCGGGCGCCGGGCAAAACTCTGCTGTTATATGGGCGCCGGTGTGAAGTCCTTTGCCCTTGACAGTAAAGGCTTCGCTTATGGTCAACTGTTTCATGGAGTATGTATAATGTTGTTGGTTTATTATTCGTTTTCTGTTTCTGACATTTTTTCAAGACGGTCGACGCGGCTGTAGAGTTCGCCGAGATGCTTGACCCAGCTCGCCTGTCGGGCAAACTGACCGGCCGCGACGGCAGGATAACCCATCAGACGCTTGCCGTCGGCGACGTTGTTGGGTATGCCGCTCTGGGCGCCGACCTCGACTCGGTCGCCGACCTTTATGTGACCGGCAATGCCGACCTGACCGCCGATCATACACCAGTCGCCGATCTTGGCCGAACCGGCCACGCCGCCCTGAGCCGCCATGACTGTATTGGCTCCGACCTCGACATTGTGAGCGATTTGCACGAGGTTGTCGATCTTGGTACCGCGGCCAATGCGTGTCGTACCCATCGTCGCACGGTCGACTGTGGTGTTGGCGCCCAGCTCGACGTCGTCGGCAATCTCGACGATGCCGATCTGAGGTATCTTGTGGTAGCCGTCGGCCGCAGGCGCGAAGCCGAAGCCGTCGGCGCCGATGACGACACCGCTGTGAAGAATACAGCGGCTGCCGATCTTGCAGCCGTCGTAAATCTTGACGCCGGGATAGATGATCGAGCCGTCGCCGACGGTGACATTACGACCGACATAGGCCTGCGGATAAATCTTGACATTATCGCCGATGCGGGCGCCCTCGCCGATATAGGCAAACGCCCCGACATAGACATCACTGCCGACTGTGGCTTTATCGCTTATAAACGACGGCTGCTCGATGCCGGTCAGCACAGGCTGTGTGGCCTGGGCGGCGAGAGTCATGAGCGCCGAAAGCGTCGCGTAAGGGTCGTCGACACGTATGAGCGTGGCGCTGACAGGATGCTCGGCCACAAAATCGCGGCGCACGAGCACGATGCTCGCCTTGGTGTCATATATATGATGGGTATATTTCGGATTTGCAAGAAAGGTAATCGAGCCGGGGCCGGCTTCCTCAATTTTGGCGAATGAGCCGACGCAGACGTTACCGTCTCCCTCGACCGTACCGCCAATCTGCTGTGCTATCAGATCTGCAGAGAAATTCATTTTAACAGATTTCGTTCCTTATTTCTATAAACAATATGCAAAGTTGGCAAAAAAAATTCACATAGAGGGCATATACGTGCAAAAAACCTGCCTTCCGTGCTGCGGGAGGCAGGTTTTTATGGGGTTCAGAACTTGTTTCAGAGTTTTTCGAGGTCGTTTGTATTGTCTGTGATTTCGCTGTCGGGCACTTCATAGTTGGCGAGGTCGCCGGCGAAATAGCGGTCATAAGCGGTCATGTCGATGAGTCCGTGGCCCGAGAGATTGAAGAGTATCACCGGTGATGTGCCGCCCTCTTTGGCCTTGCGGGCTTCACGGATGGCTGCCGCGATGGCGTGGGCCGACTCCGGCGCAGGAATTATGCCCTCGCTTTTGGCGAAGAGAGTCGCGGCCTCGAACGATTCGAGCTGAGGGATGTCGACAGCGCCGATGAGACCGTCGTTCTTGAGCTGGCTGACAACCGAGCCGGCCCCGTGATAGCGCAGACCGCCGGCATGGATGTTGGCGGGCGAGAAATTGTGACCCAGGCTGAGCATCGGTATCAGTGGCGTGTAGCCGGCCTCGTCGCCGAAGTCATAACTGAAGACGCCGCGAGTCAGCTTGGGACACGACGCGGGCTCCGCAGCGATAAACTCGGTCGAGCGCTCGCCCGAGAGGTTATGGCGCAGGAACGGGAAGGCAATGCCCGAGAAGTTGCTGCCGCCGCCGAAACAGCCGATGACGATGTCTGGATAATCACCGGCCATCTCCATCTGCTTCTCGGCCTCAAGACCGATGACTGTCTGATGGAGAGCCACATGATTGAGAACCGAACCGAGGGCATACTTGCAGTTGGGTGTCGACATGGCAAGTTCGACGGCCTCGCTGATGGCCGTACCGAGCGAGCCCTGATAGTTGGGGTGTTCGGTGATAATCTTGCGGCCGGCCTTTGTCGACATGCTCGGCGATGCTATGACCTCGGCGCCGTAGGTCTGCATGATCGAGCGGCGGTAGGGTTTCTGATTATAAGAAATCTTGACCATATAGACGGCCAGTTCGAGGCCGAACATGCGGCTCGCCAGCGACAGTGCCGCGCCCCACTGCCCCGCGCCGGTCTCGGTGGTGATGTTGGTGACACCCTGTTTCTTGCAGTAGTAGGCCTGCGGGATGGCCGAATTGAGTTTGTGGCTGCCGACAGGACTGACACTTTCGTTCTTGAAATAGATTTTTGCCGGGGTATCGAGCATTTTCTCGAGACCGCGGGCGCGTACAAGCGGCGTCGGACGCCATATTTTATAAAGATCGCGCACCTCATCAGGAATCTCGATCCACGAATCGGTAAAGTTAAGTTCCTGACGCGACGCTTCTTCTGAGAAGAGCGGATAGAGGTCTTCGACCGTCAGAGGTTTGTGTGTCGCGGGGTTGAGCATAGGGCGCGGCTTGACCGGCATCGACGGAATGATGTTAAACCATGCCGTCGGTATGTCTTTCTCTGATAAGAGATACTTCTTTGACTGTTCCATAACATTATATTTAAAACGCAAATGTACACATTTATATGACATATTGCCATCGGTTGGCGATATTTTTTATATTTTTGTCGGCGATATGAAAACCGGCACGAAAAAAATCATCCTTGGCTCGGCCGCAGCTCTCATCGTGATTGCCGCCGCCACGGGCCTTTATATCTACAGATATATAAGTCAACCATTTGACGGAGAAAAAGTAAGAGTCCGCGTTCCCGCCGCGGCAACAGCCGCCGACCTACGCGACAGTCTCGTCACGGCGCTCGGCTCAGGCTATGGCTCGGCTGTCTACCGTCTGTGGGAGCTTCAGGGCGGCGATGTCTCTGCGTCTCACGGCTCATATGTCGTCGACCCCGGCGCAAGCGTCCTTTCGGTCAGCCGCCGCATTAAAAACGGCCGTCAGTCGCCCGTCAATGTGACATTCAACAACATCCGCACCCTCGACGCCCTCGCCCGCCGCATCGCCTCACGCATGGAGTTTGACGCCGACGCCTTCATCGCCGCCTGCGACAGCGTCCTGCCTGCCATGGGTTTCAAAGCGCCGCAATACCCCGCGGCCTTTCTGCCCGACACCTATCAGTTCTACTGGACCGACAGGGCCGATGATGTCGTCGCCGGGATAGCCGGCGTGCGCAACGATTTCTGGAACGACAGCCGCCGCGCCCGTGCCAGGGCGATGGGACTGACGCCCGTCGAAATAGCAACTGTGGCGTCAATCGTCGAAGAGGAGACAGCCAAGAGCGACGAACGGCCGCTTGTGGCACGTCTCTATCTAAACCGCCTCGCCAAAGGCATGAAACTTCAGGCCGACCCGACAGTCAAGTTCGCTATCGGCGACTTCTCGCTGCGGCGTCTTTACAACAAACACCTCACGGTAGATTCGCCATATAACACCTACCGCAACACCGGCCTTCCGCCCGGTCCGATACGCATTGTCGAACGCTCGAGTCTCGAAGCCGTACTCGACGCCCCCGCACATGATTTCATCTATATGTGCGCCAGAGAAGACTTCTCGGGCTATCACAACTTCGCCACCGACTATGCGGGCCATCAGGCCAACGCGCGCCGCTACCGCGCAGCCCTCGACAAAAGGAATATCAGATAGCCGAACCGGCTCTTAGACAATTTTAAATCAAAGTATGGAACTATTTTTATTGTTGGACGTTATAGTAAGCAAATGAGCTTATTTTCCCGGTCAATAGAGCACCGCCGTGAAGCTACGATCGCTCTTGTCAGCCGGTAGATATTACCAACAATTTAAATTACATACTAATGATTGACCCTAATTATCGTCAAGGCGACGTAAAAAGCGATCCCTTCGGACAAGACGCGATGCTCAACCCCGCACCGGTAGAAAAAATTCCTGACGGCCCTACAACACCTCAAGTAGCCTATCAGATGGTAAAAGACGAGACTTTTGCCCAGACACAGCCGCGTCTGAATCTTGCCACGTTCGTAACCACTTATATGGACGAGTATGCGACCAAGCTTATGAACGAGGCCATCAACATCAACTATATTGACGAGACAGAGTATCCCCGTGTGGCCGTTATGTGCCAGAAATGTATCAATATAGTCGCAAATCTCTGGAACACACCCGAACAGAAGAAATGGAAAACCGGCGCTCTCGCCATCGGCTCGTCCGAGGCCTGTATGCTCGGCGGCATCGCCGCGTGGAAACGCTGGATCGAACGCCGCAAGAAAGCCGGCAAACCCTACGACAAACCCAACTTCGTCATTTCGGCCGGTTATCAGGTCGTGTGGGAAAAATTCGCCACACTCTGGAACATCGAGATGCGTCAGGTGCCTCTGTCGACCGAACACCCCACTCTCGACATCGACCAGGCCATCAAGATGTGTGACGAAAACACATTCTGCGTCGTTGCCATACAGGGTGTCACCTGGACAGGTCTTAACGACGACGTCGAGGCTCTCGACAAAGCTCTCGACAAATACAACGCCGAGACAGGCAATGAAGTCTGCATCCATATCGACGCAGCTACCGGCGGCTTCATCCTGCCGTTCATCAATCCTGACAAGAAATGGGACTTCCGCCTGAAATGGGTGCTCTCGATCAGTACATCGGGCCACAAGTTCGGTCTCGTATATCCGGGTCTCGGATGGGTAGTCTGGAAAGACAAACAGTATCTGCCAGCCGACATGTCGTTCACAGTCGACTACCTCGGCGCTGAAGTAACCCAGGTGGGTCTGAACTATTCACGTCCGGCCGCACAGATACTCGGCCAGTACTATCAGTTTATCCGCCTCGGATTCGAGGGTTACAAGAATGTCCAGTACAACTCGATGCAGATAGCCAAGTATCTCCACTCGCAGATTTCGGCCTTCCCCGAATTCATACCCTATTCGCCCGATGTTCCCAACCCCATCGTGACATGGCTTATGAAGCCCGAAGTCCAGAAAGATGCCAAATGGACACTCTATGACCTTCAGGACAAACTGGCTCAGCACGGCTGGATGGTACCGGCCTATGCGATGCCGGTCAATATCCAGGACATGGTTGTGATGCGTGTGCTCTGCAAACAGGGCTTCAGCCGCGACATGTGCGACGAACTCCTCCACGATATTACCGCAGCCGTGGCCGAGCTGAATGCTCTCGAATACCCGACGACGACACGTATCGCCATGGAGAAAAACATCCCTCTCGCAAGCAAATCATTCAACCACACCGGCAAATAACCGTAAGCCCCGCTTGCGACAGCTAAATCAGACCACAGAACAGCGCGGCAGGTGGAGTATATACAGACATACACACCTGCCGCCTGTCTTTATTTTTATCTTTCTCAGTCGATTCCATCAACATCCCGCCAACGTTTTAACTATGGAAAGAAAAATAACACTATCAGAGATAAAACAGGCTGCCACAGAAGCCTATAACGAATCAAAGAGCGTCACCGGAGGTGCCAATGCCAACTATATACCTTATCTCGCCAACATCGACCCGAAACTGTTCGGTCTGAGCGTCACCCTGACCGACGGCACGTCATTCAATTTCGGCGACACGGAGTATAGATTCGGCATCGAGTCTGTGTCGAAAGTGCCGACAGCGATTCTGGCCATGATACAGCACACTCCGGCCGGAGTGCTCGAACGCATCGGCGCCGACGCCACCGGGCTGCCGTTCAACTCTATTTTCGCCATCCTGCTCGAAAACGACCATCCGTCGACACCTCTCGTCAACGCGGGCGCCATTTCAGCCTGCTCGATGGTCGCCCCGCAGGGCGCGTCTGCCGAAAAATGGAAGGCCATCACCGACAACATCACCGATCTCTGCGGCTCGGCGCCCGAGCTCATCGACGAGCTCTATGAGAGCGAGACGGCCACCAACTTCAACAACCGTGCCATATCATGGCTGTTGAAAAACTACGGGCGCATATACGATGACGTAGACATGAGCCTCGACCTTTATACGCGACAGTGTTCACTCGGCATAACATCGTCGCAGCTCGCCGTGATGGGCGCCACCATCGCAAACAAAGGCCTCAACCCGGTCACGGGAAAGCAGGTGTTCGCTGCCGAAATATCCGAAAAGATAACAACCATGATAGCTTCGGTCGGTTTTTATCAGCATACCGGCGACTGGCTCTATACATCGGGCATCCCTGCCAAAACCGGTGTCGGAGGCGGTGTCATGGGTGTGATGCCAGGACTTTTCGGCATAGCCGCCTTCGCTCCCCCGCTTGATGACGCCGGCAACTCGGTCAAAGCCCAGACCGCCATAAAACTGTTTATGCACAAACTCGGTCTCGGCATCTACAGCGGCGACAAAGTGACAATCGCCGAAGGCTGATTATATTCATCTTAATCTTAAACACCTACTATTATGTCAAATTCTTCCGGACAAACAAAAGCGACTGTCAAGCAAGCCGCAAAAATGGGAGTGTTCACCCTTGTCATAATGAACATTGTCGCGGTTGTCTCACTGAGGGGACTTCCGGCTGAAGCCGAATATGGAGTAAGTTCGGCGTTCTATTACATTCTTGCCGCACTGGTCTTTCTTGTTCCGGTGTCGCTGGTGGCCGCCGAGCTTGCAGCGATGTTCCCCTATCAGCAGGGCGGTATGTTCAGATGGATCGGAGAAGCCTTCGGCGACAAGGCCGGATTTCTCGGAATCTGGCTGCAGTGGATCGAGAGTACGATATGGTATCCTACCGTACTGACATTCGGCGCCGTTTCACTGGCGTTCATAGGTCTCGACCATGTCTATGACACCCATCTCGCCGCTAATAAATATTATACGATAATCGTAGTCCTTGCAATCTACTGGCTTGCGACTTTCATATCGCTGAAAGGCATGGGCTGGGTCGGCAAGGTATCTAAAATCGGCGGTCTTGTGGGCACGATCATCCCTGTAGGTCTAATTGTGGTCTGTGCCGTGGTATATCTTGCCACCGGCGGCCAGTCGCAGATGGACTGGCACGGCAGTTTCATCCCCGACTTCTCTAATTTCAACAACATCGTCCTGGCTGTCTCTATTTTCCTGTTCTACGCAGGCATGGAGATGAGCGGTGTGCATGTAAGGGAAATCAAGAATCCGACGGTCAATTATCCTAAAGCCGTTATCATCGGCGCGCTCGCCACTGTGGCCATCTTCATTCTCGGCACTTATGCCCTCGGCGTCATAATTCCCGCCAAAGACATCAACCTCGTACAGAGTCTTCTTGTCGGTTTTGACCGCTATTTCAGCATTCTCCATATCAACTGGCTGTCACCTGTAATAGCCGTGGCTCTGGCATTCGGCGTACTCGCCGGAGTGCTTACGTGGGTCGCCGGTCCGTCGAAAGGTGTGTTTGCCGTAGGCCAGGCCGGTTATCTGCCCAAATTCTTCCAGAAAACCAACAAGAACGGCGTACAGAAAAATATCCTTTACGTACAGGGCGGCATCGTGACCGTGCTCGCATTCCTTATGGTCCTCATGCCTTCTGTTCAGAGTTTCTATCAGATACTTTCACAGCTCACATGTATCCTCTATCTCATAGCCTACCTGCTTATGTTCGCTTCAGCCATACGCCTGCGCTATAATATGAAAAACGCCCCGCGTCCCTATCGACTGGGCAAGACCGGCAACGGCGTCATGTGGCTCATCTCGGGCGTCGGTTTCTTAGGCTCGCTTGTAGCTTTCATTTTCAGCTTCTTCCCGCCGAGTCAGATGGATATGGGCTCGCACACTGTATGGTTTACCGTCCTTATAAGCGGCACACTGCTGTTTGTCGTTCTGCCCTTTGTGATTTTGAAATTCAAGAAAGCGTCGTGGGACTCACTCGGCACGGAGTTTGTACCGTTCCACTGGGATAACTCGCAGGGCGCAGCCGCAATACGTCAGAAAGCCGCCGAAGAATTCGTTGCCGAGAATCCTGATCTGCCTTCAGCACAGACCAAGGCAATAATCGACTATACCACGTCTATAGACAAGGTTGCCGACAGCGATAAAAAGTAAGCGACTGTCTCTAATCATCCCCGGTAAAATTAAAACACCCCCGGAGGCCATTGAAAACCTCCGGGGGTGTCGTTTATGAGCTGTAAGCGCCTATCACCGGCAGATGAGGCTGCGGCCGGAGCTGTGGGCCGTTATGGACGGGTCGAGACTGCTCTGAGCCGTTGCTATACCAGAAGTAAACTCACCGGCAAAGCCGACGGTCATCTCTGTAGTAATCTGATAAGTACCTTTGGGCATATAGCCGACAAAAAGACGTGTGTCGGTATCGTTGTTTTCGCGATAGAAGCCGAGACCGGCGCTGTAGACATATCCCGGCAGCTGACTGACAGGCTCGAACGACGCCGGACGCTCGTCAATAACAGTGACATACTCGAGGTCGCGGTCGGCCTTGATAGTCAGAAGCACTCTGACACGGTCGCCGAGGCGCAGGCTGTCGGCATACTCCCAGCGGTCGCCGCGCTGTACGGTCAGACGCTTTTCTATCGACAGACCGTCGCATTTGACAGCCTTGACGTCGGCCGAAGCGCTGACATAGCGCGAGATGACGGCTCCGTAGGCTGGTCCGGCGGCGTTGTCACGCACAACGGCGAGCTTCTTGCCCGAGGCGTCTGTGGGCAACTGCGCAATCAGATGACCTGTGACAGGCTCGACCGAACCGACGCTGACGGCTTCACCGCCGAGTGTCACCGTCGGAGCGGCGCCGCTGACATTCCAGTCGCTGCCCGTCATCTCGAAGGCAGCTATCAGACGCGTCGGGTCAAACGAGCCGAGACGCGATGTGGCCTGACCGCGCACAACGAGCCACTGACGCATGCCGTCGATGGCCGACGACTGCGGCTCGATGCGGGCGAAAGCAAAGAGCAGGTCGGCATAGCTGTCGACATTGGTGACCGAGGGGAACGACGTGCCCTTATCTTTCGAGCTGACGCCGAACTGCGCGACAGACTCCATCAGCTGACGCGCCATAGCCTTGTAGCCGAAAGCGTCGAGCACGATGGCGGCACGGGCTTTCTCGGCTGTGCCGAATTTGCGGTATTCCTTATTAATATATGCAGTCGTCGCGTTGACAATCTGACGTTCTTTGAGACTCAGCTCATGGTCGGGGAACATCGCAAGGATTGCCGACAGGCCGAGGTCGGGATAAATCTTCGCAGACTTCACGTCGAGGAAGGCGAAGGCCGACTCAATCATCGCTCTGAGCTCTTTATCAGCCGGCATCATGCCGATGGCATTAAGCTGGCCGAGCGAGTAGAGGGTCGAGCGGGTCGACCATGCATTGCCCTTGCTCTCCCACTCGCCCCAGCGCCAGCCGCCGTCGGCAGCCTTGAGTGTCTTGAGTTTATTGATTGAAGCGGCCATATTGCGCGCAACGGCCTTGCTGTCGAGCAGCGCGACGAGACGGGCCATGCGTTCGCTGTCGCTTTGAGCGGCCTGAACCCACGGGGTCTCGGTCAGTGCGGCGGTCTTGAGGTCTTCGTTCTGACTCAGGCGCGAGACGAGAGCCTGCGACGCGCTGTCGGCACTCCATGTCTCGATGGCACGGGCGAGTGCCGGATATTTCTTAAGCAGGCCCGAGCTGACGGCAGCGCCGAAGAGACGGCGCGCAGCTCCGGTAGATGTATATGACTCGCAGACAGCGAGAGCGGGCAGCTGTTTGATGACCTCCCAGGCCGGCGAGGCGTTATATTCGAGTGTGACCGATTCCATCTTGCCCTTGGGAAGTCTGACGCTGTAGTCGCTCTCGCCGGGATTGAGATAGAAATTGTCGCTCTCGATGACGTCAGATGTCGACGGCATCACGGCGATATAATCCTGCTCACCATCGCTGAAACGGCCTGATGTCGAACGCACGCGATAGCCTATGGCCGAGGCATTGCCGTCGGCTGCGACCTCGATTGAGACGGAGGTCGAAGCCATCGGGGCGATGGTGTCGGTCGACGTAACGCTGCGTGTCACTGTCCCGCTGTTGGTATCGAAGACTTCGACTACCGAAGTGACAGTGATGGTCGAATCGCTGTTATTGAAGACATTGGCTATAAGTCGGGCCTTATCGCCGGCGCGCAGGAAGCGCGGCAGCTGCGGCGTCACCATCACGGGCTTGTTTGATATAATCTCTTTGAACAGCGTTGCCGTGCTGACATCCTTAGTCCAGGCGAAGGCTCTGAAGCTCCATGTGGCGTTGGCGTCGGGAACAGTAAAACTGATGACAGAATTGCCCTCGGCATCAAAAGTCAGATCAGGCTTCCAGAAGGCCTGTAGCACCTCACCCTCGCGATACTCGAAGTTATCGGGCCGGTCTGTTTTGTTTACAACAGGTCCGCCATCTTCAGGCATAGCATATCCACCACCGACAGGTGTTATTTTTGCTGACATATCGGATGCAGCATAAACCGCATTATCCGCCATTTCGACCTCTTCTTCCACGACCCCGCCTGCTGCAGTCACTCTATTGGCCGACTTATACATTCTCATTCTCTGCAGGCCATAATATGTCAGTTGAGGATTAAAAACAGGAGCTATCAGCCTTACTTCCTCAAGATATTTATTATATTTATAATATTCAGATGACATCTTACCCATTGAGTATCGGTTTACACTTTGGTAGTTCATACTGAATACACGTTCGGGGAAGTAGAAAAATGGCCAGAAGTAATTTTTTATCTGATCGATAGCCGAATTATACATCGTAGCGACCATCGCACCTTGCGAGCTAACGCCATCATATTTAAAATTCAAAGTCCAGCTTTCTTTAGCACCGGGACTCAATTTATCTCTGAAGGACACAATAGATATTTCCGGTGCTTCTGCTCGACCACGTATAACATTGAACTCTTCGGTATAATTAACACCGTCACGGACGGTAAATATATATAATCGGCCTTCGTCACAATTATCTTCAAGTTTATAAGACAATCTATGGAAACCATATTCCAATTCCTTCTGCTCGATATGGCCTATATCATTTCCGCCGTTAAAGACTGAATACATATAAGTTTTACCATGACCGGCAGTGCCAATCAAAACTGTAAATGTTCCATCTTTAGCAGTAGTAATCTTGTTTTCCTCAGGAACAAAGAACGCCTTTGTAGTTTCGGGCATCACATTACGGGCGATACTGTATAATTTAATCGAAGCGTCAATGCTGTCAGCCATAGCAGTATCGACAGGACACACTGAAAGAATATAGTCTCCGGCATCCAAATCGCTAAAATCCGCTGAAATACCTTTTGTAGAGGAACATTCTCCGCTCGCAACGATATTAGAATCTTTGCTCTCGGGTTTTAAAGTCCAGATTAAAGGAATATCTACCGGATTACCTTCGACATTCTCTGCCCCCACAGATATTTGCGTTACAGAATCTGTGTTAAAACACTTTTTTCTATTTAAATAACATGTCAACTTATAGGGTTTGCCTGTCGAGACACTCTTCTGCAGGAGGGCACTTTCGCCATTTGATGTAGATACCTTGATATAACAGCTGTAATTATTATATTTTGTTTCACCTGTCATGCTATGGTCGACGACGATTTCAAACATACCGTCAGCATCTGATTTTGTCTCGACATTATTCATAAATACCCGCCGGGCATTCCAACCATAACCGGCCAAAGCATGTATATCAGTAACAACATTTGCATCAGCCACCGGCATTCCTGTAAAAGTCATGACTTTTCCTTTTAGGGTAACGTCTCCTTCAGCAGGACAATTCCTATTGACCGCCACTATTTCGACTTTAAAAGTTTTCAGTTTAAAGTCGCTTACCGTCAGGCCACACTCACCTAAACTTATATATTGTTTTTTTGTTACATCCAAGTTATTTTTGGACAAGAAATCAACGTTATATGCTTTCAAGCTATAATCTCCGGTAAGACCTTGATCGGGTAACTTAAAAAATCCGTGGCCTCGACCATAATCATCAGTCTCGACTGTCAGCGAATCGACAAACTGGTCGTTGACATCATACATCACAACCTTGACAGAGCGATTATTTTGCACCTGCGGCCTAAACTTGTTGACAGGAGCTGCACCATAGAGTAAAACCGCCCATCCGACAGAGTCACCAAGATGATAAAGCTTACGGTCAGTAAAAATACCAACACCTGCTTCTATAGAATCCTTTACAAGAAATTCCATTTCTTTGTCTAAACATAACGTGAATCTATCTCCAAAATCAACGCCTTTATATCTGAATGTCGCATAACCGTCGTCCAAAGAACGTGAGCGTTTTCGGCCAACTTTTATCATACCGTCCGAATCGCTGATTCCAATTTTTGTCACTGCGCTCTTACCTCTTTTTTTATAATATGCCTCTACATCCTTGACTGGACGGCCATCGGCAAAAGACATAAAAAATATGTCGTAAGTCTGGCCGCATATTGCCGCAGGTATAAACGGAGTCACAACTACACGACAGCCATTATTAATGTTCTTATGCGTAGCCACAGGGCTATCGGAAGCTACGACATAGTAAACTCCAGGCTCCTTCAATCTAAGCGTCATAACCGTATCACAATCACCTTCATCAGCCGATACGTCTATAAAGTCTTTTTTGATATAATATTTCGACATATCAGTTTTGGTTATATTATCCACACCATATGGATACTTATATACTACATAGCCTGCTTTGTCAGTAAAATTATAGTTTACAGATAGTTTTGCCGGAGTATCGACATTTACGAACACCGGAGCCGTGATGCTGACCTTTCTTGTAGTAAGGCGAGTCAAATTATTCTTCAGACTGTTGATGAATAAGAACTCGGGATATGCTGCGATATAATCTTTCAAAGACTGCAGTTCCTTAGCATCTTTTTTTCGGTACTGACCTATGTTATCAAGCAAAGCCATCAGGACAATTCCCGAAGCCTCACAGTCATTATTACTGTAATATAATGATTTAAGCTTTGGATTTATATCCAAATCAGATCCATTTATATAAAAGCCTCTTCTGCTTTGAAAACTCAGCATGCCTTGCAGTATCTTCACCTGCCAGTTGAACCATGGGGCTGAGCGGCGGGGGGTGCGGGCGAGGGCGCGGCGCATCGGCGCGGCGGCATCACCGTTTTGCGTCAGGCCCGATACCTTGAGGGCGATAAAGTCGTAGACGGTCGGATAGAGATAGCGCGCTGCCGCATCGGCAGTGATGACAGCCGAGAAGTCGGCAAGCGGCTGACGGCCGGCGACGCTGTCGAGGGCGACCGCCTCATTGACAAGACTGTCGATGACAGCACGGAACTGACGTCCGTTCCACTCCGAGATGTCGGCCGGCAGTGGCTGGTCGGGCGTCTTCACCTGATCGTAGCGGTAGGCGCTGGCGTTATAGATGCTCGAATAAATGTCGGCATCGATGAGGTGCACAAGCGCCCTGACGGCAGGGTCTGTTATCTGACGGGCGACGCTGTCGACGAGTGCCGGAGCGTTGAAATAGCTCTGTTGGTCGACAAGGCCGCGGGCATAGACAATATCGAGCAGACACTCGGCCCGGCTGATGTCGGCCTTCTGCCCCGCACTGCCGTCGAGCGACGACAGCCGTTTCTCGCAATCGGCTATAACCGTCTGAGGATAGGCAAAATCGGGCGTTGCAGCCGACAATGCCATTACAGTCGCGACAAGCGAAAGAATAATTAAAATCGTTTTTCTCATATATAATTATAGTTGAGTTTATATTTTAGACGCGAGGACGCCGGGAAAGTTTAGAGCCGGAGAAAAACAAATCTCCGGAGTCGCTCGTGGCGCCCTCCGGAGATTATGGCGTTCTATGTCTTAGGCGCTTTATTTATTGAGGCCGCAAGTTTTGCATTTTTCTGAAATCTCGGTGAAGAAGTCGTTGCCCTTGTCGTCAACGAGGATGAAAGCGGGGAAGTCTTCGACTTCGATTTTCCAGATTGCTTCCATGCCGAGTTCGGGATACTCAAGAAGCTCGACACTCTTGATTGAGTTCTGAGCCAGCACGGCAGCCGGACCGCCGATAGAGCCGAGGTAGAAGCCGCCGTGTTTGTGGCAGGCGTCGGTGACCTGTTTCGAGCGGTTGCCCTTGGCGATCATCACCATAGAGCCGCCGGCTGCCTGGAACTGGTCGACATAGCTGTCCATACGGCCTGCGGTCGTCGGGCCGAACGAGCCTGAGGGCATGCCTGCGGGCGTCTTGGCGGGCCCGGCGTAATAGATGGGATGGTCTTTGAGATACTGAGGCATCTCTTCGCCGCGGTCAAGACGCTCTTTGATCTTGGCGTGGGCGATGTCGCGGCCGACAATGATGGTGCCGTTGAGCGAGAGACGTGTCGAGACGGGATATTTCGTAAGCTCGGCAAGAATTTCGGGCATCGGACGGTTGAGGTCTATCTTGACGACCTCACCTTCGCCCTGACGGCGGTATTCTTCGGGAATGAGTTCGCCGGGATTGCTGTCGAGTTTCTCGATCCAGAGGCCTTCGCGGTTGATCTTGGCCTTGACATTACGGTCGGCAGAGCAGCTGACGCCGAGGCCGACGGGACAGGAAGCGCCGTGACGGGGGAGACGGATGACGCGGATGTCATGAGCGAAGTATTTGCCGCCGAACTGTGCGCCGAGGCCGAGCTTTTCGGCCTCGATCTTGAGCTGACGCTCGAGTTCCTTGTCGCGGAAGGCGTGGCCGAGTTCGTTGCCGTGGTCGGGGAGCGAATCGTAATATTTGACCGATGCTTTCTTGACTGTCGCGAGATTCATCTCGGCCGATGTGCCGCCGATGACAAAGGCGATGTGATAGGGAGGGCAAGCCGCCGTGCCGAGCGATTTCATCTTCTCGACAAGGAATGGAAGCAGGGTCTTGGGGTTGATGAGGGCCTTGGTCTCCTGATAGAGATATGTCTTATTGGCCGAGCCGCCGCCTTTGGCGACAAAGAGGAAGTGATATTCGTCACCCTCTGTGGCGTGGATGTCAATCTGGGCGGGAAGGTTGCAGCCTGTGTTGACCTCGTCGTACATATTGAGCGGAGCGTTCTGGCTGTAGCGCAGGTTGTCGGTGGTATATGTCTTGTAGACGCCCTCGGAGATGCGCTCTTCGTCGTCGCAGCCGGTGTATACGAGCTGGCCTTTTTCGCCATGGACGATGGCTGTGCCGGTGTCCTGGCAGAACGGCAGCTGACCTTTGGCGGCGACCTCGGCATTGCGGAGCATCGTCAGAGCGACGAATTTGTCGTTTTGTGAAGCCTCGGGGTCGCTCAGAATCTTGGCAACCATGGCGTTGTGCTCGCGACGGAGCATGAAAGCGTTGTCGTGTGTGGCCTGACGGGCAAGGACGGTCAGCGCCTCGGGGTCGACGACGAGAAATTCGTGACCGCCCCAGTTCTCTACTTTGACGTAGTCAGATGTGAGATGGTAGTATTCTGTGGTATCGGGGCCGAGGGGAAACATCGGCTGATATTTGAACGGTTTAGTAGCCATAGAAACGGTATTTATATTATGTTAGTTTTTTCTGGTGATCAGTTTACACGGAAGCGGTCGATGCCGTCGCGGAGGTATGCCACAGTCTGGCGTGCGGCGGCGATGCCGGCGTTGATGTTTGCCTCGGCGGTCTGGGCGCCCATCTTCTTGGGGGTGAAGAAGACCCGGCCGGCAAAGCGTTCGTTCAGTTCGTCGGCGTTACCGGGCTTGACATCGGCGACATATTTGAGGTCGGCACGGTCGGCAAGAGCGCGGGCGAGGCCTTCTTCGTCGATGACTTCCTTGCGGGCCGTGTTGACGACAAGAGCGTTTTTGGGCATCGAAACGAGCAGGTCATAGCCGATTGACTTGATAGTCTCGGGGGTGGCGGGGATATTGACCGACACAACATTGTTGTCGCGGTAAAGCTCGGCGACGGTGGCACACGGAGTGACTCCGGCTTCTTCCATGACAGCGGCGGGACAGTAAGGATCGACAGCTGAGACTTCCATGCCGAAGCCTTTGGCTATGCGGGCAATGTTGCGGCCGACCTGACCGAAGGCCTGGATGCCGAGGCGCTTGCCTTTGAGCTCGCTGCCCGAGGTGCCGTTATACATATTGCGGACAGCCATCACCATCATGCCGAAGGCGAGTTCGGCGACGGCGTTTGAATTCTGTCCGGGGGTGTTCTCGACGACAATGCCGCGCTCGCGTGCGGCCTCGAGGTCTATATTGTCATATCCGGCGCCGGCGCGGACGATGATTTTCAACTCGGGCGCTGCGGCGATGACTTCGCGGTCGATGATGTCGCTGCGGACGATAAGTCCCTCGGCATCGGCCACGGCGGCGAGGAGGTCGGCACGCGAGCCATATTTCTCAAGGAGCACAAGCTCATAGCCGGCGCCTTCGATTTCGCTGCGGATGCCTTTGACGGCAATGGCGGCGAAGGGTTTTTCGGTGGCGACAAGTATCTTTTTCATATCCTGATGATTTCTGTGTCAGTGATTTTATTTATCTTGTAGCCTCAAAATCTTTCATTGCCTCGACGAGGACGTTGACGCTCTCGAGAGGCATGGCGTTGTAGAGCGATGCACGGAAGCCGCCGACCGAACGGTGGCCTTTGATGCCGACGATGCCGCGGCCCGACGCGAAGTCGATGAAGTCTTTCTCAAGTTCCTTATATTCGGGAGCCATGACGAAGCAGACGTTCATGATCGAACGGTCGGCGGGATCGGTCACCGTGCCCTCGAACATACGGCTCTCGTCGATGGCGCCGTAGAGCACCTTGGCTTTCTCGAGGTCGCGGCGCTCGAGTTCCTTGATGCCGCCGAGCATCTTGTAGTAGCGGAGGGTCTGAAGGGCCGAGTAGATGGGCAGCACGGGCGGCGTGTTGAACATCGAGCCTTTTTTGATATGCGTGCGGTAGTCGAGCATCGTGGGAATCTGACGCTCTACTTTGCCGAGAGCCTCATCACGCACGATGACGAGAGTGACACCGGCGGGAGCGAGGTTTTTCTGCGCGCCGGCATAGATGGCGTCATATCTGGCGATGTCAATCGGACGCGAGAAGATATCAGAGCTCATGTCGGCGACAAGACGGCAGCCTACTTCGGGGTCTACGCGCATCTCTGTGCCATAGATGGTATTGTTTGATGTGAAATGGAAATAATCTGATGCGGGGTCGACACTGAAGCCTTTGGGAATGAAGGTATAATTGGCTTCTTTCGACGAAGCCACGACATCGACTTCACCGAAGAGGCGGGCCTCCTTGATGGCGTTTGAAGCCCATGTGCCTGTGTCGAGATATGAAGCTTTTGTTTTCAAGAGGTTGAAAGGCAACATGCAGAACTGCATGGACGCGCCTCCGCCAAGCCATAGCACACTGTAACCTTCGGGCACTTCAAGCAGCTCTTTGACAAGGGCCGTGGCCTCGTCGATGACAGCCTGAAACTCCTTGCTGCGGTGCGACACTTCGAGTATCGACAGACCGGTGTCTGCAAAATCGATGATGGCTCCGGCCGTATTCTTGATCGTATAGTCGCTCAAGATCGAGGGACCGGCATAAAAATTATGTTTCTTCATATAGTGAAAATTTTGGATGTGTTCTTTATCTCACAAATGTAGTCAATCGCTTGTTAACTGCCAAAAATAATCATCGGAATAATCGAAAGAAGAAAATTAAAGCTCCGAAATTTCACCGTCACACCTCTTTTTATTATTTTTGCGCTATTATGACAGAACAGCAACGCACACAGATAGAAGAAAAGACCGTCGAAATGCTCCGCACGGTCTTCGACCCGGAGATACCTGTAGACATCTACAGCCTGGGGCTCATCTACCGCATCGAGGTCGACGACGACGGCAATCTCGACATCGACATGACTCTAACCGCCCCCAACTGTCCGGCGGCCGATTTCCTTGTCGAAGACGCACGATATAAGCTCGAGAGCATCGAAGGCGTCAAATCGGTCAACATCAACATCGTCTTCGAGCCAGAATGGACCAAAGACATGATGAGCGACGAAGCCAAACTTGAACTCGGATTTCTATAAGGCATGGATGACCGCCGTCTGACCTACTTCATCAGCGACCTGCATCTCGGAGCCGCCCACATTGACAGCGACCGCAGCCGCGAGCGCCTCATCTGCCGTTTTCTCGACAGCATCGCGCCGACAGCACGGCGTCTCTACCTTTTGGGCGACATCCTCGACTATTGGTTTGAATACAAGACTGTGGCTCCGCGCGGCTACCTGCGCTTTTTCGGCACCCTTGCCCGCATGGCTGACGCCGGTGTCGAAATAATATGGTTCAAGGGCAACCACGACATATGGCTCTTCGACTATCTCCGCGACGAGATAGGCATCACTGTCATAGACGGCAGCGAGCGTGTCACCATCGACGGCAGCCGATTCCTCCTCTCCCACGGTGACGGACTCGGACGCCTAAAGCCATCATTCCGCCTCATACGCTCGATCTTCCGCAACCGCTTCTGTCAGAAACTCTACTCAGGCATCCATCCGCGCTGGACCATCCCCTTCGCCCACGCATGGAGCGCCGACAGCCGCAAATCGGGCGCTGCCGACATCTCTTATGACCGCGACATCGCACCGGCCGTAGAACCGTGGGCACGGGCTTATGCCGCCGAGCATCCCGACACAGACTACATAGTCATAGGCCATCATCACGTCATGGTCGACAAGATTATCGAAGGCAATACCCGACTGATAATCTTAGGCGACTGGATCAGCAATTTCAGCTACGGCGTCTTCGACGGCAAAAACTTCGTACTCAAACAATATGCAAGCGCCCCATGCGATTTTAACATAAAATAACAGTGTGTCATATCCTTTTATAAAGCGCCGCATACAATCGACAATTTCCTATATTTCAACATAATACAATTTACCAAAACAGCAGCAAAGTAAAAGTGGTTAAAGAATGATGTCGTAAAACATATAAAATAATTTGGCAGCCTGCCAAAAAACGGCCACCTTTGCCTCACAAACCTAAAACAATCTTTTTTACCTTAGAAATTGTACCTATTGGAAACCCATAAAGAGGAACTCAGTGATGAGTCCCTCTTTATTTTATGCCATCGCGTAATATCTCCCGGCATTTAATTATCATTACTGAATGGGCCTCAAAAATCAATCACATGAAACAAAGCTACATTTATCTGCTTTCAGCTATGATGACAATCTCGGCAGCACCCGCGGAATCCCCGTGTAAAATGGCACCGACAGCAGTCAAAGCACCTGCCGTCGCCAAAGCACAGGCAACACCGGCGGTCTACTATAACCTTCAAGGCATCCGCGTCGACAATCCTAAAAACGGCATCTATATCAGACGCCAAGGCTACCAGACCTCAAAAGTACAACTCTAATCCTTAATCCTCAAAACACGCAAACGCAGCTGCGCTTTTTATTATATCCCTTCTCAACTCTCAGAACACCTCGGGCATTCTCATTAACGGCGGAGGAATTGTAGGATTTGAGTAAGTATCGTTCTTATCATATGCCGCCGATTTTATAATCTGATAGAGCATACCGCCGACGTCCAGGCCTATCGAATGCTGTGGCGAGATTTTGAAATATGGCATCACCATCGGCTGCGTCTCCCATCGTCCGGTAACCATCGAACGATAGCTCTGCACGCCTGCTTTGACACCCCAGCGATTGCTGAAGCTATAATCGGCATAAGCGCCGACCGACGGTACATTCATATATCCGGCCATTGCAGGCGTCAGCGCCCGCATCGGACTGTAATAGCTACCGAAAAGGGTCAGGCTCAAACGGTCGGAAGCACGATATGTGACAGAGCCGCCGAAACCGTAAGAACTCGTCAGACCTCTGAAATAGCCATATTTCAGCGCCTCGCCATAAACCGACAGCGTAAATTGTCCTAATTCCTGTTCCAACGTCAGACGCCCGCTCTCCACAGCCATTAGCCCCGGCATCGACACTGAAGCGGCAGCGCCATAAAGACCGCCTGCATGCCACCGAAAAATATATGGCTCTGACGTGAATCCGACTTTATAACCTGAGACCGGATGTAACCCGGCAGCATAAGACGGAGGCAACGCAAAATAACATATCGGATCAAGTAATTCTTCGGCAGGGCGCCATGGGCGCAATATAGCCCCGGCATCTGTCATGTCTATCAATTTGCCCCGCGCTCCAGCAGCCAAGGTATCGGTTTCGGCGGTCTGTGACATAACGCAGACCGGCAACATCAAAAATATGGCGGCCGACAGAATCCTTTTCATTTTAGTATCGATTACGAATGCACGCAAATATACAAACAGAAAGCACGTCTATTGTAATTCACGCAGTTAATAAGAGTTAATGCCACTCATAAAGCAGTGTTGCCAATTATCATGGTGTTGTGCACCGTAAAATTTTCGGCGTGACGCAACTATATAAAATGCAAAAAACGTGAATAATTTTCACAGCCTTTTGTATGCGGAAAGACAGGGATTCTTTGTCCGCTTCGCTACCAAAGCGTTTCGCGATTACGAACGCCGAGGTCCTCACCCTGCCTTCATTACGACAATAGGCCGTAAGTCTACAACTTACGGCCTATTATAGCGGAAAGACAGGGATTATCACCTATACCATCAGGTCGTATCATTAATTTTACAAAATTCGCTGTTACATAGACTTATACAAAATCAGCATCAAATGAAATATCATTGAAAATATTTGCATATCTCAAAAATCGTGCGTAATTTCGTGCGTAAATAGAAACACTGATTACGCATGATTATTAAACGTAACATAAACTTTTGGCTGGACTCCCGAAAGAAAGACGGCGTTCCGGTCACTGAGAATCTGGCGATCCGTATGCGTTTGGCTTATGGAGGCAAGACATTCGACTACTTCACAGGATTCCGAATCGACGCAAGTAAATGGGATGCAAAGAAACAGCGAGTAAAAAATGGCTGCACTAACAAACGCAAAGAAACCGCAATCGAAATCAATACCGAACTAAACCGTTTGGAGAATCTTCTTCAAGACATCTTCCGTGAGTATGAGTTTTCGGACTTGAAGCCCTCAATGGATGAAGTAAAGACCCGTTTTAAGGAAATTTCAGTACCTCAACAATCCTCCGCAGTTATTGAAGCTGTTGAGGAAGAGAAGGCCAAGGTAAAAACTTTTTGGGAATATTATGATGAGTTTGTTCGCGAGTATGGCCGCAAAAACAGTTGGACTAAAGCGACATTTGAAAAACTTGCCGCGCTAAAAAATCATCTGAAAAACTGCAAGAAATTCAAACGTAATCCTACTTTTGATTTCTTTACAGAGAAGGGGCTCAATGATCTTGTGGACTATTTCCGGGTAGAGTGCGATATGCTGAACAGTACCATTGACAAGAAAGTGTACTTCATTAAGTATTTTCTTGATTGGGGCGCCTCAAAGGGCTATCATCATAACTTCGCCTACAGACAGTTCCGACCGAAACTGAAGATGACACAATCCAAGGTTATCTTTCTGACTGATGAGGAACTGTCAGCTATCCGTGAATATCAGATACCGCCGACCAAACAATATCTTGAACGAGTTCGCGATGTTCTTGTCTTTTGCTGTTATACCGGTCTTCGTTATTCAGATGTGGCAAACCTTCGCAGAAGTGACATCAAGGATGACCATATCGAAGTCACGACCGTCAAAACTGCCGATAGTCTGATTATCGAGTTGAACAAACACAGTCGTGCCATACTGGAGAAGTATGCCGATATCCCATTCAAGGATAACAAGGCGTTGCCGGTAATCAGTAATCAGAAGATGAACACTTACATCAAGGAGCTTGGTAAACTTGCCGGAATCGATACTCCAGTCCGCATAACCCAATACCGGGGTAACGAGCGCATTGATCATGTATATCCGAAGTATGAACTGCTTTGCACTCATACCGGACGAAAGACTTTTATATGTAAGGCACTGTCGCTTGGCATCGCTCCCAATGTAGTGATGAAGTGGACCGGTCACAGTGACTATAAGGCAATGAAGCCCTATATTGACATCGCCGACAGCGTAAGGGCAAATGCCATGAGTCTCTTCGATTGAGAGAGCAAAGGAAATTTTACAAGTCGAGGCTGCACAATTCCGTGCGGTCTTGATTTGTTTTTGGGCTAAATTAAGTCATAAATGTTCGGAAATGTGTTTCCACTCGTTTTTATCCACAATATATCCACCTATTCCACTCAAATAATTTTTTCATCTCATTTCTAATCATTGGTATTCAGACAAATATAACAGAGAGGTTTCTCAATTTTACACCTACACTCCACTCATCACACATAGTAACTTTGCATCATAGGACATCCCTACGAATCACCCTGATATATGGACATCAAAAATTATATAATATGAATATCAATGAACTCATGAACAAACCTCTGTGGCAAATGACTGGTGAGGAATTCCTTGCCATCATCAACGAGAAGAAACCAGAAGGAACGACTCCTATCACTTCTGACAGCGATAGAAATACCGCCAGGCATTATGTGTATGGTCTGGCCGGAATAGCGCGCCTGTTCGGATGCAGCATACCGACTGCCAACCGTATTAAGAAGAGCGGAGTAATCGACAAGGCTATCACCCAGTGTGGACGCAAGATTATCGTTGACTCGGAACTTGCGCTTCAACTTGCCGGTCGTCAACCACGATGTTAAGGCATTATGACTGAAGCAATCGGAATGAGCATAGTCTATAACATGACTTATGCTGACAGTTGTAAACACCAAAATCCATGGAAGTATGGCAAAGGGAGTCAACATTTACGAACTGATGCACGCTTTCTGGCAGGAGAATGAATATGAGCCGTTCTCAACCGCCGAGATCGCTCTGTTCTTCTTCTTGCTGGAGCGTGCCAACTGCCGACGGTGGAAGATGCCTTTCAAGTGCTCGACGGCTCTTGTCTGCCGGTCTATCAAGGTAGCCAAGCAGACATTCCTCACGGCTCGTCTCAAACTGAGCGAGCGAGGTTTGATTACCTTTATACAAGGTAAGGGCAATGCCATGGCACCCGCTTATATGGTCATTTCAGAACCCGACAAATGGACTAACGGCAATACCGATGAACAGACTGAAAACGAGACTGAAGAGCTTACGGATAGCCAGACCGATAGCAAGACTGACAGCCTGCCCACTTATAATATTAAAGATAATAATATTCAAGATAAAGATATAATATCCCTTAATAATAAAGGACAGGCAAATGAAATTTTAAGTTTTGATGAGTTGGAGAAACTATTCCTTGCAGATGCATCATGGCATGATGAAATTCTTCGTGAGTTTCCGGCTGTAAGCCGTCTGGAACTTGAAAATCAGATTCACGGTTTCTTCTCCCGTCTCCGCGATAAAGGAGAAAAAGGAAGGGAAGAGAAAGACTGTAGGAACTATTTTATCAACTCTGTCCGAAAATTTTTCAAGCACAATCAAAATGGAAGAATTGAAAGAGAATTTAGCCAATGCTCAAGTGCGTTCAGGCGTCGGGGAGTTGATGTCGTTGCGCGAACCGCCAAAGATTATGAGGAACCGTTCCCTTCGCCACCTTGGGAAAAAGACTATTAACAACAGCTGATTTACAGCATGTGTGATAGAGTGAAGCGTTCCCGGCAAGATGGACGAATGGCTTGACGGCTACATCGTCGATTCCGAGCTTGGAGAGACATTTGAAGAAACGCTCGAATCCTTTGACAAGGAAGACGATGAAGCCTGTTCGCATAGAATATCCTCCTTACAGTATTCACTGATTCGGCAGATGATTGGGAAATGGCACAACCGCCCGGCAGAGCTTCCCGAAACAGCAGACTCTTATAGCATCGAGTGCCTTGGACGCATCTTCAATGTGTGTCTATCCGGCAACTGGTCGAACTGGCTCCGTCTCCTTAAGGGTTACAGTCCCGGTCTCGACCATGAGTCTCACGCTGTCAGGAACAGCAAGGAGCCAGCGTCTATTACAGATGCCCGGTATGCGCTCGACGGATTCTTCAACCATTTGAAAGTCGATTTCACCAAGAACAGCCTCTAAAACGTGCCGTAGCTTGCTTCCGGTAATAGCGGGTACCACACCGTTGCAGGAGGCCATTCCGAGCCTTTCTGACGTGCGCTGTGCGCCTCTCCGGGTATATGCCTGACCGATTCCCGTGGTCATCGTCCAGGTCGGCTTATAGACAACGTGCTTGCGCGAAGTTGCCACATCGGTCAATGTGGTGGGAGCCTACTTCCCCCCTTTGATTGAAAATCACCGGGGAGTTGCCGTATCCGGCAGGCCATTCAGGAGCAAGCTCCGGTCCTTTTAACAATACCTTTAACCTCTAATTGTCAGTTATATGGCAAAGCAAGTAATAGACTGCAGCCCGTCTGCGGGCATAACAACCAACCAATCAAACGAGCATCAGAGAAGGTGGTCGGAAAAGAACTGGCAGCGTGCCGCCAAGACCGGTAACTATGATATAACCCGTGCCGGACTCAACTTCGAGATAGCCAAGGGTTGCATAGTCCAACCGATCGACACCTCCAAAAGTATCCCGCAACGTATGCGCGAGACCCTGAAAGAACGGGGCATCCAGGACCCTAATGCGGAACTTGAACGCAAAGGTAAGGAGGGCAACCGCCGTACTGTGGTCAATATCATCTTCGGAGGAAGCCGGGAGCAGATGCACCGTCTGGCTTTCGGCAATCAGCCAGTTGATTTGGAACATGGCGCGGACAATTCATCCATCACCCGGTGTAAAGACATCGAAAATTGGGCAAAAGACATTTACAGGTTCGCGTGCGACAAGTGGGGCGAAGATAACATCATCGGCTTCTATGTCCACCTCGATGAGCGAAATCCGCATATCCACTGCACCTTATTACCGATTACACCGAGAAATAAGTTCTCGTATAAGGAAATGTTTGCCGGTTCTGATAAAAACGCTTTTCGTGAACGGACCATTCAGCTCCACAATGAACTTGCCCTGGTCAATGACCGATGGGGTCTCGGTCGGGGACAGAGCAAGACCGAGACAGGTGCCCGCCACCGTTCAACCGAGGAATACCGGGCAGAGCTGCATCGTGAGTGTAATGATTTGGAAATACAGATTAGTGACAGGCACGAGACATTGAAGGAGCTGTATGCGGACATCCGTAAGGCGGAGAAACGCTGCAAGGGTCTCAATACAATGATCGGAAATCTTGAGACACGCGAGGCAGACCTCAATGACCAGATTGACCGGCTGGAGTCTGACCTCGAATCAGGGAACGGCGATGCCGAAGAACTGCGTCAGCGCATTGCAGACCTTAGTGGTGAACTCCGTGTCACCGAATCATCACTTGAAGACAAACGCCAAAAACTCAAGACCGCCGACCGGCAGCTCACACAGCTTCAGGATGAATTGAAGTCTGCCAACGAGAAACGCTCCAATGCGCTGAGAGAATACCACACTTTCACGGAGAAGAACCAGGAACAGATGCGCATGAGACTGACAGATGCCGTGTTCGGAAGGTCTGTTGTCGATATGCGCTCTCTGCTGGCGGCAATGACGCCGGAACAGAAAGCCGGTTTCGACGGGGAATTTCTCATGGCAATGGCTGAGAAACCCAACGAAATTCTGAAATGTGCTATGTATCTGTTCGCCGGGTATCTCGATGGGGCAATTCAGTTCGCCAAAGGAAGCGGCGGCGGTGGCTCTGCGTCCGACCTTCCGTGGGGCCGCGATCCGAATGAGGATGACCGACGCTTTGCCTACCGTTGCATGATGCAGGCGCACAAGATGCTGAAACCAGCTCAGCCCAGACGCGGCATTGGAGGTAGGAAGTAGTTCTGATTGTTATAATCCCAGTTCTGCGCGTTTGGATTTTGACAGACTTGCTACAATTAAATCATATGCCTGTTTTACAAGGATTTTAATTTCCTCTGCAGGCACATCGGAATCAAGCAGTACCGTAATCCAATGTGTCTTGTTCATGTGCCATGCCGGTTGCACTCCCTGATATTTGTCCTGTAGTTCTGTTACTGACTCCACCGGACATTTCAGGTTGCAGGCCTTTTTATCCATATCAAGCAGACAAAACCATTTGTCCGCAACTGTGAATGTCACCAGATTCTGATATTGAGGTTCTGTCCAGGGCGAATTCTCCTTTGCACAAGGAAATGAAAGACATAAATTTCTAAAATCTTCAAGATTCATAAAATTTGTTTTTGATACGATGGACTAACAATCTTGAGCCCCTTTGAGTTTACAAGCCGAAGGATAATTCGGACCTTGTGTTGACACAAGGAAGATTGGGTTACGCCTGCATCCGTCGGTATTCAAGAGGCGTACACCCCACGTTTTTCTTGAACGTGCGGCTGAAATGTTGGGAGTATTGGAAACCTAACTCGTATGCGATCTGACTGATTGTCAGTTGAGTATTCAATACCCATTCTTTTGATATACGGATAAGTCTGTTCTGGATATATTCCTGTGCTGTCATGCCTGTTTCCCTTTTCACAAGGTCGCCGAAATAATTTGGCGAAAGACAGACCTTGTCTGCGAAATACCGGACTTGAGGCAATCCGCTTCTGCGCAGATTCTCGTCCTTGAAGTATTCATCCAATAGTTTCTCGAATTTTACAATGACATCATGATTCACTTCAGAGCGGGTGATGAACTGACGGTCGTAAAAACGCATACAGTAGTCAAGGAACAGCTCGATATTGGTAGCTATCAACCGTTTGCTGTGTTTGTCGATAGCGTGTTCCATTTCATAGCCTATCTTGTCGATGCAGTCAACCAATATTCTGCGCTCACGTTCCGAGACATGCAGAGCCTCGTTTGACTCGTATGAAAAGAACGAATAACGGTCTATCTCTCTGCCAAGCGGAGTGCCATGTAAAAGATCGGAGTGGAACAGGACTCCAAGACCGGATGGCTTTGAGCCTCTCTCCAGATCCACATTGGCGATTTGTCCGGGAGCAAAAGCGATAACACTTCCTTCCTGATAGTCGTAATTCTGACGGCCATAACGTATCTCGCCGCATTTTGCATCTTTCAGGTATATGCAATATACTCCGTAATTAAAGCGGAAATGATCGGGCCAGACGGGAGCCTTGGATAAGTCCACAACCGCGACAAGCGGATGCAGGGTTTCCAGTCCGAAAAGTTTGTTGTATTGGTCAATCGTATCAACCTTTATCACTTCTTCCATGACGGTTCTGTTTTTTGAGTGCAAAGATAACCAAAATCGAGCAACGGAGAGACAGTACGGAGGGATAATCAGTAATAAAATCACAAAATCAAGTAAGATATGCACAAAATCACAGCGTTTCTTACAGCCTTGTCAATAAGGGTATTATACCTTGTGTTCATAATCCGTAAGATGGTTACTCTTATCCGTAATAGGGATACAGTCCGGCTCAACGAATGGTGCTAATTTTGCATCGTGAAAACAATTCTAAAATTTACAGACATGAAAAAACTGATAATCACCCTGGCCATTGCGCTTTCGGCAATCGCCATCAATGCAAAGACATTGATTGTGTATTATAGCTTCACAAACAATGTCCGTACAATCGCCACGGAACTCCAGTCGCAGATCGGCGCCGATATGGTGGAGGTAGAGCCTGCGGAAGAAGGGCTGGATTACGCAGCCAACAACTACGCCATCGGCAGCGCGCTTATCTCGGCAATCCGTGAAAATCCCGATGACGCGGCTTCATATCCTGAGATAAAGCCTGTGAATGTAAATCTCAGCGAATACGATATGGTCATTGTAGCCGCTCCGCTGTGGTGGAGCAATATGGCCGCCCCGATGCAGACATTCCTATTCCACAACGGAGCGCAGATGCAGGGGAAGAAAATCGGTCTCATCGTTTCAAGCGCGAGCAGTGGCATAAGCGGTGTCGAAGCAGACGCACACCGACTGATTCCTGACGGAGATTTCGTGACACCGAGCCTGTGGATTCGCTCATCACAGACCTCAAACTGCCGTTCAATGATCTCATCGTGGCTTGCACAGATCGACTACAATAATCTGAGCGGCATCGAATCGGTGGTATCGGACGCAGATGTAGGCCTCAGTCTCAGCTATGTCGCCGGCGGAATTATTGTCAACGGAGATGTCGATTCACTCTCGCTGTTCAATCTGTCGGGAGTAAAGGTATTTGAGACTTCCGACAATACCATCCCCACATCCTCACTGTCTTCCGGCTTATATCTGGCGCAGATAAATTCCGGAAAACAGAGTATCGCTAAGAAAATAATGATAAACCGTTAATCCGAAACTCGGAATATAATACAAATACCCATGAAGATATTTCAAGTATTCGTAACCATGACGGCCATTTTCTTGTCGTCCGGTTACATCAACGCTCAGAATATGGAAACAAAAGTACCGGAAACCAGCGCATTTCCCACAGGAAAACCGAATGAGGCATACGAACAATATTTCAGCGGCCGCTCATGGCTGGCTCCGCTGACCTCCATGAAGGAACTGAATGTACCTGTATCGAACGTGACATTCGAGCCGGGATGCCGCAATAACTGGCACAGCCATACCGGAGGACAGCTGCTTGTCTGTGTCGGTGGTGAAGGCTACTATCAGGAGAAAGGCAAACCTGCTCGGCGGCTTAAAGCCGGCGATGTGGTCGAAATAGCACCGGATGTGGTGCATTGGCACGGAGCGGCCCCTGACAGCTGGTTCTCTCATCTGGCTGTCGAATGCAATCCGCAGACCAACAAGAATACATGGCTCAGCCCTGTAACGGACGAGGAATATGCCGAAGCTGTTAAGCATCAGAATCAATAAATATAGAGAACGGGTATCAGCATCCATTTCAAACGCGTATAAAAATGAAAGCAAGAACTATTTTCTCCGCATCCATATCAACTGTCTTAATGTTGTTGGCAGCGTTCTCAGCAAACGCGCAGACACAGGCGACAAAGGCAACTGTGTATTTTACCAGTGAAATCACTCCTGAAAGTCTTGTTAAGATATACAAGGCTCTTGGCAAAGAGGCTACCGGCAAAGTCGCGGTAAAAATCAGCACAGGGGAATCGGCCCAGAGCAATCACCTCCGCCCTGAACTGATAGGTTCCTTGGTTCACGAAGTAAACGGGTCTATTGTAGAGTGCAACACCGCTTATGGCGGCAACCGTTCAAACACAGCGGCTCATCGCCGTGCGATAGAACAACGAGGCTATGGCGACATTGCTGAAGTTGATATAATGGATGCAGACGGATATATCGACCTGCCTGTAACGGATACAAAATACCTCAAATATAATCGTGTCGGAAGTCATTTGTCCAATTACGATTTCCTTATAAATCTCGCCCATTTCAAGGGTCATGCAATGGGCGGATTCGGAGGTGTGCTTAAAAACCAAAGCATCGGCATCGCTACTCCGGAAGGAAAAACGCTCATACATACCGCAGGAAGGTATGATGATCCGAGATATGTATTTCAAAATCCGTCAGGGCAGGACGCTTTTCTGGAGTCAATGGCAGCTGCGGCACAGTCCGTTCACGATTACTTCAAAGGTAATACGATTTATATCAATGTCATGAACAATCTTTCTGTCGATTGCGATTGTGACGGTCATCCGTCTGCACCGCAAATGAAAGATATAGGGATTCTGGCATCTCTTGATCCGGTGGCATTGGACAAGGCTTGTCTGGATTTGATATTCAATCATCAGTCAACTACCGGCGACAACAGCGCGCCATTAGTGCAGCGGATAAACGGACGGCACGGAGCGCACATCGTTGACTATGCCGCTGAAATCGGATTAGGCTCATTGTCATACGAATTGGTTGACATCACTAACTCATCCGCAGTTGAGTCGATTTCTGTAAACGGTGTTCAAAAATACAATGTGTATGGTCTTGACGGAGTGAAGATATTATCTAACGCAGACAATATTGATTCATTGACACCGGGCATATATATTATCAACGGAGTCAAAACACAAATAAAATAATCAAGAAATCATGAAGAAGAATATAGGTTCGGTATTAGCTCTTTACCCCACACCGACAGTCGTTGTGGGAACAATGATAGAGGACAAACCGACATGGCTGTTGGCCGGTCATGTAGGCATAATAGGCCACGACCGAATTATGGTGAGTCTGTTCAATAAGCACCATACAAATCAAGGCATCATAAATACCGGGCATCTGTCCGTGAACATTGTGGACGAAGCCCTGCTTCCCCGTGCGGACTATGTCGGGATTACAAGCGGCGCGAAAACAGACAAGTCGCAGGTTTTCGCATGGCATCCCGGAGAAGCCGGCACACCCGTAATCGAGGACAGCCCGCTGGTCATGGAATGTGAAGTGACGGACAATTACAAAACTGAGACATTCGACAACTTCATCTGTAAAATCGCCAACACATACATAGAGGAGGAAATGCTCAACGTAGATGGCAAAGTGGACTATAACAAGCTGAAGCCCGTCCTCTTTGAGATGCCTACCTATTCCTACCTGCGTACCGGTGAGATGATAGGCAAATGCACTACGCTCGGCAACAAATTCCGGGAGGAGAACATGTAATACAAATCGTACAACCTGATTAAAACAGAAAATATCATGCCTTCAATAACAATGGAACTGGTCAAGATGAGCAAGGAGAAGAAAGCTCAGCTGGTCAAGGAAGTAACCGAATCGACAGCACGCATCACCGGGCTGCCCGAACATGTCATCTTCGTCTTCATCAAGGAGAACGAGCCGGAGAACGTAGGTGTAGGAGGTGTCCTACTGCCGGATATGAACAAATGACGACGCGCAGAATATGGATACATTGAAAGTATTACTGGTAAACGGAAGCCCCCACAAAGACGGGTGCGTTCATACCGCCTTGTCGGAAATTGCCGGCACGCTGAAAGCCGAAGGCGTCGAATCCACCATATTCTGGGTAGGGAACCAACCCGTAGCCGGATGTATCGGTTGCGGGGCGTGCGTGGGAAAGCGCAGTTGCTTCCGGGATGACAAAGTCAACGAGTTCGTGAAGATAATGGACGAATACGATGGCTTCGTGTTCGGCACCCCCGTACACTATGCGGCGGCAAGCGGTGCGATGACCTCGTTCCTCGACCGGGTGTTCATGATTGACGAGTACAACGGCGACCACTTTGCCGGAAAGCCTGCCGCTGCCGTTGCCACCTGCCGCCGCAGTGGTGCCACGGCTGCACTCGACCAGATGAACAAGTACATGGCCGACTGCAATATGCCCATCGTACCGTCGCAATACTGGAACGTGGTCCACGGAAATACACCGGACGAAATACGCCGTGATGTGGAGGGTCTGCAAACCATGCGCACCCTCGCGAGAAACATGGCGTGGCTGCTGAAGTGCATCGCAACAGGGCGTGAACACGGCATTGAGTTCCCGGCCCACGAACAGCATACGATGACAAATTTCATACGTTAAACAATCAGATTCAACAAAACAATCAAAAACAGATAAGGAGAAATAAAAATGAAAAATCAACCGTCAATAGCATTAGGCACATGGTCGTGGGGCGCAGGATTCGCCGGCGGCGACCAGGTATTCGGAAACAACCTCGGAGTGAACGAACTGAAGCCCGTATTCGACGCGGCAATGGCAGGAGGTCTGAACCTGTGGGATTCTGCCGTGGTGTATGGCATGGGCGCTTCGGAAAGCGTACTCGCCGCGTTCACCAAAGAGTGCAACCGTGAGGACGTACTTATCTCAACGAAGTTCACACCCCAGATTGCCGGGGATTCTGCCAATCCCGTAGAGGATATGCTCGACAGCAGCCTCGAACGCTTCGGCACGGACTATATCGACATCTACTGGATTCACAATCCCGCGGATGTGGAGAAGTGGACCCCGTTCCTTGCCGACCTCGTGAAAAGCGGCAAAGTAAAACGTGTGGGTGTCTCCAACCACAACCTTGCGCAGATCAAGCGTGCGGAAGAGATACTTTCCAAAGAAGGAGTGCATATTTCCGCCGTGCAGAACCATTTCAGCCTCCTTTACCGTTCGTCGGAGAAAGCGGGCATTCTTGACTACTGCAAGGAGAACGGCATAGACTTCTGGGCATACATGGTGCTGGAACAAGGTGCGTTAAGCGGAAAATATGACACCACCCACCCGCTGCCTGCCGGAAGCCAGCGCGGTGACACCTACAATCCGCTGTTGCCGCAAATTGAAAAGCTCGTTGCCGTGATGCGCACTGTCGGTGACAAATACGGCGTCACTCCGGCGCAGGTCGCCTTGGCCTGGGCGATTGGCAAGGGAACGACACCTATCATCGGCGTGACTAAACCTGCCCAGGTGCAGGATGCGCTGGAAGCCATAAAGGTAAAGCTTACCGACGAGGATATGAAAACTCTGGAGGAAGCTGCTGAAAGTACCGGAGTCGATACAAGAGGCTCGTGGGAAATGCCTATGGTGTAATCTCTAAAATCAAATGACATGAGTAGTCCGAAAATATTGGTCGCCTATTTCTCTTGCAGCGGTACGACAAGAGAGGCTGCCCGTGAACTGGCGGCCGTGGCCAACGCCGATATGTATGAAATAGTACCGGAACAACCTTACACGGATGCCGACTTGAACTGGAATGACCGGCAAAGCCGCAGTTCCGTGGAGATGCGTGATGCGACATCCCGTCCTGCCATTGCAGGACGGGTGTCCGATATGGAGAAGTACGATGTGGTATTCATCGGTTTTCCCGTATGGTGGTACATTGCGCCGACCATCATAAACACGTTCATCGAAAGCCACGACCTTGCAGGCAAGAAGGTGGTGCCGTTTGCCACTTCGGGTGGTAGCGGCATTGCCAACTGCGAGAAAAACCTGCGTAAAGCCTATCCCGAAATAGACTGGTGTGCCGGGAAACTGCTGAACAGATCTTTGTCTGAAAAACAGTTCACGGAGTGGCTTGAATCTATAACCGGGGGAAAATAACTCGATATGGGAAGAAAACTGGTTTTACTCATGGCTATGTCCACACTCTTTATCAGCTGTCCGGTATTCGGGCAGACCATTGATGTGCATTGCCACAACATCCTGCCTGAATACATGGCGGTGCTGGAAAAGCACGGTGCCGCAATGGAAGAGACCTTTCCATTGCCTGCTTGGAACGTGGAATCACATATCGCTTTCATGCAGAAAGCCGGAATAGAATGTTCGGTTCTGTCGATGCCCGCTCCGCAACCGTGGTTCGGTGATACGGAGGAAAGCAGACGTGTTATTCGTGAATACAATGAGTATTGCGCCCGTCTGAAGAAGGAGTATCCGGGAAAATTCAAGTTCTGCGCAGCGTTGCCCCTGCCCGATGTTGATGCTGCTATCGAGGAAGCCGTTTACGCGCTCGACACATTGGGCGCGGACGGGGTAAAGCTGGCGACAAACAGCCGGGGGCAATATATCGGGGATGAAGCACTTGACCCGTTGATGAAGGTGCTGAACGACAGAAATGCCATAATCATCATACATCCGCACAAGCCTACACCGGTTAATGACAGTATCATTGCCACCGCCCCGCTTGCGGTATATGAATATCCGGCCGAAACGACCCGTGCCGTTGTCAATATGATTTCGCGCAATGTGCTGGCACGTAACCCCAATGTCAAGGTCGTTGTACCACATTGCGGTTCCTTCCTGCCGATGGCAATACCCCGCATGAAAGCCGTCCATCCGGCGATGCTTGCCAAAGGTTTTATGGAACAGATGGACTGGGAAAACAATCTCTCGCGCCTGTATTACGACCTTGCCGGAGGCGCAAGCCCCGAAATCGTGAAGATGATGCTTACAATTACCACCCCGGAGCATATTCTCTACGGCTCGGATTATCCCTATATGCCTGACAACGTATTGCAGGGGAACCTGACACGGATGCGCGAACAGTTTGCCGCCGACAAGGAGCTGGCGCCGTACACGGAACGGTTCTTCTCGAAGAATGCCCGTGAATTATTCAACAGATAAAAACAGAAAACAATGAAAAAAGTAATTCTTGGTTTATTGCTGGTTGCCGTTTCGCTACCGGCTTTTGCCCAGACAGCAGAAAAGACAAACGATATGGACAGAATAGAATTATGCAAGGAAAACTACACGGCCCTGTTCGGCGGTGAGGCACTTAACGAAGGCGGTACAGATCCGGAAATCATGGACATCCTCCAGAAATACATTTTCGGTGAAGTGTTCCGCACGGGAGATCTGGACATAAAGACACGAGAAATGATCACCTGCGTATGTCTCGCCACCATGCAGCAACTGCCACAACTGAAGGGGCATACGGGAGCCGCACTCAATGTCGGGGTCACGCCCATAGAGTTGCGCGAGGCAGTTTACCAGTGCGCTCCCATCATCGGATTCCCCAAAGTCCTGAATGCGATGACTGCCGTCAACGAAGCCTTCACGGAGCGCGGAATCAAAGTGCCGCTGGAAACACAGACGACCGTCACTGAAGAGAACCGCTACGAGAAAGGGCATGAAATCCAATATCCGCTTTACGGAGACCGGATGAAAGAGGCGATGAAGGACGTACCCGGCGGCATGGGCGAAAAGGTCGCGCGTTTTCTGACCGAAGTACACTTCGGCGACTTCCAGACACGAAGCGGCCTTGACACGCAGACACGAGAACTGCTGACCTACTGCGTCCTGACCGTCATCGGAGCGGAACCGCAACTTCACGCCCATCTTCGCGCCAACCTGAAGGCGGGTAACAGCAAGGAGCGGGTGACGGCTGCCGTCATCCAGTGTATGCCTTACATCGGCTTTCCGGCCGCACTTAAGGCATTGAACATCATCAAGGATTTCCAGCCGGAAAATTAAAAGAATTTTTATCGGTAACAGAATGAAAAGACGGGATTTTATAAAAAAATCCGTGTTTGCCGTAGGTAGCACACTTCTTGCCGGGGGTGCAATAAAGAGTCTGGCGGCGATGAGTATTGATGATGAGGTATCTGAATCTAACGAATCAAAACAAGATAAAATGAAAATAGTGGTACTCACGGGCAGCCCCCGCCGTAACGGGAACTCTGCTTATCTCGCAGACCGGTTCATAGAAGGAGCGAAAGAAAAAGGTCATGAAATCTATCGTTTCGACTGTGCCTTCAAGCAAGTGGAGCCATGCCGCGCGTGCAACCGTTGCGGTATGGACGGCCCGTGCATCTTCAACGATGATTTCAGTGAACTCCGTCCGCATCTTATCGAGGCCGACATGGTGGTTTTCGCCACACCAATGTATTATTTTGGTATATCCGCACAGATGAAAAGAGTAATCGACCGCTTTTATGCCATCAATGGGAAAATTAAGGGTCATTACAAAAAAGCCGCCTATCTGATGACATACGCAAACACGGCTAAAAGTGATGCGGAGCCCATGCTCCTGCACTACCGCACAATGATGGATTACCTTGGCTGGGAAAGCGTAGGCGAAATTGTCGCTCCCGGTGTCTGGACAGCAGGATCTGTGCGTGACACGGATTATGGCGACAAGGCATATCGCTTGGGGAAAAGCTTATCATGAGATATTGATTAGAGTTGTCAAGGACTTTGATTTACTATTTCATAAGCAATCCAATGTAATGACATTTGCCTTGTGGAAGCTCTTCGCTGAGATTGTATGACGGCAAAAGAATGTTTGCCATTTATTCAGAATTTCATAGATGAAATAGAAATATGACAAAAAAGAATATTCAACAAAGCCTAAGCGTCATAATGCTATGCGTCATTTTGTCCTATCACGGAGTAATCCAGGCACAAGAACACCCTGATAGCACACACTCTCTTGCACTTGACGAAGTGGTGGTGACCGGGACCCGTAATGCTGTGGATGTGCGTCATCTTTCGCAGACAGTTTCTGTGGTAAATCGAAATAAAATAGAACAGTCCTTGCAGCCCTCATTATTGCCTGTGCTTACTGAAAACGTTCCCGGACTTTTCACTACAGCACGAGGCATAATGGGTTATGGCGTGTCCGGCGGTGCCGCCGGTGGCATCTCGATTCGCGGACTTTCAGGAAGCACGGCACGAATGATGGTGTTGATAGACGGTCATCCGCAATATGCCGGTATTTTCGGGCATCCGATTTCTGATGCTTACCAGTCGTTATTGGCGGACAAGATTGAAGTCCTGAGAGGGCCTGCATCCGTACTATACGGTTCAAATGCGATGGGTGGCGTGGTAAATATCATGACCCGAAAAATGCACAAGGATGGAGTACATACAAACCTGCATGCAGGGTATGGTTCATATAACACGATTGAAACCGAACTGACCAATATGGTTCGGAAAGGACGGTTTTCTTCGGTCATCAGCGGATCATACAACCGTACTGACGGACACCGTGCTGACATGAATTTTGAACAATACGGAGGATATGCCAAAGTGGGATATGACATAACAGATAACTGGAATATGTATGCAGATGTGAACGTGACGCATTTCAACGCGTCTTATCCGGGTCCGGTGTCTGCTCCTTTGATTGATGGAGACCAGCGGATTACACGGGGTGCCACATCGTTATCCCTAAGCAACGACTACGGTAACACATCCGGTGGGTTGAGTTTCTTCTACAACTGGGGAACCCATTGGATTAACGATGGTTATACACCCAGTGCGGGCGAGACTTCACAGAACGGCCGTTTTAAGTCGCGGGACAATATGATGGGCTTGTCGTTATATCAGAGTACACAATTCTTCAAAGGAAACCGTATCACTTTCGGATTCGATTGGTTCCGTTACGGAGGAAAGGCGTGGACAGATTATGTGGCAGGAGAAAATGCCGGTACACGACGTGATTTGGTGAATAAGCATGAAGATGAGATTGCCGGATATGTGGACTTCCGCCAAGACATTGGCAGATGGCTGACATTGAATGCCGGTCTTCGTGTGGACAATCATTCAAGAATCGGGATCGAGTGGGTGCCGCAGGCGGGACTTGCTTTCCATCTGCCTCACTCTATAGAGTTGAAGGCTTCCGCAACAAAAGGATTCCGCTACCCGATTCTTAGAGAAATGTATATGTTCCCGCCGCAGAATCCTGACTTGAAACCGGAATCAATGTGGAATTATGAAATAGCCATGTCCCAAACACTGTTAAACGGTCGGTTGAACTATGGTGTAAATGTTTTCTATATTGATGGAAAAGACCTGATTATGATTCTGCCAAATCCACACGGATCAGGGATGCTCAATCAAAATTCCGGAAATATAGAGAATGCCGGAGTGGAATTGCAGGCAGCTTACCGTATCAACACAGTTTGGTCTGTCGATGCAAACTACAGTTTCCTGCACATGGAAAAACCGATGATTGCAGCTCCGGAACATAAGTTATATGTAGGTGCCGGTTTCACCAAGGGTCGCTGGAGTGTATTCACGGGTCTCCAATATATTGCAGGTCTTTATACTTCTGTGGGAGAAAAAAACGTTACCGAGGATTTTGTGTTGTGGAATCTTCGTGGGCAGTTTTCAGCGACCAAATGGCTTACTCTGTGGGCTCGCGGCGAAAACCTGTTGGCACAAAAATACGAGATAAACGCCGGTTATCCCATGCCGCGGGCAACGGTTATGGGTGGTATAAATATTCACTTCTAATTTTTCAAGATTATGAAATATCCTATTTTAGTAAGCATGATGACGATAATGTCCCTTTATGCCGGAATGGGATGCTCTTCAGCATCAGACAATCCAGAGAACAAACCTGAAGAAAAACCAGATGTTGAACTAACTGATCCTCCGAAAGTTTACATGTTCAAAGAAATCAACTCTCAGAATCTGGTCAGGATATATGAGGCATTAGGTCGGGAAGCGACAGGAAGGGTTGCCGTTAAACTTTCCACCGGAGAACCGGGCGGGCACAATTTTCTTCAACCGGCATTGATAAAAGATCTGGTACAGGAAGTCAACGGAACGATTGTCGAGTGTAATACGGCATACGGAGGAGGCAGAGGAAATACCGAAGCGCATCGTAGAGCCGCCGAAGCACACGGCTTTACCGCAATAGCACCGGTTGACATTATGGATGCCGACGGTGAAGTGGAGTTGCCTCTTAGTGGAGGTCGTCATCTGACACGAGACATTGTTGGATCACATTATTTGAATTATGAGTTCACAATCGTCCTGTCGCATTTCAAGGGTCATGCGATGGGAGGTTTCGGTGGTGCAATCAAGAACATGTCCATCGGTATTGCGTCATCAAACGGTAAACGTTATATCCATTCAGCCGGGGCAAGTACTACAAGCTGGGGCAGTCCTGCACAAGATGATTTTCTTGAGTCAATGGCAGAAGCGGCAAAAGCAGTGGCAGACCATTGTGGAGAAAATATACTTTATATCAGCGTGGCAAACAATCTTTCGGTAGATTGCGACTGCGATTCATCTCCGGCAGACCCTCAAATGGGAGACATCGGAATTTTGGCCTCACTTGACCCTGTGGCTTTGGACAGAGCCTGCACTGATTTGGTACGCGCATCAGAAGATCATGGTAAAGTACATCTCATTGAACGCATTGATTCGCGTCATGGTATGCACACACTTGATCATGCGGAAACAATCGGATTAGGGTATCAAAAATATGAATTGGTCAGATTAGATTAAACTCCATGCAGGCAATGGATCGAATTGAAAAACAATCGGCTTTACGACCAGAGGATTGAATTTATCCGACAACCGTCAAATAATACGATTAAAAAGAATGTTATGGACACTATAAAATTGAACAACGGCATTGAAATGCCAATATTGGGTTATGGCGTTTTTCAAGTATCACCTGAAGAGTGCGAGCGTTGTGTGCTGGATGCAATCAGCACAGGCTACAGGCTGATAGATACGGCGCAGGCTTATTATAACGAAGAAGGCGTTGGCAACGCCGTTGCCAAATGCGGCGTACCGCGTGACCAACTCTTCCTTACCACCAAAGTATGGGTTACGAACGCCGGCGAAGAAAAAGCCGCACGCAGCATAGAGGATTCTCTCCGCAAATTGCGCACAGACTACATAGACCTTCTTCTCATCCATCAGCCTTTCAGCGATTATCCCGGAACATGGCGGGCTATGGAGAAAGCCGTAAAGGACGGCAAGGTACGCGCCATCGGTCTCTCAAACTTTTATCCCGACAGGTTTGTCGATATGGCTGAATACGCTAATATCAAGCCTGCTGTCAACCAGTTGAAAACAAATGTGTTCAGCCAGCAATGGGAAGCGGAGGCCGAAATGGAGCCTTACGGAACCCGTATCATGGCTTGGGGACCGCTTGCGCAAGGCAGTGAGGATTTGCAGAACAATCCCGTATTGACGGCACTTGCCATAAAATATGACAAGACAGTGCAACAAATCGCATTGCGGTATCTGGTTCAACGCAATATCATTGCGATTCCAAAAAGCACCCGCATCGAACGCATGAAGCAGAATTTGGATATTTTCGATTTCTGTCTTTCGGAAGAGGATATGGAGAAATTCCGTCCCCTTGACAAACCTGCGGATTTCCATTGGTCACACCGTGATCCGGAACTTGTGAAATTCCTCCTGAATTACGACAAACAGTTTAATCCTAATAACCAGTAACCGCATGTATGATTCATTGAATAAGAAAGTCGCGTTGGTGACCGGAGCCGGGACAGGCATCGGACGAGCCATAGCGTGGCGTCTGGCTGACGAAGGTTCACAAGTCTTGATTGTCGGCCGGACAGAAAAGACGCTTGCGGAGACTGCAGCTCATAGCGGGAATATCACCTATCATATTGCAGACCTTGAGACAAACGAGGGAATCCGGTCCGTTGCACAGGAAGTGATCAACAGGTATGGGCGTCTTAACATTCTTGTGAATAACGCGGGATGGGCACCCGTAGGCTCGTTTGCCTCAATGAAAATCGAAGAGTACGACAAGGTGTTTGCCATCAATGTCAGGGCGGTAGTGATGCTCTCCCAAGTCCTTCTGCCTCTGATAAAAGAAGCCAAAGGGAATATCCTCAATATCACGACAACGATGACGACGAATCCCATCACGACAATGGCCAATTATGCCGCGTCCAAAGCTGCCATATACACAATGACCCGCGCTTGGGCAAAAGAGTTGGCAAAGGATGGAGTACGTGTCAATTCGCTTGGCGTGGGACCGATAGAGACCCCCATTTATGGCAAAACGGAACTTTCAGAACAGGAAGCCAAAGCGCATAAGGATATGGTAATCAAAAGTGTACCGATGGGCCGAATGGGAAGACCGGAAGAGGTGGCCGCAGTGGTGGCATTCCTGGCAAGCGAGGAGGCAAGTTTCATTACCGGTGCTGATTACAAAGTGGACGGCGGTGTAGGTGCTTAGAAAGCAACTTATTCAAAACCGTAAACTTTTTATTTCAGATCTGGGACATTGTGATGCGTTAATATGTTTTGAACTACTATAAAAACTATCATAGGAGTGTAACTTAAAAAATACAATCAGGTCGTCGTTCAATCTGACGACCTGATTCTGTTTAACCATAAATATATCAATGAATAAGATTCTTATTGTTGATGCCTCCGAAACCGACCGTCGGCTTATGTCGGGCTTGCTTGTCAAGAACGCATATTCGATTATGAATGGCCATAGGTAATTCAAGATACACTTCGATTATTATCGACAAATATCTCTTGCAGTCCCTCGCAGAAGGCTCTTGATGCTCGGCTACATTCACCGTAAGCGGTAGAAATACTGTACTTTGAATTATAGAATTTACGGCTTATATCGAGTGTGGTGAGCATCATGGAGAGCCATTCCTCTCTTGTATTTTTCGGAAGCAGACGCCATAATTGGTTAATGAGATAGCATACACGCACTTTCTCCCTCTCTTTAATCTTCAGGACAGAACCGGATGTGCGCAGATTGAGGGCATCTATAAACCGCGTGCTATTGCAATCCTCAAACTGTTGACCGTTACACAATTCATAAATCCGAATAATCAATCCGGGACTGAAGTAATCCTTTGTGGCATCTGGGGGAGTTGCATTGGGACTAAAACAATCATCCCATGACGATTCGGCACTGCATGGCTTGTCTTCCGGTGGATTGACAGACATCCATTCGTTATAGCATTTTCCAACAATCGGAAGCAGGACACGGCATTGTTCAGCGATACGGTCTAATGCCGACTTATAACATGTATCAAGAATGTTCAGATACTCGTTGAGTTTACTCTGACGGATATACAGTTCGTTCAGCTTTTCTCGCTCAACGCCAAGTCGTTCACGCCTATTGTTAAGCCGAGGAAAAAATAAGCCATCGTCTGAGGCTTTCTGTTCTAACACTGCGATTTGGGAATCAAGAGAATCAACGATACCTTCCTGAGCTGTTATCATCTTTTCATACTCGTCCCGCTGGGATTGATAACCCTTATGGAGCGAAAACTCATTATAGAAGTAGGTCACGTTATTGAAGCCAAACAGTAATTCCTTCGGCTCCTGAGCAATGAAGGCGAGACAAGAATAGAGCGATTGTAAGTTATCGCCCATGTCTGGCATAGTCACTGATTCCGACAGCTCTTTCTCCAGAGATTCCTTGTCTGCCAGAATATCTATGTTCTCCTTAGCCCATAGCAAACTTACTATGCGCTCCGGATGGTCATAGTGCTCGTATGAGAGGGCATCGCTCACGGGTCGCAGATAATCAATAAGACATCTGATTTGGGGCATATTTTGTTGGTTCTTCATCATCGTATTGCAAATATACCCTTATAAACGTTCATAAAGTATTAATTCACAGACCAATTAATAATCTTTATGTAATGCGCCGATATTTATAATTGGGTATCACACTGCATTTTACATGATTAAAGATCATTTTGGGCACCATATCGATATGTTAAATCACAATTTTTAAGAATTGACCATATCGGAGGCACCACTGTTCCCGTCACATATTCCCTTACATCTACCGCAATACAGCACATCAAAAACCGAAACTCCCAACACCGACATTCATGTTTACTAAAAAAAGGGTCAGCGGATTTTCCCGGTGGGCGGGGAAGATGTCAAGAGTATAGTGTTGCCAGTCTGAACATGAAGAATTTGATGTCACCTACTCCGCGGAACTGAGTTCTGAAAGCTTTGATTTTGGCATTGAAGGATTCCGCCGACGCATTGGTGAGTCTGCGTTCGAAATAGTTTATTATTGTAGTGTTGTGATTTTCGAAAGTCTCCAGTACCTTGTTAAACTCATTATTCCCGAAAGCCTCCACTTCATTGTACCATCTGGCGAGATTCAGTCTGGCGACTCCGGCTGAAGTTTTCTCGTTGAATATATCCACAAGCTTCAGGAACAGTCCGTATGCTTTTTCCAAATCGGGAAACTTTTCGAACAATATCCCGGCGCGTATTCTCTGCTGGTCATTCCATTTTGATTTGTGTCTGAGTATGATATGCCGGCTGCGCGCCATAATCTGCGGCATAGTCTCGCCATTCTCCATCCTCCATCCTCTCGGGTTCCCATTGACCGATCAGATCGCGTTCTTCTTTTGACTTTGCTTCCTTCCGCTTGTGACGATGCTCCCTGATTGCCTTGTTCTCGGCATCGAGAACTTCCCAGCGGTGTCGTATCCTCAGTTGGTCAACGGCTTCGGAAATGAGTTGCTGAACATGAAACCGGTCATTGACAAGCGATGCGCCGGGAAACACGTTTCTGACGGTAAGCATCATGGCCGAAGAAAGATCTGTCGTGACGGTTTTTACCTTAAGACGCTGTTTCAACGGGACTTTTCTCAGTATTGCCGACACTGTGTCGCTTGCCACGCCGCGAACCATCGCCGCAAGAGTCCCTTTGCCGCCATGCGCGGCTTTGTCGGTCAGTATGGTGTAGACATCGCCATTGCTCAGGCAGGTCTCGTCAAGACTCATGTCCTCCCCGAAATTTTCAGGGTACAATATGTATTCATCGGCATGATCAAGCTGATCCCAGTCGCGGTAATCACTTATCTTCTCCTTGTACTGTTTTCGCAAAGTCTGACCGTTGAGTCCATTGCGTGCGGCAAGAGTGGATATGCTGACGGGAGTGCTTTCAATCTCCCTCTTTTAAAAAAGCCACGAACTCAGAGTTAAGCCGTGTGCCGTCGAACTCGGATACGTCCCATTCATAACTGAATATCTCGCCGGTAGCTTTGTCAAGCCACTTGCGCTTCCGCACATGGAGGTATGTGGCCCGTCCACGTATCGGATAATCCTGTATCGTACGGTAATCGCCGAATCCGTAAGAAATTATGTTTTTATTGTACTTGTCTTCGCGAAGTTGTTCTTTCTTCTCATCAAGCCATATGTCGAAGCGGGTATCGCTTTTTTCAAATCGTTCAATGTCGAAGTTGTCTATCAGGACTTCGGGTAGGATTGCTCTGAGCAGTTGGTTTGGTTTCATTTTACAAAGATAACACTATACTCCGACATCTTCCCCACCCACCGGAAAAATCCGCTGACCCTAAAAAAATAATGTCATGAATACGCACAAAAAATTACGCACGATCATCAAAAATCGTGCGTAATTTCGTGCGTAAATTTCGTAATTCGCTGATTGTCAGCGTTTATTGCGGAAAGACAGGGATTCGAACCCTGGGTACCCGCAAGGGTACAACGGTTTTCGAGACCGCCCCGATCGACCACTCCGGCATCTTTCCTTTATGTGGTGTTTCGTTTCCGTGTGCAAAGGTACACATTGTTTTGTTTTCTGTCAAATTTTTTTGAATGTTTTGACGAAAGTTTTTCCAACCGGCTTTATTTCAAGCATTTTTATCGCCCTGCCAGGTGCTAAGACAAGGACATAAAAAAAATTACTCGTCATCACGACGAATAATCTTCTTACCTTAAATCTAATACCATGAAAAACTGATGCAAAGTTAATGGTTTTATGTTATGCAACATAATTTTCGGGCAAGAAAATCAATTACATTAACTTTAATTAACAACAGACATTTTCTTAATAAAAAACCCCGGGATATCTCAGCGATAGCCCGGGGCAAAAAATGTGAATTATGTTATCAACATCAGTTGATGAAGTATGCGCTTAAATCGCTGACCGATGTGATGTCGAGGAGGCCGCTGTAGACGCAGCTGACGATACCGAGCAGCAAGATACCGCCGACAGTTATCCACAAACCGAGGCGTTCTGAACAAGTCGAACGGAATGTCTCAATCTGACATTTATCCTCGCTGATATACATGGCCTTGACAACAAGGAGGTAGTAATAGAGCGAGATGATTGTGTTGATAAGGGCGATGAGCACGAGAACATAGATGGCTATCGAACCCTGATTAATGGCGCCGGTAAAGATAAAGAACTTTGAGAAGAAGCCTGCGAAGGGGGGAATACCGGCAAGCGAGAACATTGCAAGCATCATCGCGAAAGACAACTTGGGATTTGTTTTGCTGAGTCCGCGATAATCGTCCATCGAGACTTTGCCGCTGGCATTCTCGATAGCACCGATGACACCAAAGGCGGCAAGGTTAGAGAAGATGTAGACGAGTATGTAGTAAATCATGGCGGCGACGCCCATTGTGTTGTGGGCGATGATGCCGAGCATGATATAACCTGCCTGCGAGACTGACGAGAAAGCGAGGAATCGCTTCATGTTGCGCTGACGGATGGCAAAGAGGTTGCCGACTGTAATTGTCAGAATTATCAGCGCATAAAGCATCCACTCCCACACCGACGAATAAACGGCGCCGAAGACCTGCGCGAGGATTACCATGAAAGCGAAGGCAGCGGCTCCTTTAGAGATGACCGAGAGATAGGATGTGACGGATGTCGGTGCACCCTGATAAACATCGGCAGTCCAAAGGTGGAAGGGTACGAGCGACAGCTTGAAACCGACTCCCGCGATGACAAAGGCGACGGCAATGACAAGCAGCGTCGATTCGCCGGCTGAAAGAGCGTAATAGATATTCTCGAAATAGAGCGAGCCGGCGATGCCGTAGACAAATGAGAGACCCATCAGGAAGACTGCCGACGAGAAGACTGCCGTAAGGATATATTTGACGGCGGCCTCGTGGCTTTCGTAACGGTTTTTGTCGAGAGCGACCATGGCTGCAAGAGGCAGCGAAGCGGCTTCGAGACCGATGACGAAGAGGAGGAAGTGACGGGCTGAAATCATCAGATACATACCGAAGAGTGTGACGAGGAGGAGCTCATAGAACTCACCGCGACGGTGTTCCATCGGCTGGCTGTTGGCCCAGGTCACAGACTGGATGAGGACGATGATGACACCGATGTTGAGGACATTCTTGATGGCGGCGACGACGGCGTTTGTCTCATACATGCCGGCGAAAGCGAGCGACGAGGCGCTTGCCGAGGGGCAGACGATGCCACAGACCGTGACGGCAAACATAAGGAGCGCAGCAAAGACAGGCAGCTTGCCGTATGAGGCCCTGGGCATAAACGTATCATAAAGGAAGACTAACAGGAATACGATTAACAATCCTATTTCTTGCTTCATTGCTAAAAATTGCGAGTAATCCATTTCTATTAATCCTTATTAGTTAAGACCAAGCACCTTGAAGATCTCGGGGCTGAAGGTGAAATTAATCAAGTTGTTGAAGAAATTGGGGAAACAGCCGATTGCTGCGACGCAGACGATGAGGGTCGCAGTCGAGAGGCGCTCCCACCATGTAGCGTCGGTGAGCTCACGATGATGCTCGTTGTGAACCGGACCGAAGAGCAGTTTGCCGACGACACGGAGAATATAGACTGCCGTGATGACAATCGAACAGCAGGCTATTATCGTAAAGACGAGACGAAGCGAGCCGTGGCCTGCGAGATAGTCGGTCATACCCTGCTGGAACGAACCGACGAAGATTGTCATCTCGGCGACGAAACCGCTGAGACCGGGGAGGCCGAGCGACGCCATACCGGCGATAACGTAGCAGACCGAGAGGTATGGCATAATCTGCATCATGCCGCCCATCTCACGGATGTCACGTGTGTGGGTGCGGCCGTAAATCATACCGATGAGGGCGAAGAAGAGGGCCGTCATAAGACCGTGAGAAAGCATCTGCATGATCGCGCCGGTCATCGCGGTGGTGTTGAGCATGAGGATGGCGAAGAGCACGAGACCGCAGTGTGACACCGACGAATAAGCGTTGATATACTTGAGGTCGGTCTGGACACATGCGCTGAAGGCACCGTAGACGACCGAGATTCCTGTTAGGATAAGGAATATCCACGCGAGGTCATTGGCAGCCTGAGGCATCAGGTAGATGGCGACACGGAAGCAACCGTAACCGCCGAGTTTCATGAGGACGCCGGCATGAAGCATCGAGACTGCCGTGGGGGCAGAGGCATGACCGTCGGGCGACCATGTGTGGAAGGGGAACATGGCGCCGAGGACACCGAAACCGACGAATGTCATCGGGAAAAGGAAGTACTGCCAGCCTTTGTCAATTGAGGCATTGCGGGCGATGTCAAGGATATTCCAGGTCAGCGACGAGCTGTCGGCCGACGAATGGTAGTAGATGCCGATAAGGCCGAGCATCAGGAATGCCGAGCCGCCCATGAGCATCAGAGTCAGCTTCATCGCCGAATAGTTCTTGCGACCCGAGCCCCAGACGCCGATGAGAAGGTACATCGGGATAAGGGCGACCTCATAGAACATGAACATGGTGAAGAGGTCAATCGAGATGAAGAAGCCGAAGACACCGGTCGAAAGCAATATCAGCCAAAGGAAGAATGCCTTGGGCTGGGGAATCTGCCAGGAGGCGAAAGAACCTGCGAAAACGATTATCGACGACAGCAAAAGCATAGCTATCGAAATGCCGTCAACACCGACGGCGAGATTAATATGGAGTGGCGCGAACCAGGTCCACGAACCTGTGAAGAGCATCGGCTCTTCATTGCCGGCGGCTCTGAGCGCCAGATACTCGAGCAGGACGTAGGTCGACAGGCCGATAAGCGCGAGCGAGCCGACAACGGCAACGGCGCGTATCTGCTTGATGTTCCTGCATAGGGCGAGGCCGCCGAGCATTATCAGCGGTATCACCACGAAGTAAATCAGTATATTGGAAAACATTATAATTACTATATTAAATGATTATCACCCGGTTTATTACAAGAGGCAGACCACTGTGACACCTCCGAGGAGCAGAGCACCGATGAGGTAGATCCATACATAATACTGAATCTGGCCCGACTGCAAGGGACGGATAAATTCCGAAGCCTTATTTGTCATTGTAGCAAATGAGTCCATCGTGCCGTCGATGATGTGACGGTCAAACCACGCGATGGGACGGCTGACACAGTTGAATATGATTTTGTGGGTAATGAACTGGTAAAGTTCGTCCCAGTAGAATCTGTGGTGACACCAGCGCCAGAGATTGGGCAGCGCGTTTTTGAATTTTTCGGGGAGACTGTTTTCTTTTCTATACATTACCGTAGCAAGCGCGATGGCGATGATAGCCACTGCGAGGCTGACAGAAGCGACAGACCAGTCGAAATGAGCCATGAAGTCATAGGGCTCGCCGTTCCATGTGACGAATTTGCCGAAAGGAATGAAGCCTGCGACACAGCTGATGGCGGCGAGGATAATAAGAGGCAGCGACATAGTCCAGGGCTGGTCGTGAGGTGCGTGATGGCCTTCGGGAGTCTTGTGTTCTTTCCACCAGAAGATGAGATAGTAGAGACGGAACATATAGAAGGCGGTAAGGCCGGCGACAAGCGACATCCAGACGTATGCGACCCAACTGTAACCGAGGCAAGAGCTCAGGATTTCGTCTTTTGAGAAGAAGCCCGAGAAAGGAATGATGCCGGCGATAGCGAGACAGCCGATGAGGAATGTCCAGTGAGTGATCGGCATATATTTGCGGAGGCCGTGCATGGCGGTGTAGTCGTTAGAACCGATAGCATGTATGAGAGCGCCGGCACCAAGGAAGAGCAGCGCCTTGAACATGGCGTGGGTGAAGAGATGGAACATCGAGGCCATATAGCCGAGACCTTCGTGGAAATCGGGACGGGCGACACCGAGCGACACCATCATGAAAGCTATCTGCGAGATGGTCGAGAAAGCAAGCACTCGTTTGATGTCGATCTGCGTGCAGGCGACCATAGCGGCGTAGAAGGCTGTAAGAGCACCGACAACAGTGACGATGTCGAGCGCCGATTCCTCCATCAGATACAGCGGGAAAAGACGGGCGACGAGATAGACACCGGCAACGACCATGGTAGCGGCATGGATGAGAGCCGAAACGGGGGTCGGGCCTTCCATGGCATCGGGCAGCCAGATATGGAGCGGCATCATGGCCGATTTACCCATACCGCCCATGAAGATGAGGACGAGGGCCCAGGTCATGACCGAAGCGCCCATGAATGTCGAGGCGGCCGCGCTGTCAAAAATACCCTTGACGTTAATGGCTGTCTGTTCGCTGACCTGATATACATCGGCCATACCGTCGACAGGAATCGATGTAAGAGCCGTGAAGTCGAATGTACCGGTATAATAAGAGAGGATAAGGATACCGACAAGGAAGCCGAGGTCGGCGAAACGGGTGACGATAAACGCTTTCTTCGATGCCGAGACGGCAGAGGGCTTCGTATAGTAGAAACCGATGAGCAGGTATGACGAAGCGCCGACGAGCTCCCAGAAGATATACATCTGGAAGATGTTGGTGGCGACGACAAGACCGAGCATCGAGAAGCTGAAGAGCGACAGGAAAGCGTAGAAACGCTGGAAGCCGCGCTCGTAGACACCATGATGGTCGCGCATGTAGCCGAGGCTGTAGAGGTGGACCATAAACGAGATTGTGGTGATGACCACGAGCATCATCGCAGAGATGGGATCGAGCAGGAATCCGAGTTTGATGACAAGCTTGTCGGTGAAGGCGAGCCAGGTCTGGTTGAAGATTACAGCCTGGAGGCGTTCGCCGGCAGCATTGACAAACTCAGACGAGCCGCTGAAGAAATAGGTGAATGCAGTTGTATAGGCAAGCACAAGGACTGTGCCCATGCCGAGAGTGCCCAACGTACCGGCAAGCTTATGACTCATCTTCCCGCCCAGAAGGCCCAGGAAGAGGAACATAAACAGCGGTATCGTCAAAATTAACAATGGTAAGGTAGAATCCATGATGCTTAGAATTTCATTTCGTTCAGACCGCGGACGTCGACATTGCGGGTCGAGCGGAAGATGTTAATAATAATCGCGATAGCGACTGCTGTTTCGGCGGCTGCGATAGCAATGGCGAAGAGCGTGAAGAACATGCCTTCCATCTGCTCGGGGAAGAGGAAACGGTTGAACACCACGAAATTGACATCGACGGCGTTAAGCATGAGTTCGAGCGAGATGAGCATTGCAATCATATTACGGCGAGTGATGAATCCATAAACGCCGCAGCAGAACATTATGAGACTTGGTATAAGATAATAGATAGCTGTGATTTCCATAATTCCAATCAACGTTTACGGGCGATCACGACGCCACCGATTATACATGCGAGTAATAAGACACTGACAGCTTCGAAGGGAAGGAGATACTGACCGGCACCTGTGCCCATGAGTGTCTCGCCAATGCGGTCCATCGTGGGGGCTTCCATGTCGGGACGCGCCTCAAAGAGATTGCAGCGTGTCAACAGAGCATAGCCTGAAACGAGGAGCATGGCAAGCGAACCGATGAGTCCGAGCGCCTTAGACTTCGAAGTAAGTTTCTCAGAGTTGTCGCCGGGCTTGCTTGTAAGCAGGATGGCGAAGACAAACAGCACGACTATACCGCCGGCATAGACTGCGATCTGGACAGCGCCCAGAAATTCGTAGTCAAGCATGAAATAGACGGCGGCGGCGGCAAAAAGCGTGAACAGCAGATATGTCGCCGCTCTTAGAATCTTGCGCGTCGTGACTGCAAGTACCGAGAATACAATCATCGCCAGGGCGACGACTACATAGCAAATGATACTTCCTAATGATTCCATATTTGGTTTTTAGTGATTATTATTCTTTGGGAGTCTGGGCGTCGCCTGCAGCGGCAGCCTCACGGGCGGCTTTGGCGGCTGCAGCCTTGGCTTTGGCGGCTGCTATCTTGGCTTCGCGCTCGGCTGCGGCCTTGGCGAGTTCCTCGGGCGTCGGAGCGGGTTCTTCTTTTTCGGGGAGATAGTTGAGTTTCTTGACGAGTTTGTCGCGTGTGAAGACAGCCTGCTCGAAATCATTGGAGAACTCGAGCGCACCCGTAGGACATGATGTGACGCAGAGCTGACAGAATGTGCAGCTGCCGAGGTCATAGAAATATTTGTCAAGTTTTTTCTTTTTTGTGCCGGCAGGAGTGTCGACCATCTTGGTCTCGAGAGCGATAGTGCCGTTGGGGCAATTGCGCTCGCATGTGCCGCAGGCGATACACTTGTGGTTGCCTTCGCTGTCATAGATAAGCTTTAGCTCGGCTCTGAAACGCTCGGGCACGTGATGTGTCTCGCGGTTTTCGGGATATCGCTCGGTGATTTTAGGCGTGACAAATTCCTTGCCTGTGACCTGCATGCCTTTGAGAAGGCTTGCGATGCCCGAGCCTAACGATGAAAAATAATCTTTTACACTACCCATTGAAAATATGGTCTATAAAGTTTTACTATTATATATTTCACTTTACCGTCAGTCTCTGACCTGACCGCCGACGATGTCGAGCAGTTCGCTGGTGATGCTTTGCTGACGCAGTTTGTTATATTCAAGTTGAAGTTGTTCGAGGAGCTTTTTGGCGTTGTCGTTGGCGCTTTGCATGGCCATGACACGAGCCGCCTGCTCTGACGCACGGTTTTCAGCGAAGATCTCCTGCATTGTCGACAGAAGGAAAAGCGGAAGAACCGTACTGAAGATTGTCTGCGGATCGGGCTCGAAAAGATAGGGCCTCGAAGCGCCTTTATCGCCTCCGTCCGCGCTTAAATCAGCGCTGTCGACGGGGAGGAAAGTGATATTGGTCAGACGCTGGCGTCCGGCCGAATGATAATGGACATAAATCACCTCGACACGGTCGGTCGCACCCGTGACATAAGCATCGCTGAGCGCCGCCATGAAGTCTCTGACGCTGCGGCCCTCGCTTTTCGAGGTAACGGCGATGTCTTTGACTATATAGACACCTTTGCGGTCGATTTTAGTGACTGCCTTGAGCATTTTTTTGCCTATGGGATAGACGTCGACAGCAAGTCCGAGGCCATATCGTTCGCGTAGCTCGTCGATGCGTGCGACAAGCTGCTTGAAGATATTGGTGTTGTAAGCGCCGCAGAGGCCCTCGTCGCTGCCGAGAACGACGAGGCTGACGCGTTTTACTTCAAGATGAGACTCGACAAGAGGAGATGTGAAGTCGGCATCGGCGCTGAGCAGATTGCCCATTATCGTCTCGATCTGATTGCGGAAAGGCACCAGACGCTTGAGCGCTCCCTCGGCCTTGTGCATCTTGGCCGACGAAATCATTTTCATGGCGCCGGTGATTTTCTCTGACGAGGCCACCGACCCGATGCGTCCCTTTAACTCTCTTAATGTTGCCATCTTGTTGTATTGAAAATATTCTGAAGATTATGTTTTAGAACTGACCTGCCACCTGTGCTGCCGCTTCGTTGATCTTCGATGTGACATCGTCGGTGAGCTTGCCCTGCCCTATCGGGGTCAGAACGGTATCTTTATATTTGGCGTCGAGAAGCTGTATGAACTGTTTCTCGAACTCGGCCACCTTGTCGAGAGGAACATTTTCGAGAAGGCCGTTGACACCGCAATAGATGATGGCGACCTCGTGTTCAACCGACATGGGATGATACTGGGGCTGGATGAGCAGACGCTCGTTCTTGCGGCCCTTGTCGATGACGCGGGCTGTGACGGGGTCGATGTCGCCGCCGAATTTGGTGAACGACTCGAGCTCGCGGAACTGTGCCTGATCAATCTTGAGCGTACCGGCAACCTTCTTCATCGACTTAATCTGGGCGTTACCGCCGACACGCGACACCGAGATACCGACATTGATAGCCGGACGGATACCGCGGTTGAACAGAGCCGTCTCAAGGAATATCTGACCGTCGGTAATCGAAATAACGTTGGTCGGGATATAAGCCGAGACGTCGCCGGCCTGAGTCTCGATGATAGGAAGCGCCGTGAGCGAGCCACCGCCTTTGACCATGGGTTTGAGAGCCTCGGGGAGGTCGTTCATCTTGGCTGCAATCTCCTGGTTGTCGATGATTTTAGCCGCACGCTCAAGCAGGCGCGAATGGAGATAGAAGATATCGCCGGGATAAGCCTCGCGACCCGAGGGGCGCTTGAGGATAAGCGAAATCTCACGGTAGGCGACGGCCTGTTTCGAGAGGTCGTCATAGATGATGAGGGCGTCGCGGCCGGTGTCTCTGAAGAACTCACCGATGGCTACGCCGGCGAAAGGCGAATAATAGCGCATCGCTGCCGAGTCTGCGGCGGTAGCAGACACCACCACGGTATAGTCGAGTGCGCCGTGCTTGCGGAGTGTCTCGACCGTAGCGGCTACAGACGATGCTTTCTGTCCGATTGCGACATAGACGCAATAGACGGGCTTGCCGGCTTCGAAACACTGACGCTGGTTGATGATGGTGTCAATGGCGATGGCAGTCTTGCCGATCTGACGGTCCCCGATTATAAGCTCGCGCTGACCGCGGCCAATGGGCACCATAGAGTCGACAGCCTTTATACCGGTCTGAAGCGGCTGCTTGACGGGCTGGCGGTAGATGACACCGGGAGCCTTGCGTTCGAGGGGAAGGTTGATGAGGTCGCCCTTGATCGGTCCGTTGCCGTCGATAGGTTCGCCAAGCACATTGATGACGCGTCCGAGGAGACCTTCGCCGACGGGAATAGAGGCGATTTCGCCGGTGCGCTTGACAGTCATGCCCTCAGAGACTTTATTGACGTTGTTTAGAAGGATGACGCCGACATTGCTCTCTTCGAGGTTGAGAGCGACGCCCTTGACACCGTTTTCAAACTCGACCAGTTCGTTGGCGCAGACATTGTCAAGGCCATACACGTGGCAGACGCCGTCGCCGACTTCGAGCACAGAGCCTACTTCTTCAAAAGAGACTTTTGAATTAATACTCTCAAGTTGTTGTTTTAAGACTTCAGAGATCTCGCTTGGATTAATCATTGTTATGCTTTGGTAAAGATTTTCAAATTAATTAAGGAGCGCCAGGCGCAGCTGTTTGAGTTGATTTTTGACAGAGGCGTCAAGACGCCGGTTGTCGATATTGACGGTAAAGCCGCCGATGAGCGACGGATCGACAGTCGAGGAATATTCCATTTTGCCACCGTCAAGACGGGCCTGAATCAGCTTTTTGAGGCGCTCTTCTTCCGATGGATCCAATTTGCCGGCAGATACCACATCGACACGATAAATATTATTCTGACGGCGATAGATAGCCCTGTAGTCGCGGGCGACAGCAGCGGCAAAACCGATTCGTCCGTTGTCGGCGAGCAATTTCAGGAAATCGCAGTATGTGCGGTCCTTGTCAGTGGCGCCTGCAGCAGTCATCAGCAGGCTGAGTTTGTCGCTGTCGGAGACAAAAGGATTGGCGACAGTCTGCTGAAAGGCCGGCTCGGCCGCAAAGGCGTCGGTCAGACGACCGCAAAGGTCATAAAGCGCCTTGTCTTCGCCGCGTTCGACGGCGACTTTATAAAGCGCTTTGGCATATCGGTGTGGTATAAGTCCTTCGTTCATTAAGCTTAGTTTTTATCGGCCATCTCGTCAAGGAGCGTGTCGACGAGTTTTGACTGCGCCTTGGTGTCGGCCATCTGGTTCTTGACTACTTTCTCGGCAATCTGGAGAGCGAAGTCGCTGACCTGATTGCGGAACTGATGCTGAGCCTCTTTCTGCTGCTGTTCAATCTGAACTTTAGCTGCGTCCATCACTTTCTGGGCCTCGACCTGGGCGGCGCTGCGCGCCTCCTCGATGATCTGGGTCTTGATGCGGTCGGCATCGCGAAGCATGTCGGCCTGCTGACGACGGGCGTCGGCTATATACTGATCGGCATTCTTTTTGGCTTCGTCAAGCTGCTGCTTAGCGTTCTGGGCATACTCCACACCTTTATCGATAAGATCGGCCCGGCTGTCAACAGTCTTTAAAATGACCGGCCACGCAAATTTCCACAGGATGAAAAAAAGCACGGCAAAGGATATGAACATCCAGAATATCAAGCCGAAGTCAGGCGTGAAAAGATCCATTTGTTTTTAATTTGAGATTAAACGAACAGAGCGAGCACACAAACGATAACCGCGAAGAGGGCGACACCCTCGACGAGAGCTGCGATCACGATCATATTACTGCGGATATCGCCGGCGGCTTCGGGCTGACGTGCGATTGCTTCCATAGCGGCAGCACCGATCTTGCCGATACCGATACCTGCGCCGATTGCTGCGATTGCTGCGCCGATGCTGGCGCCAAGACCTGTTACTGAAAGTTCTGCTAAAAGTCCAAACATAATCTTTAATTTTTTAAGGTTGTTATTTTGTTTGATTGTTTTCTATTTCTGTGTTGCGGCAAGCTGTGCTGCCTCTGTCTTATTTTCTTTTTCCTCGCGGGCCTCGACTTTCTTCTCGTGATGCTCTTCCTTTGCCTGCGCCAAAGAAATAAAGATGGTCGAAAGCATTGTGAAGACATAAGCCTGGATAAAGCTGACCAGAACGTCAATGAGGAGCATGAATATCGAGAAGAGTACCGACACCACTGTTGTCGCACCTCCGGCGACCGGATTGACCGCGGCGAAGATAAAAATGAGGAGCGTCAGCACAATGACTATCATATGTCCGCCCATCATGTTTGCGAAGAGACGCACTGTGAGAGCCGCCGGCTTTGTGAACATGCCGAATATCTCGATGGCGGGCATAATCGGCAGGGGGAATTTAAGCCAAAGGGGCACATCGGGCCAGAAGATTTCTTTCCAGTAATGCTTTGTGGCAAATAGGTTTGTCACAAGGAAAGTGATAATCGAGAGCACGAGGGTCACGGCGATATTGCCTGTCAGATTCGCGCCACCGGGGAAGACCACCATAAGTCCCATCAGGTTCATCGTGAAGATGAAGAAAAACACCGTGAGGAGATATGGCGCAAATTTCTTGGCCTTGTCGCCGAGAGTCTCCTTGACTACCGAGTCATATATGAAGACAATGAGCGACTCTATCGCACCGAGGCCTTTGCGGGGAGCCTTATAGGCGTTGCGACGATGAAAACGGGCAACGGCAAACATCATGGCTAAGACGACAAAGACGGTGATAAAGACAGCGCAGACATTTTTTGTAATCGAAAGGTCAACCGGCTTTTCTTCATGGCCGTCGACTATTTCGACAATTTTGCCTTTGTATTTGCTGTCATGGCCTGCAATTTTAAATTCGGCGTTGCCATCGACATATGTATTGCCGTCGGCAATGCGCGACGACGAGAATATATGCAGACCGTCTTCGCCGATGACTATGCAGGGCAACGGGATGCGTTTGTGGTGGTTGAAGGGAACCTCCCAGCCGTAACCGTCTCCGAGATGCTCGAAGATGATTTCTTTAGGATCGAGTTTCCCGTCATGATCTCCGGCTTCGGATGCCGCAGTGACAGGCGCTACGGCAAAGGCCAGAATCATGACTGCTATGATCGACAGGAGTTTCTTCATAATCTCAGTAGAGGCAAACAGATACTACATTATTGTCGACGTCGGCGACACCGCCCTCGATATCAATCTCGCGGGCATCGTGCTCGGCTTCACCGGCGGGGATATAGGTGATTTTTCCCGGTGCGAGCGTCGATATCAGCGACGCATGATTTTTAAGCACCGTAAAGGCGCCCATTGTGCCGGGCAGCGTCACGGAGGTGATTTCACCCTCGAAGACAATCTCGACTGCCGAAATAATTTTAAGTATCATGGTTATTGTTGATATGCTTTGTTATTTTACTTCGCTGAGAAGTTTCTTTCCTTTTGCGATAGCCTCGTCGATAGTGCCGACGTTGAGGAATGCCTGTTCGGGGTATTCGTCCATCTCGCCGTTGAGAATCATCTTGAAGCCTCGTATTGTCTCGCTCAGGGGCACCATCACGCCGGGGAGACCGGTAAACTGCTCGGCGACGTGGAAGGGCTGAGAGAGGAAACGCTGGGCACGGCGGGCACGGGCCACGACAAGTTTGTCTTCGTCTGAAAGCTCGTCGACGCCGAGGATGGCGATGATATCCTGAAGCTCGTTATATTTCTGAAGGAGCTGCTTGACGGCCTGCGCGGTATTGTAGTGATCCTCGCCGATGATATTGGGGTCGAGGATACGCGATGTAGACTCGAGAGGGTCAACGGCGGGATAGATACCGAGCTCGGCAATCTTACGGCTCAAGACGGTCGTGGCGTCGAGGAAGCTGAACGTCGTGGCCGGAGCGGGATCGGTCAAGTCGTCGGCAGGCACATAAATAGCCTGTACCGAGGTGATAGAACCGTTCTTGGTCGAGGTGATACGTTCCTGAAGCATACCCATCTCCGAGGCCAGCGTAGGCTGATAACCCACGGCCGAAGGCATACGGCCGAGAAGCGCCGACACCTCAGAACCTGCCTGAGTGAAACGGAAGATGTTGTCGATGAAGAGGAGGACATCCTTACCGCCTGAACCCTGATCGCGGAACTGCTCGGCGACGGTAAGACCCGACAGAGCGACGCGCAGACGGGCACCCGGCGGCTCGTTCATCTGGCCGAACACCAGTGTGGCCTGAGACTCGCTGAGCTCCTTCATGTCGACATCAGCCAGATTCCACTGGTCTTTCTCCATGCCTTCCTTGAATTTCTCGCCATATCTCATGACGCCGCTCTCAATCATTTCGCGGAGAAGGTCATTACCCTCACGCGTGCGTTCGCCGACACCGGTGAACACCGAGAAACCGTCGTGGCCTTTTGCGATGTTGTTGATAAGCTCCATGATGAGCACGGTCTTGCCTACACCGGCACCGCCGAAGAGACCGATCTTGCCACCCTTGCTGTAAGGCTCGAGAAGGTCGATGACCTTGATGCCTGTGGTAAGAATCTCTGTACCGATCGTGAGTTCGTCGAACTCAGGAGCCGGCTGGTGAATAGGTCTGAGATTCTCGTTGCTGAGGGCCGGCAGGTTATCGATGGCCTGACCGATGACATTGAGCAGGCGTCCTTTGACCTGATCGCCGGTCGGGACGGCTATGGGTCGTTCGAGACTGTCGACACGGAGACCGCGGCGGAGGCCGTCGGTACTCTCCATTGCCACACAGCGCACGGTGTCCTCACCGATATGCTGCTCTACTTCGAGTATCAGCATCGAACCGTCTTCACGGTCGATCTTCAGGGCCGTATAAATCGGGGGTATGATATTGTCTTCACCTTCGAAGATGACATCGACCACCGGTCCGATCACCTGGGCTATTTTACCAAATTTTTCGCTCATTATGTGAACTTTATATTGCTCCGTTGTTTTGAAGCGTTATTATTGTTTCTGTTTCTCGGTATATTTAAGTGTATTATCTGATCAGAAATGCCAGCCGAAGACGATGACACATGTCATCAGGGCAAGGTTGAAGAGACCGATGGGGAGAAGGTATTTCCATTCGAGTGAAAGCATCTGGTCGATACGGAGACGGGGGAATGTCCATTTGAACCAGATAATCACGAACGAAAGCAGGAAGGCTTTGCCAAGGAACCAAATCACAGAGGGGATATAGTCCATGATATGGTTGAATGCTTCCCATCCGGGGATATGGAGGGGCATCCAGCCGCCAAGGAAGAGCAGCGATGCCACACCCGAGACGATAAAGAGGTTAAGATACTCGGCAAGGTAGAAGAAGCCGAAGTGTATACCAGAATACTCGGTGTGATAACCTGCTGTAAGCTCACTCTCGGCCTCGGGAAGGTCGAACGGGCCGCGGTTACACTCGGCAGTGCCGGCTATCATATATATGATGAACGCGATTATCGCGGGCACATGGCCTTTGAAGATGAACCAAAGATCTGACTGCTCGCTGACGATGCCGCCGACCGACATTGTGCCGGCGAGACATACCATTGTGATGACCGACAGGCCTACAGAGAGTTCGTAGCTCACCATCTGGGCGCCAGAACGGAGAGCGCCGATGAGTGTAAACTTGTTGTTACTTGACCAACCGGCAAGCAGAATACCGAGAACGCCTATCGACGAAACGGCAATAAGGAAGAAGATGCCGATATTGAAATCGATAATCTGAAGGCCGTTGCCCCAGGGAAGCACGGCGAAAGCGAGCATCGAGGCGATGATGACCAGATACGGAGCCAGAGCGAAGAGAAACTTATCGATGTTGTTGAGCTGAATGAGCTCTTTGATAAGAATCTTGAACATGTCGGCGAAGCTCTGGAGAAGACCCCACGGACCTACACGGTTCGGGCCGAGACGGCACTGGAACGCGGCACACACCTTGCGTTCGTAATAGATATAGAACAAAGCCAGAAGTGCATATACCAGCAACAGGCCGACACCGATAAGTACACACTCGACAGTGACGGTCAGCCAGCCGGGAAGATATGTCAGCAGGAAGCTGTGGATTGCGTCTGTTATGATTGAAAAATCTTGCATATCTTTAAAATTACTATATTTACTATTCTGTCAAGTCTTTAACGGTCCATATCGGGTACGATGTAGTCAAGTGAGCCGCCGATTGTGATGAGGTCGGCGATTTTCGAGCCGCGCGTGATATGGTCGACCACACCTGCGAGAGGCAGACACGGAGGTGCTATCTTCAGACGGTAGGGTTTGGTAGAGCCGTCGCTCTCGAGATAGATGCCGAAAGCGCCGCGGCAGCCTTCGACAAGCTCGAACCAGTGTCCTGCGGGCAGCTTTAACAACTTGGGCACTTTGACGCAATATTCGCCGTCAGGAATGTTGTCGACGAGCTGTGCGAGAATCTTGGCGGATTCTTCCATTTCCCGTATACGCACCTTGAAACGTGCCATAGAGTCGCCTTCGGTCGCTGTCACTTCCTCGAAGTCGAGTTCCGAATAGATGCTGTAAGGACGAAGTTTACGCATGTCGCAAGCCCAGTCAGAAGCACGTCCCGAGGGGCCTGTGACGGCATAGCTGATGGCATCTTCGCGCGAGAGCACGCCGACGCCTTCCATGCGGTTCCTGGCAATGACGTTGCCGGTGAATATCTTGTTGTATTCTTTGATGTTTGCGGGGAGGACGGCAAGAAGAGCCTTGACGTCGTCGGCGAAGTCGGGAGCGAGATCCTGCATGACGCCGCCGATGCAGTCATAGTTGAATGTCATTCGCGCACCGCATGTCTTCTCCATGATGTCGAGAATCTGCTCACGGACGCGAAGCGTATAGAAGAGCATCGTCGTAGCACCGAGGTCCATGCAGTATGTGCCGATAAAGAGACAGTGAGAGGCGATGCGCGAGAGCTCGTCCATCATGACTCTTATGACCTGGGCGCGGCGAGAGATTTCGATGCCGGCTGCTTTCTCGATGACCATGCAGAGGCCATGGTGGTAGTTGTGCGCCGAGAAGTAGTCGAGACGGTCCATATAATGGAGAGTCTGGGGATATGTAAGCGATTCGCAGAGTTTTTCGACGCCGCGGTGGATATATCCCATGTAGACATCGATTTTCTTAATGGTCTCGCCGTCGACAGCCGTGCGGAAACGGAGGACACCGTGAGTCGCGGGATGCTGCGGGCCGATATTGACGACAAAATCGCCGGGATGGAAGACTTCGACTTCTTTTTTCTCGACAGTGCCGTCGGGCAGTTCGATATAAGTGTCGGTCAAGTCGCTCTGACGTTCGTTCTCAGTCGAGACGGGGTTGAGAGCCGGATCATCGTCATAGTCTTTGCGGAGGGGGAAGCCTTTCCAGTCGATGCTGAGGAACAGGCGGCGCATATCGGGATTGCCGATGAATATGATGCCGAAAAAGTCATAGACTTCACGTTCATAAAGACAACCGACGCCCCACAGGTCGGCGACCGAGTGCAGCATCGGTTTCTCGCGGTCAGATGTCTTCACCGTCACGGCAACAATCTGATTGTATTTAGTCGACATCAGGTAATAGATGCATCCGAGAGCATCTTTCCAGTCCATGCCGACGATTGTGACGAGATAGTCCATGCGGATGTCTTCGTCGTCGCGGAGAGTCTTGGCGGCCTGATGCCACTGAGCGTCGGCGATTTCGATTTCAATGATGCCGTTTGCGGCTTCAGTCGCCTGAGGGAACAGCTTGGCAATCTTGTCGTTTAACTTTGACATATTTATGATTGGTCTTTCGGTTTTACTTGTTGATTTAAGAATATATCGGTTGAGCCTCAGTCGTCGACACCTTCGACGGGATGTTCGGCGAGGAACTGTTTCTGTTTTTCCTGACGGTTAACGCCGCCGAAGAATTTTTCAACCTTGATTTTTCTTGAAAGCTGCATGATGCCGTAAATCATAGCTTCGGGGCGGGGAGGACAGCCCGGGACAAAGACGTCGACGGGGACGATATCCTCAATGCCCTTTGCCACATGATAGCTGCGGCGGAACGGGCCGCCCGAGATAGCGCAGCTACCGCAGGCGATGACATACTTGGGCTCGGCGAGCTGGTCATACAGACGACGGAAGACGGGCACCATGCGGTTGACGATAGTGCCGGCGACCATCATGAAGTCGGCCTGACGGGGCGAGGCACGCGCTACTTCCCAGCCAAAGCGCGCCATGTCGAAACGGGCAGCGCCGAGCGACACGAATTCGATGCCGCAACAACTGGTGGCGAAAGTGAGTGGCCAGAGTGAGTTAGACCGCCCCCAGTTGATAAGTTTGTCGAGTGAGCCGACGATAACGTTCGTACCGCTGGCTTTCAGCTCGTCGACGAGTTTTTCGATATACTCGTTATCTTTAAATGCCTCGTAGGGCATGCTTTTCGTTGTTACTTCCATTCAAGAGCTCCTTTCCGCCAGGCATAGATGAGACCCAGCACCAAGACACCGAAAAAGACAGCGATGCTGATCAGTCCCTGCACACCGAGCTCGCGCATTCTGACGGCCCAGGGATAAAGGAACACTGTTTCGACGTCGAACATAAGAAAAAGAATAGCAAACAGATAGTAGCCTACCTTAAATTGCGACATACTCTCGCCGCGAGTAGGGATACCGCACTCATAGGCCTCACCTTTCTGAGGATTGAACGACCTCGGTGAAATCAGGCCGGCGATCCACATGGCGAGCGCCACGAGCGCAAAGCCGGTCAGCAAGGCTGTCACGGCAAGCAGCCCGTTGTTTGTGATTCCGAAAATGTCTAATGTTATCATATTGCTTTACAGTAGTTTTTACAACATAACATATTGAAAGCCACCACAGCGAGCGCTTCGACACAAGCCGGGTTGCCTTAACTAAGCGCAAAGATAGTTATTTTTTCGCAAAAAGCACCAACGGCATTTAACTTTTTGTGACACATTTTTCTCCAAATAAGACGAACCGACAAAAGAAAACGCCGATATAGCTATATCGACGTTTCTGTTAAATTTTATCGGCATGACATATCAGCCTCTGTCAGTATCGGCCACCACTTTATATGGTTCACCGTTGTAACCGCATGTAAACTCGAGGTCAAAACCTGTGGCGAAATCGAGTGTGCCCTTTAGATTCGTAATCGGGAAACGCGGGAATGGAGTTCCGCCGAACGAAGGCGTCAGACTTGCGACGCTGAAGACATATCTGTCACCGTTCATCGTATAGGGCACGGCGTCAAACGCGAGATTCAGCTTTGGCATGCCGTCGATGAAGCTGGCTCCGAAAAGCTGGATATCTGCTGTCGAGGTCGAACTGTGCAAGGTGACGACATATTTGATATCATCGTTGGTAAATGTAGCGCCACCGGGGGCAGTCGTAATGGTAGAACCCTTATAAACAGGGCCATATACACGCGTACTGCCGTTAATCTCGAAATCATAGAAAAAACCGGGCGTGTAGCCTCCCTGGCTCGAATAGAGATCTTTGATGGCAATATCGAATGTCTCGAACATTGGAATATTGCCGAAGCCCTCGACAGTCGGCATCACGCTATACGCCTCGGTCAGCTTCCAGTAATCCTTGGTTCTCCACGACAGTCCTTTAAAAGTCATGAGAGGCAGCTGGCTTCCGTCGGCCAGTTTCATGCCTAAAATCTGGACGTCGGATGTATTGTTGTCGTAATCATAAACCAATGCAAAAGACAGATCACAGAACGAAACCGAGCCCGGATTATCGAGAGATTCGACTACCGACGTCATGTTGGATATGGTCTGGCCGGTCAGGGCGTTGTTATTATCGTCGCTGTTACATGACGTGAACGTCACTGTCGATGTCAAAGCCGCGACAAGGCTAAGGATGGTTAGTTTTTTCATCTTATTATTAATGTAATCTTATTTCTGATACAAAAATAAGCATTAGTATCTGTTCGTCATGCAGGGATATCAATAATTTATAATAATTTAATGTCAGTTATCTAAATTATATCGCAATGTGATACTGAAGTGACGCGGCTTGCCCTGCTGATAAAACGTGTTGCCTATCGAGACGAAGTGAAACGTAGAATAATGCGTCGATGTCAGATTGGCTCCGGCGACCCTGATGCTCCAGTCCTTATGCTCAAGTGCCAGCGAGGCACCGAGCAGAGCATAAAATCTCTGGGATGTCGAATTGCTTTCATCCCAATAGATATTGCCGGCGCCACGGCAGTCGACGCTAACCGACGGCGTAGCGCCAAGAAGTGACACAGGCAGACGGTATGTGGCGCCCGCAAAAAGAGTGTTGGACGGAGCATAGGGAAGTCTGCGGCCAGCATAATCACCCCGGCTGTCTGAGAAGCGCGTGAATGTGGCCTTTGTATAACCATAGCTCAGGCGGAGGCTAAGATGTTCGTCCGGCAGATAAGTCGCCGACAGCTCGGCACCGCGCGAGGTGGTGCGGCCGGCGTTGGTCATGATACGGCCCGTGACCGTTCCCGGCGGGAACATCGTCAGCTGCTGATCACGGCAAAGGATGTAGAATCCGACAGCATCGACGCCGAGACGGCCGTCGAGCCACTCTGTCTTGACGCCGCCCTCGAAGTTCCAGCTCTTTTCAGGCTTATAGCTGACAATCTCTTCAAGCGGATAGCTCATCGAAAGCCCCATATACTGCATAACCCTCTGCTGCAGCACGTCGCTGAACATCTGGGTGTTAAAGCCACCCGACTTGTAAGCCTTGGCTGCCGAGACATATGCCCGCCAGCTGTCGGCGTTGTAGGCCACGCTGACTTCCGGCAGGAGCTCGGCATAAGTCTTGTCGAGACTTCCGCGGTCGTCGATGTTGACCCGGCGACGGCCGTATAGCTCGCGGGTGCCGTCAGACAGGACGTGATATGTACTGAAACCCGTGTCGCAGAAGCTATGATGGTCGAGCGAATGTTTCTCGAAATCAAACCTCAGCCCGGCCTGAAACTCCCATGGCCCAAGATTATACGTACTCTGGTGATAAAGGGCAAAAGCGCCGGTAGTCATGTCAAAATCACTGTCGAGCACAAAACTGCGGCTGTCCCACTCTATCGGATATTCGGGATTGACACTGTTGCGGTGGTCTTCGATAAGCCGGCCGATGCCCACATCCTTGAACGTCACAGGCGCCTGCATCGATGAGCTGCGCCATAGGCCGAAGACTCCGCCGAGCCAGCTGTATGACCCGCGCGTGCCTTTGGTAAACAGGTCCTGGGTGACAGCCCACTCGCGTCGCTTCTGCGTCAGAGTGAAATAGTCAAGCGGCGTGAAATCCTGATCGAGGGTCATATTGTCGTCGAGATACTGCACAGACGTTATCGAAGTCACCACGACACGTTTGCCGGCCCAGGCCACCGTCAGACCGTCGGAGAATGTCGTCCGGCGATAGAAACATGTGTCGTTGTAGGCGATTTGTCCGGTCTCGGCCGAGGCATACGGATAACCGTTTTGCCGGGCAAGCGAGAGGGAGGCCACGTTGGTGAGCGAAAGCCATTTGTGAGGGCGCCAGGCAAGTTTCCACCTTGCCGCTCCGCCATGGTCACCGCCGATACGCGAGTTGTTGTACCTGTTTCTGAAAAAACCGTCAGAACGGTAGTAACGTGCCGTCAGCGCTGTACCCCATGAAGGAGAGAAACGGTGATACCAGCCGGCTCCGGCCTTGAATGAATTGGCACTCCCGTATTCGGCTTCGAACCTCACGCCCTGCGTCGTCCATGGCGAACGGGTGTAGACGTTAATCTGACCGCCCATGGTGTTCCGTCCGTTCAAGAGCGACTGGGCGCCGCGAAGCACCTCGATGCGCTCTATGTCAAAGACATCGAAGTCATAGGCATCCTTATTCAGCACCGGCACATTGTCGATGTTAAGGCCGACAACAGGCTGATCCATGCGCGCACCGAGACCGCGTACATACACCGACGATGTCATGCGCGAACCATAATCAGGCATATAGAAGTTAGGGGCCATTTCGCTTATATCCTTGACCGCAGATATGCCATAGCGTCTTATCATCGACGGTGTTATCGAAGTGGTTGCCGTGATTTCAGCCGACGGCAGCTGTTTGACGCCTACGACCTCAAAGCCGGCGAGTGTGCGGTGTCTGGACGACGTGGTATCAGCCGGCTCCGACGCTCCGGCCGCGATAACCGTGAGGCCGACCGCCGCCAGCAGACACATATAATAATTAATATTGTTCATTTCTGATGCAAAGATATAGCAAATCCCCATCATATCCATCTGATGCGTTTAAATATTTTTTACGACCACGGTGCGTCTTCTGTGAAAAATTATCATTAACTTTGAGACCCAAACGTATAATCACATCTTTTTATCGCCCGATCAAATGGCCTCACTACCCAAAGAAAACGACGATCTCGTTCAACGGCTCCGCGAGCCGTCGACCTGCCGTGCGGCATTCACCGAGGTGATAAAGATATATTCAGAGCCGCTCTACTGGCAGATACGCCGTCTTGTCGAAGCCCATGAAGACGCCAACGACCTGTTGCAAAACACATTCATGAAAGCATGGTCGTCAATCGAGAACTTCCGCGGCGACGCCAAACTCTCCACATGGCTCTACAAAATCGCCATCAACGAAAGTATAACATTTCTCGAACGCGAGCGCAAACGCCTCAATATCTCGCTCGACGACCAGGAAGCGTCGCTGGCCAACACCATTGAGGCCGACACCAATATCGACGGCGACGAACTCGCCCTGAAACTGCGCAAAGCCATCGCCACGCTACCCGAAAAACAGCGTATAGTCTTCAATATGAAATATTTCGACGACATGAAATATGAAGACATCTCAAACATCCTCGGCACCAGCGTAGGCGCCCTGAAGGCCTCATACCATCTTGCCGTCAAAAAAATTGAAAACTTTTTTTCAGACAACGATTAAACCCTTTAGCCCGACATATGTCAAAATTACAGAAGCACTAAAAATGAAACAGACTACTGACATATTGACCAAACTCGACCGCCACGACGGCATGACCGTCCCCGACGGTTATTTTGAAGACTTCGCTGCGCGTATGTCGGCTATGCTGCCCGAGCGTCCCGAAGCCGAGTCGACCGTCAGGATTCTCGAGCGTCCGACCCTCTGGAACCGCATACGCCCGTATGTCTATATGGCGGCCATGTTTGCCGGGGTATGGTGCATGCTCAAGATGTTCACTCTGATGAGCGGAGCTGACGGACACAACGCTATCGACAGCAATCCGATACTTGCCGAAGCCGTGTCAGACGAGGGCTTCATCAACGAGTATGTCATCGACGACATCAACCAGTGGGATCTTCTCGACGAGATGCAGCTCGACGGACTCGACGCCGCCACACTCGACTCGCTCGACGCACTGTTTGCTTCAGACGAATACAACAATTTCTGACATGAACAGAATATATCTTATCATATTATTTATCGCGACTGTCGCCTCGTCGGCCATGGCTCAGCCACGCCCGACACCCGAAAACCGTGAGCGCTGGAAAAGCGAGCTGCGCAACTACAAACACGACTTTATGGCCCGCGAACTCGATCTCTCTCGCGACCAGCAGTCAAAATTCTTCCCGCTCTATGACCAGATGGAAGACTCTATCGAGCAGATAAACGCAGATACCCGCGAACTCGAGAAACGCATAGGCGACGACGCCTCTGACATCGAAACCGAAGCCGCCGCCCGCGCCCTTTTCGAACAAAAGAGCCGCGAAGGTCAGCTCGAACTCGAATACTTCGACTCATTCAAGACCATACTGACGCCACGACAGCTGCTGAAGCTAAAAAACACAGAACGGCAGTTCATGCGCCGCCTCATGCACCACAACCGCCGGATGCAGAGCACACGACAGTAAGCGGCACAATCACACGGTCATGACCTCACACGGCAGCGGTTCTGAAATCAGAGCCGCTGCTGTTTTTTATCATACTTATGTAGTTGCATTACCGAAATTTATTGCTAAATTTACGGCGCTTTATCAAAAGCCGCTGTATTACTTACTTAACTATAACCAAAACAAAGGCATGAATAAAACCACAACCGCCCGGCTTGCCGCGGCAATTATGATTCCTTGTGCTGTGCTGTGCTCGTGCACTCAGAAGAGTCAGCAGATCAAATCACCCGACGGAGAGATCAGCGTCGACTTCGCGATGCTCTCTGACGGCACACCTTCTTATTCTGTAAAATTCCAGGGCAAAGACGTCATCAAACCCTCTACCCTCGGCTTCGAGACCCTCGACAGCACCCAGAATTTCAGAAACGGATTCAAGATCGACTCAGTCACCACTTCGTCTTTCCACGAAGTCTGGACTCCGGTCTGGGGCGAGAACGATTCAATCGACAACACATACAATTCGCTGACAGCATGGCTGTCTAACGATGACGCCCGCATGGCCGTCGAATTCCGCGTCTTCGACGACGGCGTAGGCTTCCGCTATATCTTCCCCGAGCAGAAGATAAAAGAAATACTCGTCAAAGAAGAGATGACCCAGTTTGCCATGCCCGGCGACATAACCGCATGGTGGATTCCCGGCGACTATGACACTCAGGAATATCAGTATACAAAATCACGTCTGAGCGAAATCAAAGACAACATCGACAGCAGCATGATCGGCAACGTATCGCAGTCGGTATTCTCACAGAACGGCGTGCAGACCTCGCTGCAGCTCAAGAGCGACGACGGCGTCTACATCAACCTCCACGAAGCCGCCCTTATCGACTACCCCGCCATGCACCTCAATCTCAACGACACGACGATGGTGTTCACCTCATGGCTGACGCCCGGCATCCCCGCCGAGAAAGCCCGCCTCGAGCTGCCCCGCACGACCCCCTGGCGTGTCATCATGATAGGCGACAAGGCTACCGACATCCTCGCCTCTAACCTCGTCTACAACCTCAACGACCCCTGCGCTCTCGACGACACCTCATGGATCAAGCCCGTCAAATACATGGGCGTATGGTGGGAGATGATCACCGGCAAGACCTCGTGGGCCTACTCTGACCTCGACAGTGTCGACCTCGCCACCATCGACTACAGCAAAGTAAAGCCCAGCGGCAAACACGGCGCAAATAACGCCAACGTGCGCCGCTACATCGACTTCGCCGCTGAAAACGGCTTCGACCAGCTGCTCATCGAAGGCTGGAACATCGGCTGGGAAGACTGGTTCGGCAAAGAGAAAGACTTTGTCTTCGACTTCGTGACCCCCTACCCCGACTTCGATATCAAGGCACTCAACGACTACGCTCACTCGAAGGGCATCCGCCTGATGATGCACCACGAGACCTCTGGCTCTGTCGACAACTACGAGCGCCACATGGACGCCGCCTATGACCTTATGAACAAATACGGCTACAACGCCGTCAAGAGCGGCTATGTAGGCAACATCCTGCCCAAGGGCGACACCCACTACAGCCAGCGCATGGTCAACCACTATCTCGACGCCGTCAAACGAGCCGCCGACAAACACATCATGGTCAACGGCCACGAAGCCGTGCGCCCGACCGGCCTCGCCCGCACATATCCCAACCTCGTCGGCAACGAGAGCGCCCTCGGCACCGAATACCGCGTCATGGAGCCCGGCCACATGGCCATGCTGCCTTTCACCCGTCTCAAAGGCGGCCCGATGGACTTCACCCCGGGCATCGTCAAGATGAACATGGGCGACTTCGTTCCCGGCAGCCATGACCACAAAAAAGCCACTGTCGCCAACCAGCTTGCCGCGTATGTGACTCTCTATTCACCCCTTCAGATGGCAGCCGATATGCCCGAGCACTACGCCGAGAAGATGGATGCCTTCCAGTTTATCAAAGACGTACCCGTCGACTGGAGCCGCTCGCTCTATCTTGACGCCGAGCCCGGCGAATATATCGTCGCCGCCCGAAAGGACAAGAACAGCAACAACTGGTTTGTCGGCGGCACGACCGACAGCAACGCCCGCGAATATACCGTCAGCCTCGACTTCCTCACTCCGGGCAAGACTTATAAGGCCACAATCTACCGCGACGCCGATGACGCCGACTACCAAAGCAATCCCGAGGCTTATGTCATCGAGACACGCGACGTGACATCAGCCGACAGCATCGCAGTCAAGATGGCCCGCGGCGGCGGCTTCGCCATCTCTCTCATCGAGCAGTAATAAACACGACACCCATAACCGGTGACATATTTACAGCCCCGGCGCAAGCTATTGATTTGCTCTGGGGCTGATTTATCTTCGCTTTATTGCGCCTAAGGCTGAAAATAAGCAAAATTTTCGTTAATTTTGCACCATGATGTTAAACGCTACTGAATTCGGGGACGTCAAGACACCCTGCTACCTTTATGACATGAATCTGCTGCGGCACACCGCCGCATCCTTGAAAGAAGCCATAGGCCAAAGGCCTGTACACGTACACTACGCAATGAAGGCCAATTCAAATCCGGAAATCCTGCGGGCAATCAGCGCCGCAGGCTTCGGCGCCGACTGCGTCAGCGGTGGAGAAATCAGGCTGGCCCTCGAGTGCGGCTTCAAGGGCGCCGACATATCATACGCCGGGGTCGGCAAGACCGACGATGAAATCAATCTCGGACTCGACTGCGGCATCGGATGCTTCATCGTCGAATCAATCGAAGAACTCGCCATCATCGGCGATATTTCGGCCTCACGCTCGGTAAAGGCTCCCGTGGCGCTACGCATCAATCCCGACATAGACGCCCACACCCACCAATATATAACCACAGGACTCAAAGAGAACAAATTCGGCATCGACATGCGACTGCTCGACAAAGCTCTTGGCGTGCTCGACCGCTATCAGTCGCTTCAGCTGAAAGGCCTGCATTTCCATATCGGGTCACAGATACTTACGCCTGCACCCTTTGTCGAACTCTGCCGTCGCGTCAACCGCATCGCCGCAGAAATCACCACTCGGGGCCATAGCCTTGAATTCATTGACACGGGCGGCGGTTTCGGCATCGACTATGACAATCCCGACTTAAATCCTATACCCGGCTTCAAACCGTTTATCGACGCCATCATTGACAATCTCGACCTCACCCTCTGCCGCTTTGTCATCATAGAACCGGGCCGCTCACTTGTGGCTCAGTGCGGCACACTGCTGTCACACGTCATTTACGTCAAAGAAGGTGTCGGCAAGAAATTCATCATCCTCGACGCCGGCATGAACAACCTGATACGTCCGGCCCTCTACGGCGCGCATCACCGCATCGAGAACATCTCGACAAAACCCGGCACAGCCCTTGAAAAATATGATGTCGTAGGCCCAATATGCGAGAGCGCGGACACATTCGCCGAAAACGAAAGCTTGCCGCGCACCCGTCGCGGCGACCTTATCGCCATACGCTCGGCCGGCGCCTACGGCGAGACGATGTCGTCGACATACAACTCGCGTCCACTGCAATCATTCATATTGAAATAAAGGCATATTTTAAGCGCCGAAACCTGAAGAATAGGATTTTTTTCGTATCTTTGCATGGTTTTCCAATCATTGGGGGAGCCAAAATCACATTTACTGCAAAACCCACCCCTATGCGAGAGACAAAACGCGCCGTCCTCATTCTTGCCGACGGCACCAAATTTGAAGGTAAATCCTTCGGCTATGAAGCATCGGCCTCCGGAGAAGTAGTTTTCAACACAGCCATGACCGGCTATCCCGAGAGCCTGACCGACCCGTCTTATGAAGGGCAGATTCTGGTAACGACATTCCCGCTTCTCGGCAACTACGGCGTGCCGCCGGCCGACAGCCGCGACTTTCTGAGCGATTATCTCGAAGACTCACACATACACTGCCGCGCCATCATCGCCCAGGACTATTCATGGCAACACAGCCACTGGCTGGCCGACCGCTCACTCTCTGACTGGCTGAAAAGCGAAAAAATCACCGGCATATACGACATCGACACCCGCGCCCTGACCAAGCACCTGCGTGAAAACGGCTCAATGCTTGGCAAAATCATCATCGAGGGCTGTGACGATGTCGATTTTTATAATCCCAACCTCGAAAACCTCGTCGGCATGACGTCGAGCAACGGCGTAACTCTCTATGACACCGATGCCGAAGGCCACATCAACGCTGTCAGCCTCGACCCCGAGAATCCCGACGCAGGCAAGTCTGACAAAAAGACTGTCGTTCTGGTCGACTGCGGCGTCAAGCACAATATCATACGCTGTCTGACCCGCCGCGGTGTCCGCGTCGTGCGTGTGCCATGGGACTACGACTTCAGCCGCATCGCCTACGACGGTCTGTTTATCTCCAACGGTCCGGGCAATCCGGACTTCGCCGACGCCACCGTCGCCAATCTGCGCCGGGCTCTTGACGGAGACCGCCCGATATGCGGCATCTGCATGGGCAACCAGCTGCTCGCCAAAGCTGCCGGAGCTAAAACATACAAACTCAAATACGGTCACCGCAGCCACAACCAGCCCGTGCGCCGCGTCGGCACCGACACATGTTTCGTGACATCGCAGAACCATGGCTTCGCCGTCGACTCAGACACTCTTCCCGAAGGCTGGGAACCGCTCTTCGTCAATATGAACGACGGCACAAACGAAGGTATTCGCCACTGCTCGAAACCTTTCTTCTCGGCCCAGTTCCACCCCGAAGCATCGAGCGGACCGAAAGACACCGAATTCCTTTTCGACGAATTTATAAGCTTGCTTTAACCCCCCGATACAAAGACAACCGACAATGGCAAACGACAAAAAAATAAAGAAAGTGCTGCTGCTCGGCAGCGGCGCCCTGAAAATCGGCGAGGCCGGCGAATTTGACTACTCTGGCTCTCAGGCACTCAAGGCCATGCGAGAAGAAGGCATCAACACCGTGCTGATAAACCCCAACATCGCGACTGTCCAGACATCGGAGGGTTTCGCCGACAAAATATACTTCCTGCCTGTTACACCCTATTTCGTCGAGAAAATCATCGCCAAGGAACGCCCCGACGGCATCATGCTCGCCTTCGGCGGCCAGACTGCCCTCAACTGCGGCGTAGCCCTGTATGAGAGCGGCGTTCTCGAACGCTATGGCGTCGAAGTGCTCGGCACTCCGGTGCGTGCGATCATGGACACCGAAGACCGCGAGCTCTTCGTCAAAAAACTCGACGAAATCGACATCAAGACCATCAAGAGCCAGGCTGTCGACAACATCGACGACGCCCTGCGCGTGGCAAACACTCTCGGCTATCCCGTCATTGTCCGCGCCGCATACGCTCTCGGCGGCCTCGGCAGCGGCTTCTGCGACAATGACAGCGAGTTGCGCGCCCTCACCGAGAAAGCCCTCGCCTTCTCGCCACAGGTGCTCGTCGAGAAATCGCTCAAAGGCTGGAAGGAAGTCGAGTATGAAGTCGTGCGCGACCGTTTTGACAACTGCATCACTGTCTGCAATATGGAGAACTTCGACCCGCTCGGCATCCATACCGGCGAGAGCATTGTCGTAGCGCCTTCGCAGACTCTGTCGAATGACGACTATCACTACCTGCGTTCACTCGCGATAAAAATCATACGCCACATCGGCATCGTCGGCGAATGCAACGTCCAGTATGCCTACGACCCGTCGTCTATGGACTACCGGGTCATCGAAGTCAACGCCCGTCTTAGCCGCTCGTCGGCACTCGCATCGAAAGCCACCGGCTATCCCCTTGCTTTCGTCGCCGCAAAGCTCGGTCTCGGCTACGGTCTGTTTGACCTTAAAAATACTGTCACTCAGAGTACTTCAGCTTTCTTTGAGCCCGCTCTCGACTATCTCGTTGTCAAGATACCGCGCTGGGACCTCGGTAAATTCCATGGTGTCAAACGCGAAATCGGCTCGTCAATGAAGTCTGTCGGCGAAGTCATGGCCATTGGCCGCACCTTCGAGGAAGCGATACAGAAAGGCCTGCGCATGATTGGCCAGGGCATGCACGGCTTCGTCGAAAACAAAGAGCTGAAAATCGATGACATCGACACTGCGCTGACCGAGCCGACCGACAAGCGCATCTTCGTCATCGCCAAGGCGCTGACTCACGGCTACACCGTCGAGCGCATACACGAGCTGACAAAAATCGACACCTGGTTTCTCTATAAACTCAAAAACATCATCGACACCGCCGACGAGCTTGCCGTTGTCAACAGCCTCGAAAACCTCGGACACGACCTGCTCCGTCAAGCCAAACAGCAAGGTTTCAGCGACTTTCAGGTCGCGCGCGGCGTGTTGAAAGAACGGATGACCGACGCCGAGAGCGCCGTCACGGCCGTGCGCGCCCTGCGCAAGAGTCTCGGCATCGTCCCGGCAGTCAAACAGATCGACACCCTTGCCGCCGAATATCCAGCCAAGACCAACTATCTCTATCTCACATACAACGGCACCGAAAACGACATCGACTATGAGAACGACGGTCGTTCGGTCGTCGTCCTCGGTTCAGGCGCATACCGCATCGGCTCGTCTGTCGAATTCGACTGGTGCTCGGTCAACGCCCTGATGACTGTCAAACGCCAGGGATGGCGTTCGGTGATGATAAACTACAACCCCGAGACCGTCTCGACCGACTATGACATGTGCGACCGGCTCTACTTCGACGAGCTCACCTATGAGCGCGTCATGGACATCATAGACCTCGAGCAACCCCACGGCACGATACTCTCCGTCGGCGGCCAGATACCCAACAACCTTGCCACACGTCTCGATGCCGCCGGAGTCAACATACTCGGCACCGACGCCCGCAGCATCGACAACGCCGAAGACCGCCACAAATTCTCGGCCATGCTCGACCGCCTCGGCATCGACCAGCCCCGCTGGCGCGAGCTGACAAGCCTCGAAGACATCGACCGCTTCATCGCCGAAGTCGGCTTCCCAGTCCTCGTCCGCCCGAGCTACGTACTCTCGGGTGCGGCCATGAACGTCTGCTCGAACCACGAAGAACTCGTGCGTTTTCTGCGCCTGGCAGCCAACGTCTCGAAACAGCATCCCGTCGTTGTCACCGAATTCATCCAGTTCGCAAAAGAAATCGAGATGGACGCCGTCGCCCAAAACGGCGAAATCAAAGCCTACGCCATCAGCGAACACATCGAGTTTGCCGGCGTGCACTCGGGCGACGCGACGATACAGTTCCCGCCCCAGAAGCTTTACGTCGAGACCATGCGTCGCATCAAGAAAGTGTCGTCGCAGATAGCCCGCGCGCTCAACATCTCGGGTCCGTTCAACATCCAGTATCTCGCCAAGAACAACGACATCAAGGTCATCGAGTGCAATCTGCGCGCGTCGCGAAGCTTCCCCTTCGTGTCTAAGATTCTGAAAATAAATTTCATCGACTTAGCGACCAGAATCATGCTCGGTCTGCCGGTCGAGAAGCCGCATAAAAACGCTTTCGATCTCGATTATGTCGGCATCAAGGCGTCGCAGTTCTCGTTCTCGCGTCTTCAGGGCGCCGACCCGGTGCTCGGCGTCGACATGTCGTCGACAGGCGAAGTCGGCTGCATCGGCAATGACACATCGGAAGCCATCCTCAAGTCGATGCTTGCCGTCGGCCTGCGAATACCCGAAAAAGCCATACTGCTCAGCACCGGCGGTCCGAAACAGAAGGCCGACATGCTCGACGCAGCCCACATGCTCCACAACAAAGGCTATAAGATCTATGCAACGAGCGGCACGCACACCTTCCTGAACGACAACGGCATCCCCGCTATACGCTGCTACTGGCCCTCTCAGCCCGACATGCAGCCTCAGGCGCTTCAGCTGCTCCACGACAAGGCCGTCGACCTGGTTGTCAACATACCCAAGAACCTGACTTCGGCCGAACTCAGCAACGGCTACAAGATACGCCGCGCCGCAATCGACCTCAACATACCCCTGCTCACAAACGCCCGTCTGGCATCGACCTTCATCAGAGCCTTCTCGACCATGCCGCTCGACGACATCGAGATAAAGAGCTGGGACGAATATTGACATTAACTACAATCAACTATATTATTAACCATTAAAAACCTCAAGCTATGAAAAGGTTTTATCGCCTCGCCCTCGTCGCCCTCGCCGCCGCAGTCGGTCTGAGCGCATCGGCAGGCAAGTACAAATTTGAAACGGTACCCAACGACCCTCTCAAGACTCAGATCTACACACTTCCCAACGGTCTGAAAATCTTCATGAGCGTCAACAAAGACGAGCCACGCATCCAGGCCAATATCGCCGTGCGTGTCGGCGGCAAGAACGATCCTGCCGAGACAACAGGTCTCGCCCACTACTTCGAGCATCTTATGTTCAAGGGCACCGAACGTTTCGGCACAACAGACTATGCTGCAGAGAAACCCCTGCTCGACCAAATTGAAAACCTCTTCGAGGTCTACCGCAAGACCAAGGACGAAGACAAACGCAAAGAAATCTATCATCAGATCGACTCGATAAGCTATCAGGCATCACTGCTGGCCATACCCAACGAATATGACAAGCTCATGAGCGCCATCGGCGCCACCGGCACCAATGCCTACACCAGCTACGACGTCACCTGCTACACCGAAAACATCCCCTCGAACGAAATCGAGAACTGGGCCATGATTCAGGCCGACCGTTTCGAGCATCCGGTCATCCGCGGCTTCCACACCGAACTCGAGACCATCTACGAGGAGAAAAACATGTCGCTGACCTCTGACGGCCGCAAGATGAACGAGGCCATGCTGACAGCCCTCTTCCCCAGCCACCCCTACGGCACACAGACCGTGCTCGGCACACAGGAAAATCTCAAGAATCCGTCGATTACCAACGTCAAGAACTATCACAAACAGTGGTATGTCCCCAACAACATGGCCGTCTGCGTCGCCGGCGACTTCGATCCCGACAACATGGTCGACATCATCACAAAATATTTCGGTCACCTCAAGCCCAACTACAACCTGCCCGTCCTCGACTTCCCCGCTGAAGCCGAAATCGTCGAGCCGGTCAATGTCGAAGTCCTCGGTCAGGAAGCCGAACGCCTCTATCTGGCATGGCGTCTCCCCGCAGCCAAAGACCCCGACATGCTCGTCGTCCAGCTTATGCTTCAGGTGCTCAACAACGACAAATGCGGTCTCATCGACGTCAACGTCAACCTGCCCCAGCGCATGCTCGGCGCCGGCGTAGGCCTCTATGACCTCGCCGATCAGGGCGCCTTCATCATCATCGGCATGCCCAAAGGCGGCCAAACTCTCGACGACGTCCGCGCAATACTCCTCGAAGAGGTCAAGAACCTCCGCGAAGGCAAATTCTCTGACGACCTCGTGCCTGCCATCGTCAACAACATGAAACTTGACCTCCAGCGCTCGTTCGAGAGCAACGACTCGCGTGCCACGATGTATGTCAACGCCTTTGTCAACGGCCAGCCATGGGCAGATGAGGTCAAGCAGCTCGACGAACTCGACAAAATCACCAAAGCCGACATTGTCCGCGTCGCCAACAAATATCTCGGTGACAAAAACTATGCGGCCGTCTACAAACGTCAGGGCAAAGACCCCAACGAGCTCAAGATTGCCAAGCCCGACCTGACGCCCATCGCCATGAACCGCGACGCAGCCTCGCAGATGCTCAAAGACGTCCAGAACAGCAAGGTCGAGCCCATCGAGCCGGTCTTCCTCGACTACAAAAAAGACCTCACCTTCCTCAAGGATAAAAACGGCATGCCCGTCTACTACACCGCCAATACGACCAACGACGTCTTCCAGCTCACATATATATATAATGTAGGCAGCAACAACGACCGCCGCCTCGAATATGCAGCCGAGTTGCTCGAACTCTTCGGCACACCCGACATGACACCGAGCCAGATACAGAACGAGTTCTACAAACTCGCCTGCAACTTCCGCGTCTCTGTCGGCGCCGAGCGCTCATACATCGTCATCAGCGGTCTCAATGAGAACATGCCCGCTGCACTCAAGCTCGTCGAGAAACTCATCCACGAGGCCAAAGCTGACACGGCAGCCTACAACGCATACGTCGACCGCGTGGCTCAGAGCCGCATCAACCGCAAGAAAAACCAGAGCTCTAACTTCTCGGCCCTGACAACTTATATGCGCTACGGCAAACATAACCCGACGACCGACGACTTCAGTGTCGACTCGCTCCGCGCCATCGACCCCAAAGAGCTCATGGGCGCGCTCGGCGACCTCGTCAGCCACGAATATCAGGTAATCTACTACGGCTCGACCCCTGCTGACAAACTCCTCGCCGACATCAACGCCGCCCACCGCACTCCGTCGACACTCAAACCGTCGCCCGAGCAGAACGTCTACACCCTCGCACAGCCCGAAGAGACAATCATCTTCGTTGCCCCCTACGACGCAAAACAGCTCTACATGCAGATGTTCTCTAACCGCGGCGAGAAATATAACCCCGCCATCGAGCCTCTGCGCCGCGTCTACAACGATTACTTCGGCGGCTCGATGAACGCCATCGTCTTCCAGGAAATGCGCGAAAGCCGTTCGCTGGCCTACTCGGCCGGCGCAAGCTACAGCGCTCCCGGCTATCTGCGCAAGCCCTACACATACAATGCGATGATTGCCACTCAGAACGACAAGCTCATCGACGCAGTGACCGCTTTTGACGAAATCATCAACGACATGCCTCTCAGCCCCGCCGCATTCGACCTCGCCAAGAAAAACATCGAGTCGACCCTGCGCACCGAACGCATCATCAAAGACAACATCGCCTGGAGCTATATCAACGCCCGTGACCTCGGCCTCGACACTGACAGCCGCATCGCCGTTTATCAGGCGCTCCCCGAGATTACTCTCGACGACGTCAAGGCATTCCAGGAAAAGAACGTCAAAGGCCGCACATACTATTACGCTATCCTCGGCGACACAGCCGACCTCGACATGGAAGCCCTCTCGAAGCTCGGTAAAGTCGTCGTGCTGACAACCGAAGAAATCTTCGGCGATTAAAATCCGCCACATAACACCCTCATACCGGGGGGGGGCGGCACAGGTCATTGTGATCCTGTGCCGCCCCCGCTGTTTCCGGCCGCCATGACTGACAACTGACATTATGTCAGTCATGCATCTGCAACGCTAATCAGCTGTAATACAATAAAATTAAAAACTCACAACTTTTTTGGCACACGATTTGTTTATTTAATGACAGAATCAAAAGAAATTAATAATATAACATAAACATAAAACATAAACAATTATGGGAAAAATCATTGGTATCGACTTAGGCACAACCAACTCATGTGTCGCAGTTCTCGAAGGTAACGACCCTGTTGTAATCCCCAACAGCGAAGGACGAAACACCACACCGTCAGTAGTCGCATTCGTCGACGGCGGTGAACGTAAAGTCGGCGATCCCGCAAAACGTCAGGCAATCACCAACCCCAAACGCACAATCTACTCGATCAAGCGTTTCATGGGTGAAACATACGATCAGGTTCAGAACGAAATCGACCGCGTGCCCTACAAAGTAGTGCGCGGCGACAACAATACCCCCCGCATCGACATCGACGGCCGTCAGTATACTCCTCAGGAAATCTCGGCTATGATTCTTCAGAAAATGAAGAAAACCGCCGAAGACTACCTCGGACAGTCTGTCACGGAAGCCGTCATCACAGTGCCCGCTTACTTCAACGACTCACAGCGTCAGGCAACCAAAGAAGCCGGCGAAATCGCAGGCCTCACCGTCAAACGTATCGTCAACGAGCCTACCGCAGCAGCTCTTGCCTACGGCCTCGACAAATCCAACAAAGACCAGAAGATCGCCGTATTCGACCTCGGTGGCGGTACATTCGATATCTCTATCCTCGAACTCGGCGACGGCGTCTTCGAAGTAAAATCGACCAACGGTGACACACACCTCGGCGGCGACGACTTCGACCACGTCATCATCGACTGGCTCGCCGACGAATTCCAGAAAGAAGAAGGCGTAGACCTCCGTCAGGATCCTATGGCCCTCCAGCGCCTCAAAGAGGCAGCCGAGAAAGCCAAGATCGAACTTTCGAGCACAACCTCGACAGAGATCAACCTGCCCTATATCATGCCAGTCAACGGTATTCCCAAACACCTCGTCAAGACCCTCACACGCGCAAAATTCGAGCAGCTCGCCGACAAACTCATCCAGGCGACCATCAAGCCCTGTGAGCAGGCACTTAAAGACGCAGGTCTTACCGCAAAAGACATCGACGAAGTAATCCTCGTCGGCGGTTCGACCCGTATACCCGCCATCCAGCAGGTAGTCGAGAAATTCTTCGGCAAAGCACCCTCGAAGGGCGTCAACCCCGACGAAGTCGTTGCAGTCGGCGCAGCCATCCAGGGCGGTGTCCTCTCGGGCGACGTCAAAGACGTCCTCCTTCTCGACGTAGTTCCTCTGTCGGTCGGCATCGAGACCCTCGGCGGCGTCATGACAAAACTTATCGAAGCCAACACTACCATCCCGACACGCAAGAGCGAGACATTCTCGACCGCAGCCGACAACCAGCCTTCAGTCGAGATCAACGTCCTCCAGGGCGAGCGTCCTATGGCAAAAGACGACAAACTCCTCGGCAAATTCCACCTCGACGGCATCGCACCCGCACCCCGCGGCATACCTCAGATCGAAGTGACATTCGAGATTGACGCCAACGGCATCCTCAACGTCTCGGCAAAAGACAAAGCCACAGGCAAAGAACAGTCAATCCGCATCGAAGCATCGAGCGGCCTGACCGACGCCGAAATCAAACGTATGAAAGACGAAGCCGCAGCCAACGCCGCAGCCGACGCCAAAGAAAAAGAGCGCGCCGACAAACTCAACCAGGCCGACGCCATCGTCTTCCAGACCGAGAAACAGCTCAGCGAACTCGGCGATAAGATTCCTGCCGACAAGAAAGCAGCCATCGAGACGGCCGTCAACCGACTCAAAGAAGCCCACAAGGCAGCCGACCTTGACGCCATCGACAGCGCCATCAAAGAAATCGAGACAACCTTTGGCGCAGCCCAGCAGGACATCCTCAACGCCCAGGCACAGCAGCAGGCCGGCGCACAGCAGAGCGGCCAGCCCAACCCCGGCGCAGGCAACAACAACCCCGGCAGCGACGACCACGTCACCGACGTCGACTTCGAGGAAGTGAAGTAAATCCACCATAATCCAAACATACTCCAAAGGAGCGCGGCCCACGGCAGCGCTCCTTTTTCTTATCCGATTAAATCTAAATTTCCATTACTTTTCATGTGAAGTCGGTTCAGATTTTTTCTTACTATTGCGATAGAATATAGTAAAGACTTAACGCCATGGATAAAGCCGAAATAAAAGCGAGAGAGGATGAGATTGTCAGGATGACGGTCAGCTTCTGCAATGAGAAGATTGATGCGGAATATGCATCGCTTTGTATCAAAATGATTCGGAAACCGAGCCGCAAGAAAGCATTGCTTAAGTTTATATTTTTAGTGATAATAACAATCGCGAGGACGCCCTGCGCTTGCGCTTTTTTCGGTAAAAGCTTCCAAAATTTCCGAAAAATAGCATGAGCGTCCAAGCTTAATTTCCAGAATTTCATGCAATAATAACCGCATTTTTCCTAAGCGCCGGATGCCATAAGTCATTTAACTTTGTTTTATAATCAGTTGAATATGTCAAAATTAAATCTTACGAACCTAAAACGCTATTTTTCAGCGATTACAGTTATAATGGCAAGTACTCTCTTCTCATCATGCTCGACAGACGATTCGGTTCTGAACGAGCCGGGCCGGTCGGCTACCGATGCCACCGTCAATCAAGGCGGCGGCATAGAAAGCAAGGAATCGTCCGACGCCTGTTATACGCCGCAGTCTAAAGTAGCCGACGTTATCAACGACCCGGCTTTCGGATCGTTCGGCCGGCTGTTATTCCCTGTCGACCGCAACGTACCTGAGTCGATGACACTCGCTCAGGTGAGCACGTCGAACGTATATATGTGGTATCCTTATATCCGCGTTGAAAAAACTGTCGAAATACTTAACTACCTGCATTCGCAGGCCTTAAAGGGCGAGCAGATCTTCTACAACATCTATTCGCCCGATGAAATCGAGGCAGACCCGTCGAAAGCCGACACGGGCATTTTTGTCTTCCGCGGCGAGGCCGGCAAACCTTTTGCCATCACTAACGCCGGCGGCGGTTTCGCCTATGTCGGGGCGATGCATGACAGCTTCCCCCACTCTCTCGAGCTGTCGAAAGCCGGATATACGGCTTTCGCTCTGATTTACAGACCAGATGATCCATACTCCGACCTTGCTCGCGCGATAAGCCTCATCACCGCGAATGCCGAGGCTCTTGGCGTTGCCAAAGACAATTATTCGCTCTGGGGCGGTTCGGCCGGTGCGCGCATGACGGCTACGTTGGGCAACCGCGTCAACCTCATCAGGCTGACAGGCAATCCCGACATACAGCAGGCAGCCGCGGTAATCATGCAATATACCGGTTATTCTTCGGCCTCGGAATTCGACCCTCCCACATATAACTGCGTCGGCTCGAACGACGGCATTGCCTCGTGGCGCACGATGCAGAACCGCCTGCAACGACTGTCTGCCATGGGAATCCCGACCGAGTTTCACGTCTATGACGGTCTCAGTCACGGCTTCGGCATCGGTACCGGCACCGTCGCCGAAGGCTGGGTCGATGACGCCATCAACTTCTGGGAGGCCAACATGAACCACGACGACAGCGCCGGCGTCCCGCCCGTGTATGCTGATTGACGTTTGCTCAATGTCGCGATAGTCGGTATGGAGCAACGGTTTTAACCGTTGCAGGACAAGGTTCTGGCTGCGAGGGTTGAAACCTTCGCACCACACGGCGGTAAGCTCGTCGCCGTGATTGTACCAAATTTGTCTTCGTGTCGGCACTCTCCTCCTTGCCGCCGAGTAAAGAAGTTGAGACTCAGGCCTCCGGCCTGAAATTTTGTTATCCGCGCGGCGCCCGCGCCCGTGGAGGCCGCGCCACAAAAGTCCCTCAACTCCGGCGGAGTTGAACCTCTCCATCAACTCTGCCAAACCTTAGCGACCTTAATGACCTTACCTTCCCTAAGTCGGCAAAAATTTTTGTCTCAGCTCCGAGCTTCAGCGAGGCCAACCAAAGCCCACTAGCCAAAGCTATTAAAGTGCGTCGCCGAGCTCGGCGACGTGTGGAGCGAGGGTTTCAACCCTCGCAGCCAAAGCGTAAACTCCAAGGGCTGAAGCCATTGCTCCATATCGCCTGACGCGGCCGTGCGATTGCGCAGCCCTACAGACTTTCAAAAACCTTCTGTTCTTATGCCCTTGTTTTCTTCTGTTCTTTCTCTGTTAAAGCACCTAAAATTGCAACAACCAACGATTTTAGTAGCAAAAACCGCAACCCCGAGTCATATCTTTGCAGCGACGATGAAAAGCTCCATATACACATATCACTTTCGCCGCTACCTCGGCCGCAACCTCACGCGTGCCGAGGCTGCCGTCATCGGTCCCCTCGAGAAAATGCGCATCCGCGGCCTCGAGCGGCGTTTGCTCGTCGTCGACCCTCCCGGTGTCGACACCCGCGGCATCCTCTGCGCCTACGTCGAGTATCTCCGCAAG
>CABUPJ010000003.1 GCA_902493335.1 uncultured Porphyromonadaceae bacterium
CTTCGACATCCAGGACTACGGCGTTTGCAGCCCCGCGCGTGAAGACAACGACTTCTACCGCGTCGCCACAGCCGTCTTCCCCGTCATCAGCAGCAATCCCAACAGTCTGCTGATACTCCATGCCCGAGCCGACGTCCCCCATCTCTACCGCTGGCCCGGACTCAAGGAATACACCGACCCCTCGCTTGCCCCTCCCGACATCCCGATAAAGAAGCCTGACCCGACCGTCCCGATAATCATCCTCCTCAGACTCAAAGCGACAGACGGGCTATGGAACAAGGGCTTCAGCCCTTGTAACGAAACTATAGCCAGCAAGTTACCTCCACACCCACGACCACTTTAGCGGCAGACATCCCCGCGTAAAAAGAGTCGGTTCTGTGATGATTGTTTGCGTCAGGGCGGTCAGTTGTCGAGTGATTTTACCATTGCGATGAGGGAGCTATGGGGTTCCATAGTGACCGAAGAGCGATGATAAAAGCGCCGGCAAATGACCGATAAATGGATAACCCTGATTTATGGTTTACTCCCCCTGACGTAAAATGATTATTGCAGAACCGACTCTCACCAAAACGATGTCAAACGTACATTGACATCGTTGGAATAATATTGTAGGGCTGTGCGATTGTGCGGTCGCTTAAATGCCTATTGTCTACGCAGCTGTGCCGTGTTATAGCCCTACTTAGTAGAGCCGCGTCAGCGGCGATAGTTCATTAGACACGTAAGAATCGCAACGCGTCGAAGTGCGTGTATTAAAGGTAATTGTCGCTAAGGAGCCGCATAGCGGCGTCACTGACAGCACAATAGTGCGGGCTTCATCTATAGTAATCAACCGCTTGGAGTGTATGGACTAACTCTATGTCATGCAGTGTGGCGAATAAAAACAGGCCGGAAGAGGGGGCTTCCGGCCTGTATGGGTTGTTAACGGGAGTGTCAGAGAGTATGGCGCTCGATTGCGCGGATGATGAATTTCTTGAAATTCTTGTTGCCGCGCGAGGTGTCGCCGATGTTTTTCTCTATCATCTTCATCGTCGAGTCGACGAGACCGTTTTTGTCGGCGAAGTCGATGAGGTCGAGTGTCAGTCGGGCTGTGCCGTTTATGAGGGTATCGCTGTACCATGCGTAGCGCTCGCGGTCAATGAGATTGTCTATGGCGAAGAGACGCAGGTTACGGCCATATTCGGCGCCCGCGTCAAAGCTGTCAAAATTTTTGATGAGCTTCTTTATCTCGGAGATGCGGGCTTTAGACTTGCGCTGTCCGCGGCCGATCTCACGCAGGATGGCATCGCGATATTTCTCATAGAGCTTGTCGGCGTCGGGGTTGAGGAAAAACTCGAAGTAGTCGCGGAACTCCTTGCGTGCGCTGTAAGCCCGCGCGACGACTTCGATGATTTCGTCTTTCGACAGCGACGAAAGTTCTTTCTTGAGTTTTAGTTTTGACACTATCCCGAATTATTTTTCGTCTTTGAGCCAGCGGTCAAACCAGCGGAAGAAGAGTCGCTGCCACATGATGGCGTTCTGGGGTTTGAGAATCCAGTGGTTTTCGTCGGGGAAGATGACCATTTCGGCGGGTATGCCGCGGAGTTTGGCGGCGTTGAAGGCTGCCATGCCCTGTGAGGCGAGGATGCGGTAGTCATATTCGCCGTGACTGATCATGATAGGTGTTGTCCAGCGGTCGACAAAGCGGTGGGGCGAGTTGGCGAATGTGTGCTGGGCAGCGGCATTGTCTTTTTCCCAGTAAGCGCCTCCCATGTCCCAGTTGGCAAACCACATCTCTTCGGTTTCGAGATACTGGGCTTCCATGTTGAAGATGCCGGCGTGGGCGAGGAGACAGGCGAAGCGGCCTTCGTGGTTGCCGGCGAGCCAGTAGATTGAGAAACCGCCGTAGCTTGCGCCTGTCGCGCCGATGCGCTCGGCGTCGATATAAGGCTCCTGTTTCATATAATCGACAGCGGCAAGATAGTCTTTCATGTTCTGGCCGGGATAGTCTTTGGAAATCTGCTCTTCCCATTCAGTGCCGAAGCCGGGAACACCGCGGCGGTTGGGCATGATGACGATATAGCCGTTAGATGCCATGAGGGCGAAGTTCCAGCGGTAGCTCCATGCCTGGCTGACAGATGACTGCGGGCCGCCCTGACAATAGAGTATCGACGGATATTTCTTGTTTTTGTCGAATTTCGGAGGATAGACGACCCATGTGAGCATCTCTTTGCCGTCGGTTGTCGGCACCATGCGTTTCTCGACCGCAGGCATTGTCAGCTGGCTGAAGATGTCACCGTTGACGTCGGTGATGGCCTTGGCCTCGGTGTTGCCTTTGGTGACGACGAAGACTTCGTTGGGCCGCAGCATAGAGTGATTCATCGTGACGAGTGTGTTTTCGTCGACGGGTGAGAGTGATGTGAAGTCGACCATGCCCTCGGCCTCGATAGTTATGGCCTTGGTGTTGATGTCGATGGCGAAGATCGGAGCGGTGCCCTGATGGTAGGCTATAAACCAGATGGAGTTGCCGTTGGGATTCCAGGCAAATTCCTCGATGGTGTAGTCCCACTCGGTCGTCAGGTCGGTTTTGACGCCGGTTGCCATATCCATGATGAAAAGGCGGTTTTTGTCTGCCTCGTAGCCGTCACGTTCCATGCTGAGCCATGCGAGTTTGCTGCCGTCGGGCGAGAATGCCGGGCAGGTGTCGTAGCCCATCATGCCTTCGGTGAGATTGCGGGTCTCTTTGGTGTCGAAATCATAGGCGTAGAGGTCGCTGTTGGTCGACACGGCATAGTCTTTGCCGGTAAGCTTGCGCGAGACATAGACGAGAGTCTTGCCGTCGGGTGACCATGCAAACGACTCGACGCCGCCGAAAGGCTTCATCGGTGCTTCGTAGGGTTCGTCGGCCATGATGTCGGTGACGTCGCTCACTTTCGAGCCGTCGAAGCTGCCTACAAAGGGGTGGGGTATTTCAGTCACCCATTCGTCCCAGTGTTTATACATCAGGTCGTCGACGACGCGGCCTGTGGCCTTGGGCAGGTCGGGATAGATGTCTTCGGCAGTGCGGGCATACTTGACGTTGCCGATCATGACGACTTTAGATTCGTCGGGTGATAGCAGGAATCCCGAGATGCCGCCCTCGACAGAACTGACAGCGTGGCGGTCGCTGCCGTCGGCGTTCATGACCCACATCTGGGCGACGCCGTCGACGGGATACATGAAAGCGATTTTCTCGCCTCCGGCAATCCATACGGCGTTGTTTTCTGATTTCTCACTGCGGGTGATGCGCTGTGTGTCTGTGCCGTCGACATTGACGACATAGAGGTCGCGGTTTGAGGTATTCTGCTCGACGCTCTCATACGAGATACCGAAAAGTACCTTCTTGCCGTCGGGCGAAACGACCGGTTCGGTCACGCGTCCGAGGGCTTCGAGAGCTTCGATGTCAAAGATGCCTGTCTCGCTCTTGTAGTCAGGCTTGTCGATGACGGCAGTGTCATCGTTTGTTGCCGAGTTGCAGCCCGACAGTATCATTAAGGCTGTGGCACTCATTGCAATAGGTCTGATAAATGATTGCATTTGTCGTTATTGTATAATGGTTGTTAATTGTCAGCGTGATATTTTCCGGCAGACCTCGTCGACGATGGTCTGAGGGTTCTGACAGCCGATGACATAGCTGCGGCCGTTGCGCAGACGCACGAGGAAGCAGTCTGACGACTTGCCGTAGTAGGCGAAATATCGGCCCAGCTCGCGGTCATGGAACCAGCCCCAATAGCCGAACCATCCGCCGCTGCCGCACACGCGGCGCTCGCCCATTGTCGGCGGGCAGAGTCTGATCGACTCGATTTCGTCGAGCGGTATCGAGCGTGTGCGCAGTTTGCGGTTTACATTGAGGCTGTGGCCGTCGACAGAAACCGATACCGGAGCGTAAAAGAGCGAAAGCAGACAGATCAGCACGATGACTCCGGCAAAAACGTATGCGGCAAACTCTTTGCCGTCACGCAGCAGAATCAGCATAATGGCTATAAGTATCGTCAGAGAGCAGATTGTGATGAAGAGAGTGTAAGGGCTGAATTTTACAGATTGTTTCATTATTGTCTTTTTTCTTATGCAAAGATATGACAAATAGCCAAATAAAACAAAAAAAATTGGCCGGAGCGAGTGCCCCGGCCATAGACTTCTTCAGTGTGTGTTTTATGTGAATCAAGAAGTCTCAGAGTCTGAGAGGAGAAAAACCAATTATAATACACCTTGTGCGGTCATAGCGCGTGCCACTTTCATGAAGCCCGCGATATTCGCGCCTTTGACATAGTTGATATAGCCGTCAGGCTGACTGCCGTATTCGACGCATTTGGCATGGATGTCGGCCATGATGCCGCGCAGTTTGCTGTCGACCTCTTCGGCCGTCCAGCTGAGTTTCTGTGAGTTCTGGGCCATCTCGAGTCCCGAGACGGCGACACCTCCGGCGTTGGCGGCTTTGCCGGGAGCATAGAGGATGCCTGCGTTGATGAATTCCTTGATGGCCTCGGGTGTCGAGGGCATGTTGGCGCCTTCGCTGACGGCGATACAGCCGGCGGCGAGCAGGGCACGGGCGTCGTCGCCGTCGAGCTCGTTCTGGGTGGCCGACGGCATGGCGATGTCACATTTGACGTGGCGCCAGGGGCGTTCGCCGGCGAGATATTCGAGGCCGCTGTCGGGATACTTGTCGAGCACCTCATAGAGACGGCCGCGGTAGTAGGTCTTGAGCTCGAAGATGTAGTCGAGCTGCTCGGCTGTGAAGCCTTCGCGGGCAATCAGCGAGCCGCTGCTGTCGCTCATCGACACGATTTTTGCGCCGAGCGCCGAGGCTTTGAGGGCAGTATATGTGGCGACGTTGCCCGAACCCGAGATGGCGATGTATTTTCCTTTGATGTCGATGCCTCGGGTGGCGAGCATGTTGAGCAGAAAGTAGCAGTTGCCGTAGCCAGTGGCCTCGGGGCGTATTAGAGAGCCGCCGAAGTCGATGCCCTTGCCGGTAAACGTACCGGTGAATTCGCGCGCCATCTTTTTATAGTAGCCGAACATATAGCCGACCTCGCGGCCGCCGACGCCTATGTCGCCTGCCGGCACGTCGGTGTCCGGACCGATCTGACGCCACAGTTCGGCGATGAAGGCCTGGCAGAAGCGCATGATCTCGGTGTCGCTCTTGCCTCGGGGCGAGAAGTCGCTGCCGCCTTTGGCGCCGCCCATGGCGAGGGTCGTCAGCGAGTTTTTGAATGTCTGTTCGAAAGCGAGAAATTTCAGAATCGAGAGGTTGACCGACGAGTGGAATCTGATGCCGCCCTTGTAGGGACCGATGGCATTGTTGTGCTGGACGCGGTAGCCCATGTTGTTGCGCACTTTGCCGGAGTCGTCAATCCACGAGACGCGGAAAGCGAAGATACGGTCGGGGATACAGAGACGCTCGAGCAGATTGTAACGGTCGAATGTCGGGTTTGAGTCATAGACTTCTTCAATTGAGCCTATTACTTCCTCGACAGCCTGAAGATACTCGGGCTCGTGAGGAAAACGCGTTTTCAGTTCTTCTAATACTTGTTTGGCTTTCATAAATGCTAAAATAGACTTTTGTCTGACCTATGTGTGGAAACTTTTTGCAAATTTATAGTAAATATCCGAAATTTAAATCATAATTCTTGAAAAATATTTGATTGAATGTCAAAAAGTGTGTATAGGGGTGCATTTCAGGAGGTTTTTGTCTTTGCGATGCGTAATTGGATAAAATTTCGTAACTTTGCACAAATTTTGAGGTTAACATTTATTATCTATTCCGAGTAGAATGAAGGTATTAAAATTCGGCGGCACGTCGGTAGGCTCGGCCGAGCGTATAATCCACGTCGCGCGTCTGATTGTAGAGAACGGTAAAAACATCGTGGTGCTGTCGGCAATGGCAGGCACGACCAACACACTTGTTGAAATCAACGATTATCTTTATAAACGCAACATTCCCGGCGCACAGGAGACTCTCAACAATCTTGAGATGAAATATCGCGGCGTCATAGACGAACTCTTTGACAACGAAGCGGCGCGCGCCGAGGCTGCCCGTGTGCTCGACGAACGTTTCGCCTATATCCGCACCATCGTCGCCAGCGAATTCGCCGTAGCCGAGGAGAAAGAGATTCTCGCCCAGGGCGAACTGATGTCGACGGCTCTGATGAACATATATCTGAAGCTTCACGGCGTCAAATCGGTGCTTCTGCCGGCTCTCGAATATATGCGTACCGACCAGAACGGCGAGCCTGACATGAAATATATCGCCACACGTCTGCGCCGTCTGCTCGAGGCCAACCGCGACGCCGACGTCTATCTGACCCAGGGCTATATATGCTGCAACGCATATGGGGAGGTCGACAACCTCAAGCGCGGCGGCAGCGACTATTCGGCATCGCTCATCGGCGCTGTCGTCGATGCCGAGGAGATACAGATCTGGACCGACATCGACGGCATGCACAACAACGACCCGCGCTATGTCGACAACACCCGTCCGGTAGGCTCTCTCAACTTCGAGGAAGCGGCCGAACTGGCTTATTTCGGCGCCAAGATACTGCATCCCAACTGCGTTCTGCCGGCCAAGCTCAACAATATACCCGTCAGACTTCTCAACACTCTCGATCCGTCGGCGACAGGCACTGTCATCTACAACATGCCGCCTGACGGCAAAATCAAGGCCGTGGCCGCCAAGGACAACATCACGGCCATAAAAATCAAATCGGGACGCATGCTTCTCGCATACGGTTTTCTCCACAAGGTCTTCGAGACATTCGAGAAGTATCAGACGAGCATCGACATGATCGCCACATCGGAGGTCGGCGTGACCGTGACGATAGACAGCGACCGCCATCTGGCCGCCATAGTCGACGACCTGAAAAATTTCGGCACCGTTACGGTCGACCGCGACATGGTGATAATCTGTGTCGTCGGCGATCTCGAGTGGCACAACACAGGCTTCGAGGCCAAAGCAGTCTCGGCGCTCGCCGATATACCAGTCAGAGCCATATCATACGGCGGCAGTAACTACAATGTGTCGATGGTGATTCGCGGCTGTGACAAGATTGAAGCGCTCAAGCGATTGAGTGACAGTCTTTTTGAATAAATTATAACAGTAGGTACATAATAATGATAACAGTTACAAATTTAGGTATTCAATTCGGTAAAAGAGTATTGTTTCAGGACGTGAACCTTAAATTCACGCCCGGCAACTGCTATGGTATAATTGGCGCCAACGGCGCCGGCAAGTCGACGCTGATGCGTATGCTCAGCGGAGAACTCAGCCCGACACACGGCACCGTGTCGCAAGGTCCGGGCGAACGTATGAGCGTTCTCGAGCAGGACCACTTTAAGTTTGACGACTTCACGGTTCTCGACACCGTCATCCAGGGTCACACCGTACTGTGGGATATCATCAATGAGAAAAACGCCCTCTATGCCAAAGAAGATTTCAGTGACGCCGACGGCATACGCGCCTCGGAGCTTGAAGAGAAATTCGCCGAGCTTGAGGGCTGGAACGCCGAGAGCGACGCTGCCGCTCTGTTGAGCGGTCTCGGCATCAAGGAAGACAAGCATTACATGCTGATGCGCGACATGAGCGCCAACGAGAAGGTGCGCGTGCTGCTTGCCAAGGCTCTGTTCGGCAATCCCGACAACCTGCTTCTCGACGAGCCGACCAACGACCTTGACCTCGACACGGTGTCGTGGCTTGAAGACTATCTGTCGAAATTCGAGAACACGGTGCTTGTCGTCAGCCACGACCGTCACTTCCTCGACTCGGTCTGCACCCATACCCTCGACATCGACTATAACAAGGTACAGCTCTTCGCGGGCAACTACAGCTTCTGGTATCAGTCGAGCCAGCTTGCCCTTCGTCAGCAGCAGCAACAGAACAAGAAGGCCGAAGAGCGCCGCAAGGAACTCCTCGAATTCATACAGCGTTTCAGCGCCAATGTCGCCAAGAGCAAACAGACGACATCGCGCAAGAAGATGCTCGAAAAACTCAATATCGAGGAGATACAGCCGTCGTCGCGCCGCTATCCGGGCATCATCTTCACTCCCGCGCGCGAGCCGGGCAACAAGATTCTCGAGGTCAAGGGCCTCTCGGCATCTGTCGACGGCGATCTGCTTTTCAAAGATGTCAACTTCCAGATAGAGAAGGGCGACAAGGTCGCATTCCTCAGCCACGACCCGAGAGCCATGACGGCGCTGTTCGAGATCATCACGGGCAACCGCAAGGCCGACAGCGGCACATATGAGTGGGGACAGACAATCACAGAAGCCTATCTGCCGCTCGACAACACATCGTTTTTCAATACCGACCTCAATCTCGTCGACTGGCTGTCGCAGTTCAGCGACGACTCGAGCGAGATTTATCTCAAGGGTTTCCTCGGCAAGATGCTTTTCTCGGGTGAGGAAGTGTTGAAGAAGGCCTCGGTGCTTTCGGGCGGCGAGAAGATGCGCTGTATGATTGCCCGCATGATGCTCAAAGACGCCAACACGATGGTGCTCGACTCGCCGACCAACCACCTCGACCTCGAATCGATTCAGGCATTCAACAACACGCTCCAGACGTTCAAAGGCAACATACTCCTTGCGTCGCACGACCACGAGTTCATCCAGACCGTCTGCAACCGCATCATCGAGCTTACGCCCAACGGCATCATAGACAAGATGATGGACTATGACGACTATATCACCGACGAAAAGGTGATGGCCGCCCGCGAACGCCTATATAACTGACAATCACCTATAAATCAGATATAAAAATGGTAAAACACATTGTAACGTTCAAACTCACGGGCACCGACGCCGAACGTCGTCAGGTGGCCGAAAATTTCAAGGCCGCTCTTGAGGCTCTGCCCGCGCAGATCGATGTCCTCCGCTCAATAGAGGTCGGCATCAACGAGAATCCGGCCGAGTCGTGGGATGTAGTGCTTACGGCTGTCGTCGACACTATGGCCGACGTCGAGGTCTATGCAAAACATCCGGCCCACGTCGCTGCCGCCGGTCTTCTCGCCGGACACAAGGCCGACAGGGCTTGCGTCGACTACGTTATTTGATAGGGGCGTAGTGGCGGTATAGTTCGCGAAAACTTTTTTTTGAGCCGAAGACGGTGAGTTTATCGCCGTCTTCGATTTTTATACCGCTGTCGGTTAGATTGATGACCGTGTCTTCGCGGTGAGATATGCCCAGAAGATTGCGGGTTGGCACCGGCCTTGTGGCAGCGATGAGACGCAGGCCATAGTCGGCTTCGAGATCGAGGCCGGCGTAGGGTGTGCCTGTCAGGAAAACGGGAGCTTTGAATTTGAGGATATAGTTCTGGCTGTCGATTTTTATCGAGGTCACATCGGTGCCGAGTTCCATCTCGTGAGTGAGGTCAGAGGCGGCACGTTGTTCGGGTGTGATGATGCGGTCAATCTCGAAACCCTCGAGGATTGATTCGTGTATCTTGTCAATCGCACGGGCATAGATATGCCTTACTCCCATTTTTTTGAGAAGAGCCACGGTCTTTATGCTCGCCCCGAAGTTTTCGCCGATTGCGACGATGACGAGGTCGACATTGTCGAGCGGCAGCACGCCGAGAGAGCTTTCTTCTGTCGAGTCGATGACATAGACAGTCGACACGTAGTCTTTGATGGCTTCGATGTTGCTGCGGCTGTTGTCGGCGCCGATGACTTCGTGACCGAGTCGAGTCAGGTCGATTGCGAGGTTTGAGCCGTATATGCCGAGTCCGATGATGAGATATTTCATAGTCTGTCAGTTGATTATTATGTTTTCTGTGGGATAATGCGATGATTTGTCGACCGACATGCCTGCGAAGCCCATGATGAGCGAGAGTATGCCGACGCGTCCGAGAAACATCGCTGTGGCGAGTACGATTTTTGAAGCGTCGCTGAGATCTGCCGTGATGCCGAGCGACGAGCCGACGGTGAACAGAGCCGATATCACCTCAAACGTGACGGCTTTGACGCTTAGCTGAGGTTCGAGAAGCATCACGGCAGTCAGATATATTATGGTGGCGATAATCGACAGCGTCACCACGCCGAAGGCGCGTCTGACCGAGCCTGTCGACAGACGTCTGTTATAGGCCGTGGCGCCTCTGTGGCCTAAGATTACGGCTCTGAGGCTGAGCGTCACTGCGGCGACGGTGTTGACTTTGATGCCTCCGGCCAATGATTGCGAGGCGCCCCCGATCCACATCTGTATCAGTACAATCAGGAGTGTGACCGGCATAAAATTGGCCGGATTGACAGACATAAAGCCGGCGCTTCGCGGTGTCAGCGAGTTGAAGACCGACTGAACGGCTTTGTCGTAGTCGCTCATGCCCGCGAGGGTATTGTCATATTCGAGGATGAAGAATGCTGCGCTGCAGACTGCCAGAATGGAGAGAGTCGTGACGAAGACGAGTCTGGTGTTGAGGTCATAGAGGTGTATGACTTCAGGAGCGCCGTTGTCGGCTCTTGAAAATAGTTTTCTTACGAAATTGACGAGTTTGTCTTTGAAATTCAGCAACAGAGGGAAGCCTATCGCTCCGGCGAATATCATGACCGATGTCACTATATATATCGACTGGTCGCCGGTCATAAGAGTGCGGTTTGCCATGCCGTCGGGCAGGATGCTGAAGCCGGCGTTGCAGAACGATGACATGGAATGGAAGGCGGCAAACATGAGCCGGTCACTGAGACCGAGTTCCAGGGCGTCGGGAATTGTGAAGTAGACTGCCACAGCGCCGATGACTTCGACCGCGAGTGTGAAACCGAGGATGTAGAGCAGCGTCGGCACGAGATTGTTCATCGATTTCGAATAAATCATATCCTTTATCAGCAGCTGGTTGTAGATTGACGGAGCGCCGCTGAAAAAGATGGCGAAAAAGCTGGTGAAGGTGACGATGCCAAGGCCGCCGGCCTGAATCAGGACAGTCATGACGAGTATGCCGCCCGGGGTGAGCGTCGTGGGTATATCGATGCTCGAGAGACCTGTGATGCAGACGGCGCTTGTGGCCATAAACAGCGAGTCGGTGTAGCTTATCGGGGTAACGGTGCATTTTGGCATCATCAGGACGAGAGACCCTATGATGATGAAGACGAGGAAGCTGCCCGACAGAATCAACGACGGGTTGGTGCGTCGGCCGATTAGTTTCATGATGGCCGAGCAAAGGCAGACGACAGAGTAGGCGCCTATGGCCGAGAACATGAACGCATTGCTGTAGAGTATGCGTTCGAGCACGGGAATCCATGGGTGCTCGGGGTGGGGATAGAGCAGGGGGAGTAGTGTCGTTAGGACTGCGATGTCGACAATCCATTTGAGCCAGCGGGTGTCGCGCAGGGTTTTTCTGAATCTGAATATCAGATTGAACGAGACGTTGAAAATGAATACGGCCTGAAAAAAACGCAGGGCGATTTTTGTCTTGGCGTCGGTCCCGGGCGTTGTGTCGAAGCCGAAGTGAAGGGTCAGCAGTATAAGCGTGCCGAGCGAAGCGACGCCGGTCGCAATATATGCCGCATCGGATATGCGCGCTATGGCCGAACTGAATCTGAAGGTAAACAGATTGTAGCGGGCTGCGGCGGCGTGTCTGAGGCGCTCCAGCTTATGTCTTATTATATGTCGTTTGCCGGTCGGCATTCAGTGATGCTTGAAAGAGATGTCATATCTCTAACAAACATCGCGGGCGTTTTGTGCCTGTCCGGACCGATTATTTCTTTACTTTGCCTATTCCGATTATGAAATGCTCGCTGTCGGCGACGGGATTGAAGTGCTTGTCGTTGAAGAAGCGCTGGTCCTCCCAAATGAGTCTGATGCCGAAAGCGCCGCGGATATACAGATTGACAGGCAGCGATTTGAAGGTTGAAAAATCGGGCGACATCGAATATGTGATTATACGCCCGATGCGTTTTGGAGAGTTGTCGGGCGTGAAATTTTTCTGCCCCCATCTTGGTATTGCGAGATTGTCGCGTGTGGCGGCGGGATTGTCGCTGACTTTCTGAAGACGCTGGTCTTCGGCTATCGCGAGTCTGACAACATAAACGTTGTTCTTTATCATAGAGGCTGTCACCGCCTCGGCAGCCGGAAGGTTGCTGAAATAGATGGGTTCGATACATTCATGGATTGTGGTTCCGTCAGAGACTTTCATGCCCGGGAGTGTTATTGACGAGAAGGACGGGATGGTGAGAATCTGCTGTTCGGCGGTAGAGATGCCCACAGAGCGTGAGGTGCCCCCGCCAACAGAGATGCCCGAGGCCAGACTGCCGGCAGCTCCGCCGATGCCGAGCGCTCCGGCGACAGCTCCAAGATTGAGCGAAGCGCCCTTGCCGCTCCCGTTTGTCTCGGAGTAGACTGAATTTGTGAAGTATGGTGCGGCATATCCGCCGTTCATAATCCTGTAGCAGGATGCGAGATCAATGTAGACCGGACGGTCGGTTTTGTTCCTGACTTTTATATGATGACCTATGATGCTGTTGTTTTTGTCGTTTTCGAGATAAACTTTCTCAAAGCCGATCTCGATGTTTTCGTCAGAGAGTATCGAGTTGTCTTCAACGCCCCATATGGACATGAAGTAGTCAGACAGGTTTTTGGGGTCAGGATTTTTGCCTTTGTATTCGAGGTCAGGCTGATTGTTGTAGGCGGCAATCAGCGATGCGTTGTCGGAGGCGGCGACAGCGTCGACGCGCTGCGGCACAGAACCATTCCGTGGCTCGTCAGAGTCTTCGCTTACTTTCGATACCGGTTTGTCGCTGCCGACCGTTGTCATCTGTCCGTCGCCAATCTTATAGGCGAAGACTTTGTCGATTGCGATGCGTTTTACTTCGGCCTCGTCGTCGGCTGTCTCGGTGTAATAAACCCATTTTGTCGCGGCCTCGACGTTGTGTACCTGCATTGTGGTGCCGTCGTTAAGCACAATGACATCTGCAGCGGTAGCTACAGATGTCATTGTCATGAGTGATAAAGCAAGCGCTTTAAGGTGTTTCATAAATAGAAGTCGGTGTGTGTTTACGGTTTAAATTTATCTGGTGGCTTTTTTGAGTTTGAAGCCGGCGTAGAGTCCGTCGTATGATTCAAGCAGTTTTGTCATGGCCGACATCGTCGAGTTGTTTGTGACCGAAGCCACAGTCTTGACAATCGCGATGAGTTTGCTGACGTCAAATGTCAGATTGAGTGTCGAGCCCGATTTGGTTGCGAAAGCGCTCATCGAGCCGAGTTTGATTTTGCCCAGGGCGTTGAAGTTGAATCTGAGGTTCCCGTCTTCGTCTTTCTCGACTGTGCCTTTGATGGCGCCGCGTTTAAGTTTCATTTCAAAGCTGAGGTCGTCGTTTATCGTGAGCACAAGGGCAGTGACGCCGAAGCGTTCATAATAAGGCTTGATTTTGTTTTCAAGAGCCGTGGCTGCAGCAGAACCGCCGATTTTCTGAAGAGCGTTGTCGCTTTTGAAAGTGACGGCGGGCGAGACGTAGTTCCATGTGCCTTTGAGGTCTTCAATCTTGAAATCCGATGTCGCGGTAAGGCCGGAGATTATGTTGCCAAGAGCGCCGAGGGGGTTTGAGTCTGAGGCCGCGGTGGTGTCGGCGGCGTTTTTGTTGCCGAAGAGGTCTTTGAGATCGAAGGCGTGGACCGGAGCTGCCATCGCGGCGATCAGAACAGGAATTATGATGAATCTTTTCATTATATTATTTTATTGTGGCGAGGGAATCGACTTCAGCAGTGCCTGAGGTTATTTCCTCTTTTATTTCGATATCGATTTTCTCGAATTCAGAGTTCTGAGACTTGAATTCGGGGACTATGTGTTTCATTTCAGCGACAATATCGTGGTTGACGCCCGATTTGACGCATTTCTCAAGCAGGTCGAGATGGCGGATTACATCGTTGTAGTTGTATTCGCGCACTTTGGCGATCATAATCTTTTTGTGCTGTGTCGACATGGTGCGTTCTTTGTCGTTGAGAAGCTCTTCATAGAGTTTCTCGCCGGGGCGTAGACCGGTCTCTATGATATCTATGTCGCGGCCGAGTTTAAGACCGGCAAGTGAAATCATGCGGCAGGCGAGGTCGTAGATCTTGACGGGCTGTCCCATGTCGAAGATATAGATTTCGCCGCCACGACCCATGCAGCCTGCTTCGAGGACGAGCGAGCATGCTTCGGGAATGGTCATGAAGTAGCGAATGATGTCGCGGTGAGTGACAGTCAGTGGACCGCCTTCTTCAATCTGACGGCGGAAGAGAGGTATCACAGAGCCGTTAGAGCCGAGCACGTTGCCGAAACGTGTTGTGATATATTGCGTTGTGCGGCGGTCGCTGGTCTGACGGAGGTGGAAGAAGAGCGACTGTACGTAGATTTCGGCGATGCGCTTCGAGGCGCCCATGACATTGGTCGGGTTGACGGCCTTGTCGGTCGACACCATGACGAATTTCTCGACGTTGTATTTGTTTGACAGGTCGGCGATGTTTTTGGTGCCGAAAACGTTTGTCATGATGGCCTCGACAGGATTGCGTTCCATCATCGGCACATGTTTGTATGCGGCGGCATGGAAGACATAGCGGGGCCTGTATGTGGCGAAAGCCTGTTCCATGCGGGCGCGGTTGACGACATCGCCGATGAAAAGGCGTATCGTGACCTCGGGGTGTTTTGCCTCCATCTGAAGCTGAAGGTCGTGCATCGGGGTCTCGGCCTGGTCGACGAGAACAATCTCGCGGGCACCGAGCGATGCGACCTGGTTGACGATTTCGCTGCCGATTGAACCGGCGGCGCCGGTTATCAGTACGACCTGATTGGTTATGACGCTTCTGATGGCCGAGCTGTCGGTCTTGATGGGGTCACGACCGAGAAGGTCTTCGATTTTGATGTCGTGGACGTGAGCCGATATGTTGGGCATTGAGTCGTCATTGACATTGAATTCCTCGACCTGATTGAGCATAAGCATCGAGATGTTGTTGGAGAGGAATACGTCGGCAAGGCGGTCGCGGATTAGCTCAATCTGTGTCGACAGGAATATGAGTGTATCGGCGCGGTAGCGTTTGAAAACGTCGGCTACTGTCTCGGAATCGAATTTTATGATGGGTATGCCGTTGACGGTGGAATCATGTTTCTGATCTGAGAGGCTCAAAAGAGCCACGGGGGTGAAACGGCCGCCGGCCTCAGTCTTGAGGGCCGATGCGAGATAGAATGAATTGATGGCCGAACCGAGCACGATAACACGTTTCTTCTCTTTGTCTATGCTTGTGATGGCTGTGTAAATATACTTGATTATAAGGCGGACAACCATCATAATGGCAAAACTGAACATGCCCACTGTGAATATACCCCAGATGCTGAAGTATCTGAAGCCGAGCCATGCCGAAGATATCAATGAACCGGCGACAAGAGTGAACGATGCTGCTATTATAAGCATGACTATGCGATAGATGTCTTCGATGACAGACAGTCGCAGTACATATTGGTTAGTTTTGAGAATGTAGCTGAAAAGAGCGTATACGGCTACGATGATAATGACTTGTGTCACGCCGGAGAACATCGGGTTTTCAGCGTCGGCCAACGGGATATTGGAACTGCCGAATATATGCTGGAGGCATGCACTTATAAAAACAGCAAACAAATCGGCAATCAGAACGGCCCATTTCGGACTCGGTGATGCCATAAATGTACTGACCAGTCTTGAATTGGCTAGTAAATTAATCAGTCGCTTTTTCATTATTATATTAGAATACAATTGATTGGTTTGCAAAAATAGTGACTTTGAATCTTAATCAGCAAAGTAGCATCCGCAAAGTTACGTCATAATTTGCTAAAAAACAAAAAATAGACAAAATTTGCGGGGGGGTAAATGTCTGTATATGAGCCGTGTAATTTAATATGCTTTGGGCCTGTTTATCGGTTTTGGAGTAAAACGGATATTTTGGCTGAAATGAAAAGCATCTGAACCATAGGGTGATACTTCTTTTGTTTAGCCTTTTTAACAAATAGAAGTCGCAAATTTCAAATATAAAGGAGTAATTTTACAAAGTTTTTTTAAAAAATGAAAAAGCCAAGACCTCATGAAGTCTATCTATAAACTTGCTGTAGTGTTGCTGACCTGCTGTCTGCTGCATCCGGCAGAGGCTGTCGCGCAAAAGGAATTTAGCCGAGACCTCAAACAGATTACATTCGTACCCAAGGGGCAATGGATCACCGGTGTAAGTGTCAGCTATTCCCAGTCAGACCAGAATAATTATCAGTTTCTTATAATAGAAAATCTATCGGGCGACACGTATGCGTTCAAGGTCAGTCCGATGCTGATGTTCGCTTTTAAAGACAATCTGGCCGCAGGCGGACGTTTTGCCTATGAGCGTCAGCGCACGAGACTCGACAACGTTGCGTTTGTGCTCGATTCGGAAACTGACTATACGGTTGACAATCTTTATAGTATAAGTCACAATTTTTCGGGTACGATGGCAATGAGATATTACATCAGTCTCGGCAGCAGTACCCGTTTCGGCCTTTTCAACGAGATGCAGCTTCAGCTTGGGGGCGGCGAGTCGAAGCTGTGCAGCGGAAGCGGAACAGATTTCACCGGTACGTTCCAGCGCAATTTCAATCTTAATGTCGGTTTGTCGCCGGGTATGGCTGTCTTCCTCAACAACTACTCGGCCATTGAGGTCAATGTCGGTGTGCTCGGTTTCAATTATACCCACACCAAAGCCACGACCGACCGCATTTATGTCGCCAACATGAATACGAAATCGGCGAATTTCAAAATCAATCTTTTTTCAATAACCTTCGGCGTCGTTTTCTATATTTAATATGAAACACAACAGACTAATCATAATCATGGCGGCGCTGATGACACTTTTGCCACTGGCAGCCGGAGCGCAGAAGATTGTGCGCAAGAACCAGATTGCAAACGACACTATATCACAGAAAATTCTCGACAAAGACAAGCTCGTCATCGTTGACGGCGACACGGTCAGCATGATAATACCCGAACGTAATTTCGGCCGCTATGACCGCGGACTGTTCAATTATCTTTTTATCCCCAAAGGAAAATGGGCGTTCGGGCTAACGGCATCTTACGGCGAACTGAACACAGATGACATACAGGTGCTGTCGATTCTCGAGAATGTCGATTTCAAGGGTAAAATCTATTCGATCAAACCATCGATATCTTATTTTTTCAAGAACAATCAGTCGATAGGCATCAAATTTGACTATTCGCGCGGCAAAGCCGATCTCGCCAATCTGGCGATGGACTTTGACGACGATATCAACTTCGCCATCAAGGATGTGAGCTATTATACGGAGAATTATTCGATATCGGCATGTTACCGCAACTATGTCGGTCTCGGCATGGACAAACGTTTTGCAGTCTTCAATGACGTCGATCTCGGCTTCGGCAGCGGTACATCTCGGTTCAAGCGCATCTATGACGGGAAGCCTAAGGACACACGCACCGTCATCACGCGGGCTAATCTCAATTTCAGTCCTGGTCTGTGTGTGTTTATTCAGGACTATGTGTCGTTCAACATATCGTTCGGTGTGTTCGGTCTCAATATCAAGCGCGAGCACCAGACCACCGACGGTGTCGACGAAGGCTCGCGTACGACCAGCGGCGCTAATTTCAGATTCAATATTTTCAATATCAATTTCGGCCTGATGGTCGTAATCTAATCTGAGTATGAAGTTTATTTGCAGACATATATTACCGGTGCTTTGCGCCGTCATGGCGGTGGCTGCCGCAGGTTGCATCAAGGACAATATACCTTATCCGCACATTCAGGCCAATATTATCACAATTGCAGCCGAAGATCAGTCGCAGAACGCTCAGATTGATTCTCTGTCGCGTTCGGTCACGCTGTTTTTCGGCGAGACGGCCAATATCTATGATGTTAAAATAACGGATCTGACGCTGACACCCGGTTCTGAAATTGTCGGTGACGACATCACCGGCGGTATCGACCTGTCATCGCCCCGACACGTGATAGTCAGACTTTATCAGGACTATATGTGGACAATATCGGCCCGACAGGATATAGAGCGCTATTTCACGGTAGGCGGTCAGGTAGGCTCGACAGAGATAGACGTGCCGGCACGCCGTGTCGTGGCTTATGTATCCGAGACGACTGATCTTGAGTCGGTGCTTGTCAAGACGATAAAGCTGTGGCCCGAAGGTGCTGCGGTCGACAAGGATCTCGCAGGCAAACGCATCGATTTCTCGCGGCCGGTTGAAATCGTAGCCGATATTCACGGACATAAGGAGACGTGGACAATCTATATCGTGCAGACCGAGAGCGTGGTCACGACGCTGCGTGTCGATCCGTGGACAAACGTCGCCTGGGTATACGGTCAGGCCGAGGCCGGACGTGATAACGGCGTCGAATATCGCCTCGCGACCGACAGCGAATGGATCCGTGTGCCCGAGAGCATGATGAGCTATGACGGCGGCAGTTTCCACGCACGCATAATACATCTGTCGCCCGAGACGAGCTATGTCGCCCGAGCTTTTTCAAACCAGGATTACGGTGACGAGATAGAGTTTACAACCGGACCGGTGCTGCAGGTGCCGAACTCTAATTTTGATTTGTGGTGGCTTGACGGTAAGGTCTGGAATCCGTGGGCTGAAGGCGGTGAGCCATACTGGGACACCGGCAACAAGGGTGCGACAACGCTCGGGTCGTCGAATACCACACCGACAGATGATACTGTCGACGGGACAGGTCTTGCGGCCCGGCTCGAGACACGATTTGTCGGCATAGGCATCATCGGCAAACTCGCAGCCGGCAATATATTCGCCGGCAGTTATGTCAGAACCGACGGCACCAACGGTATCCTCAGTTTCGGACGTGAGTTTACGGCCCGGCCGACAAAACTGAACGGTTATCTCAAATATCAGACCGCCCCGATAAGCAGCACGACCGCCGGCTTCGGCGACCTTGCCGGCCGCCCCGACACCTGTATCGTCTGGGTCGCTCTGATTGACAGCGAGCAGCCGTTCGAGATCAGGACGAATCCCAACAACCGCCAGCTCTTCGACCCCGATGGTCCCGAAGTGATAGCCTATGGCAAAATAGAGTTCGGCGAGAATGTGCCGACGTATACACCGTTTGAGTTCACGCTCGACTATAAGGCGACCGACCGTGTGCCGCGATATATTCTGATCACGGCGTCGGCAAGCAAATACGGCGATTACTTTACCGGAGGCAACGGCGCGGTGCTTTATCTTGACAACTTCGAGCTAAAATACGATTATTGACCGTAAGAATTTACAAAAAAAATGAAATATCTGGCAACCGCTTGTCTCTTAACAATCGGCGTCAGTGCGGCTTTTGCCGCACCGACTGACACTGTGAAACCTGCGTTCAGTTATAAACCGGAAATCCACGGCACAATCAGAGCCCGCTTCGAGCAGACAACCGAAGGCAAGTCGGCGGGACGTTTTCAGGTGAGAAACGCGCGACTGAGTGTCGGCGGCAAGATAGCTCCTATATTGTCTTATTTCGTGAGAGCCGATGTGTGTGACAAGGGCAAATTCAATATGCTTGACGCTTATGCGACATTCATGCCGTCGAAGACATGGAAGATTGTCGCAGGTCAGTCGCGAATACCGTTCTCGGTTGACGCGAGCCGCGCGGTCAACGGTTATTATTTCACAAACCGTTCGTTTGTCGGCAAGCAGGTCGGCAACCGCCGCGGCGTAGGTGTTAAAGGCGGTTTCTCGCCAACGGCGATACCGCTGTATGTCGAGGCCGGCATATTCAACGCTACGAAAATCGGCGACCATACCCCATGGCAGACCAAGTACAGCTACGGGGCCAAAGCCCGATACACGATCGACGAGGTTTTTGTAGAGTGCGGTTTCAAATCCGAGGTTCCTGACGGGATACGCATCAATCACACCGATGTGTGTGTATCATGGACCGACGGCCGCTGGCTCGCCGAGGCAGAGTATGTCTACAAACACTATACCAACTCGGCTTTTGCCCCCTGTCATGCCTATAATTTCATGGCAGACTACCGCTGGCCGATAAGGACATCGTTTTTCAACCGTATGTCTGTCCAGGCCCGTTTTGACGGCATGACACACCATAGCGACGGTGAGATAGACGAAGACAGCGGATGCCTTGTGGCTGATGATATAAGGCGCAACCGTCTGACGCTCGGGTCTACGATAAGCTATGTCCGCAATGAGATGCACGCCGATCTGCGCCTGAACTATGAGCAATATTTTTATCCGTCGGGTGCTGTCATTCCCGTAGGCGCAGGCAGCAAGGTCTCAGTCGAGGTTATTCTCAGGTTTTAACTGCTTTGAGCAATATCGTTTAAAGTAGATGATGGCGAGAGCTGTTATCGCTGCCGACGCTAAAGCGACAGGCCATGACTGACCAGTGCCGATTGTTTCTGTCATTGCGGGTGTGTCTGCTTCGACACCGTAGGTCCAGTGTGTGATGACATAGACCGTATTGTTGAGGGCATGAATGGCTATGGGCAGCCAGAGGCTTTTGCTCCATATGAGAAGATAGCCCAGATAGGCGCCTAAAAGCAGGCGGGGAACGAAGCCGTAGAACTGGAAGTGAATGGCGCTGAAAACAAAGGCGACGCTCCAAACGGCCAGATGGCGATTTACACCTCCGGTCGTAAGCAGGCGCTGGAATGCGCCGCGGAAGAACAGCTCTTCGCCGAATCCGGCGAGAAGTCCCATAATCAGAATGCTGACAATCAGATTTATGATGTTATGCTCGCCTTGAAGCACTGTCAGACTGCGGACGGCATTGTCTTCGCTCCGGCGGAACCAGTCTTCGAGACCGCTCATTGACTGGGGCAGCGACATGTTGTTGTTCAGCTCGATAATATAATTCATAGCCGGAGTGGAAACCATGAGTATGACGAATGCCCAGACGAGCATGCCGACGCTGAAACCGCTGCGCAGGCGAAGGAAATCGGCGGGCATGCGGGTGACGAGGAGTGCTGTGAGCAGAGCGGGCAGTATCAGCTGGAAGATGCTCTGAATGACTGATGCTATGCGCATGGCCGGCGTAGAGTCTGAGCCGAATTTCATTATTATCAATGAGCCGGCGAGGCCTGCGATAAGAAATCCGATTATCGCGATTGAGACAAAAAGCACAAACCGCTGTCTGAAGTTGAGTAAAAGTTTCAGTCTTGTCATAGATAGAAATCTTCGGTTAATTTTTTAAATTCAGGTGTATATGAGCCGCCTTGGCTGCGGATGGTCAGGCTGCACGATTCGATGGGCCCGTCATGGCGCATGAATTCAAACATGACTCTGAACGGCTTTTGGCCGGGCTTGGAGTGCAGGAAGCATTGCCGGCGGACTTTGAGATGCATCATTTCGGCGGCATAGATGATTTCGTCGCACCGGTCGGCGGGGACAATGATGGCGAGACGGCCGTCGTCAGCGAGGGTGGCGCGGGCATATGCGAGCAGAGAGCGGCAGGTGAGTGACGACTCGTGCCGGGCTGTGGCGCGGCCTGTGTCGGCAGATATTTCACCCGTGTTGAAGAAAGGCGGGTTGCTGACAATCAGGTCGGGAGCCGTGTCGGGTCTGTAATGCAGGATGTCATTGCCGATGACATCTATACGTCGGCCCCAAGGCGATGCCGCGATGTTGAATGTGGCGTCAGATGCAGCGGCCGGGTCAATCTCGACAGCGTGAATGCGGGCCAATGGCGAGCGCTGGGCAATCATCAGGGCTATTAATCCCGAACCTGCGCCGACATCTATGACGCTGCGGGCGTCGCGACAGTTGACCCAGGCGCCGAGGGTGACGCCGTCGGTGCCGGTCTTCATGCCGCAATTGCTGTCGCTAAGGGCGAACTGTTTAAATCTGAATGTGATTTCCCGCTTCATAACGGCGGCAAAGTTAACAAAATTTTGACGAATCAGCCATAATCATTAACTTTACGGAAAATAAATGAACGATATATGATAATAAATACCGCCAGATTCGTAATTAGCAATAAAGACTTGGCCAAATGTCCGTCAGACAGACGCCACGAGTATGCCTTCATCGGCAGATCGAACGTCGGCAAATCGTCGCTGATAAATATGCTGACAGGGCGCAAGTCGCTCGCCATGACATCGTCGACGCCGGGCAAGACTATGCTTATCAACCACTTCCTTGTCAACGACGAGTGGTATATAGTCGACCTTCCCGGCTATGGCTATGCGGCCCGCAGTAAGGCCGGCCGCGAGGAAATAGACCGCATCATCAAGAGCTATATACTCGGCCGCGAGCAGATGACAAATCTGTTTGTACTGGTCGATTCGCGTCTTAAGCCTCAGAAAATCGATCTTGAGTTCATGAGCTGGCTCGGTGAGAACGGCGTGCCGTTCAGCATCGTGTTTACCAAACTTGATAAACTCAGCCCGTCGGCGGCTAAAAAGATGACGTCGGAGTATTGCGCCACGCTGCTTGAGCAGTGGGAGGAACTGCCGCCGATATTCATGACTTCAAGCGAGGATATGCGCGGCCGCGAAGCGCTTCTCGACTATATCGAGGAGATGAACAAATTGCCGCTTTGACGAACTATCGTCCTTTTCATGATGTTATATATCAAAAAAGTTAAGCATTATGGAAAAGAAGAAAAATGATAGAAACGATAGAATTGATAAAATTGACAAATCAGATTACCCGGGAGTAGCCATTGACGAGGGTGACGACGACAAGGTGACGGCGGCTGAAATAAAAAACGAGCCACGGCGTCTTAACAATAACCCGAGAAACGACGATATGTAAATTATCAATAAATTTATCACCTCTTTATGATGCGTCAGGATTATTTTGTAATTTTGGCGCATCAATCATTTATAATAAGAGGTGACCAATGGAGGACAATTTCTTTACAGCGGATGAGCGCACTCGTCTCATCCCCCTGACAGCACAATTGCTCCGGCAACTTGACGGAGCTTTGCAGCCGGGTGATTTCAGCCGGGTCAAGAGTCTGATTTCGCGCGGTGTAATCGAAGGAAAATGCCACCGAGACCGTTTCGGATTCAATCAGGTGATGAGAAGCCTCACAACAGCTTCGGTGCTGTGCGGCGCCATCAGTCCTGACCGCAATATGGTCATAGCGCTGCTAATCTATAATTTCTGCCGCGCGGGTCTCATAACAGCAGACGATGTGAAGAAAGAGTGGGGCGACGATATAGCGAAACTTGTCGGCGGCCTCCTGAAAGTGTCGACCCTCTACAGCCGTCACGCCACAGCCTGGACTGAGAATTTCAGAAACCTGCTGCTCACCTTCGCCGAGGACATAAGGGTCATCATCACTATGATTGTAGACCGTCTGACTCTGATGAGGGCAATCAACCATCATCCAAACCAGCAAGCTGTCTGCGATATCGCCTGCGAGGTGAGCTATCTGTATGCCCCGTTGGCCCACCGTCTCGGATTATACAAGATAAAGTCTGAGCTTGAGGACATGTCGCTAAAATATACCAATCGCGAGATATACACCCAGATAGCCCGCAAGCTCAATGAAACCAAGGCCACGCGCGACGCTTACATAGCCGCGTTTATCAAGCCTATCAAAGAGCGTCTCGAGGCCGAGGGGCTGAAGTTTGAGATCAAAGGCCGCACCAAATCGATTTATTCGATCTGGAACAAGATGAAAAAGCAGAAGAACGATGTCGAGCAGATATACGATCTTTTTGCCATCAGAATCATCCTCGATGTCGACCGGGAGCATGAGAAGAGCCGCTGCTGGCTTGTCTACTCGCTGATAACCGATATGTACCGGCCGAATCCGTCGCGCCTCAAAGACTGGCTCAGCATACCGAAGAGCAACGGCTATGAATCGCTCCATATAACGGTCTACGGCCCTGAATCGAAATGGGTCGAGGTGCAGATCAGAAGCCGGCGCATGGATGTCATTGCGGAGAAAGGTCTCGCCGCCCACTGGAAATATAAAGGCATCAAGAGCGAGGACAATCTCGACACATGGATGAACAATGTCCGAGACATACTCGAGACAGCCGACAGCGGCCCCATGGAGCTGATGAAGAATCTGAAGATGGATGTCTATGACAAAGAGGTCTTCATCTTCACGCCCAAAGGCGACCTTTACAAGCTGCCGAGCGGAGCGTCGTTGCTCGACTTCGCATTCAACATACACACGAATCTGGGCTGTCAGTGTACAGGCGGCCGTGTCAACGGCAAGAACCGCAAGCTCAACTATAAACTGCAGAGCGGTGACACCGTCGAGATATTCACGTCGTCGCAGCAGGTGCCCAAGCGCGACTGGCTCAACATTGTCGTGACTTCGAAAGCCCGCAACAAGATTCGTGTCGTGCTCAAAGAGCGTGAAAGCCACGTGGCAGAACTCGGAAAAGAGCTGTTGCAGCGGCGACTGAAAAACCGCAAGCTTGAGATTGACGAGGGCCGTATGTCGAAGGTTGCAAAAAAGATGGGCTACAAGACCCTCACCGATTTCAATATGGCCATAGGCAGCGAGACTCTCGACGTCAACGACGTCATCGAGGCCCTGAGCAATATCGATAAAAAGAATGTGGAAGAGGGTGAGAAAGTCTCGGCAAGCGAATTTGTGCTTCAGCAGACAGACGCCGACGACAAGAACGACAGCAATTCAGACGTGCTTGTCATCGGCAACAATATCAAAGGGCTGAACTATAGACTTGCAAAATGCTGCAATCCGATTTTCGGAGACGATGTTTTCGGCTTTGTATCGTCTGAGGGGGTAGTGAAGATCCATCGCACAGACTGCCCCAATGCGGCGAATATACGCGACAAATACCCTTACCGCCTTATCCGCACGCGCTGGAGCGGCAACCATGGCTCTGAATTCGGCGCTACGCTGAGAATCGTCGGCCAGGATGATATAGGCATCGTCACCAACATCACGTCGATTATAAGCAAGGAGAAGACGGCATCGCTCAGGAGCATCACTGTAGACAGTAACGACGGCCTGTTTCAGTGCTTTGTCATTGTCGGCATCAGTGACACGACGGCTCTCAACCAGTTAATAAAGAAATTAAAAACCGTAAAAGGAGTAAAAGATGTTCAACGCAGCAAATAAATCGATTGCCGCAGTTCTGATAGCCGCGGCTCTTGTCTCATGTGGTGAAAACAACAAAGAAAAAGCGCAGGCGCTTCTCGACGAGGCGTCGTCGTTGGTTGAATGCGGCAACTATAGTGCCGCCATTGAAGTCATCGACACTCTCGACAGCCGTTATGCCCGAGAAATTGAAGTCAGAAAACAGGGGATGCTTTACCGCGCAAGAGCGGTCGAGGGGCTGGCGAAAGACAGCATCATCGCCGCCGATGACATGCTGACGCGCAGCATACAGCAGATGGAGGCGCGTGAGAAAGAATTCGAGCACGTCGAACTCCCCAACGGCATCGACGGATATTTTATCGCCAAAAGCATTTATGACAAGAATGCTATGAACAAGACCGGCATACAGCCGCGTGTCGATGACAGCGAGGGTTACTTCCAGCTCGCGGTCAACATCCATGGCCGCAAAATAGGTTTCGAGCGTGTGTCCGTGAATGACGGAGGCAAAGTTGTGACGACCGTCGCCGTCAGTCCGTCGCGTCTCGTTACGGTCGAAGGCTCGGAGATGGTCGTTCTGACACAGGAAGAAGTCACTCCGCTCGTCGAAGCGCTCAAGGCCAATCCCGCCATCGACGAGTATAAGCTTTGTGGCTCGAAGGGTACGATACCAGTCAAACTGACGCCCATGATGCGTGACGCCATTGTCGACAGCTATGATTATGCCATGAGCCTGCAGGCGAGCCGTCTCGCGCAGATTAAACGTGAGAAATTCGAGCGTCAGCTACAGATGGCCCGCGACCAGATAGCCAACTCGCTGCCTTCACAGGCCCTCTCGTCTGAGCCAGCCGAAGATTGAATCATAAACTTCTTCTCTGACGTCGGGGCGCGACAGCACAAGGTCGTGGATGCCGTCGCCGATGGTTATTTCTGTCACATCGTCGCCGAGACGTCGTCCATATTTCGATATGTCTTTGACGTTTAGTACGACGTCGGTGTGCTGATATTCGGGTGTCCACCGGTCGGCGGTATAGCTGCTGTCGCTGTGCATCAGCAGCACGGGCACTTTGATGTCTGATTTTTTGTGGAGATAGTTCTGGGCGCGTGTGACTGCACCGAGCCATCCGGCTCGCGCCTTCTCGGGCCTGACGACTTTCCAGTCGGTGTTATAGTCCCATTCGCCGTGATATTGCTTTAGCAGAGATTCGGCGTAGCCGCTGTTATTGCCCTGCGAGAAAGCCAGATTCGGCAGAGCGCGTCCGATGCCGCCCACAGTCGGTATAAGGAAGTCGCGCATGAATCCGTTGAAATTCCATTCGAGAAACGGGCTGTTGAGCATCAGCGCGACAATGCTGCTGTCATTGCGGTTGTTGAGGTAGTATGACGAAGTCAGTCCGCCGGTCGAGTGTCCCATGAGGATGATGCGGTCGACGCCGTCGTGCTTCATTATGCTGACAGCCGAGTCGATGTCAGCGAAGTATTCTTTCATGTCGCGGGCGTCGAATTTCTTTTGGCCGGGGAGGATAGAGCGGCCGTATTTGCGTAGGTCGACGGCATAGAACTGATAGCATGAATCGACGAAACGGTCGCCCATATCTTTTTGAAAAAAATAATCGTTATAGCCGTGAATATATAGAACGCCGGTTTTGCCGCCGCAAGGCGATTTTTTGCGTATGACTGTCGAACGCACTTTGCCCTGATAGTCGTCGGGCTGTTCGACATAACGCATTTCGTAGCCGTCGCCGAGGATGTCGGGCTGCCATTGAGCGGCCATAGACACGATGACGGCGAGCGCAAACAATAGTGAAAGATATAATTTTTTCATATTTATGATGCATTTATAAATATAAAAATAAAGCTGCCTGAAGACAAAAAAGTTCAGACAGCTTTATTTTATCTCTTAAAAAATCACTTATTCGGCGTTGTCAGCTTTCTCGGCAGCCTCGGCGGCTTCGTCTTCTTTGATATCGTCTTCTTTGAATTTGGTTACACCTGCTGCGATGAGCTGGTTATACCAGGAGAAAACTTTTTTGATGTCGTTGTTATAGACGCGGTCGGGGTCAAATTCGGGCAGAACTTCGCCGAAATAGGCGCGCAGGGCACCGTCGTCGGCAAATTTCTTGAGGTCGACCGGCTGTGCGTCGTTGGCTTTGGCGATTTTGTCGAACACTTCGGCCAAAGGCATGTCTTCGCCCTGAGTGTATATAGATACGTCGTTGAGTGATATGACTTTATCGTGAGCGTATGCAGGTGTGCGCTTGCCGGTAGAGAGTGATTCGACGATGAGCATGTTCTTGCCTTGGCTTACAAGTTTATACAGACCCGGTTTGCCTGCTATTGAAAGGATTCTTCTGATCATTGTTGATGAAAATTTCGGTTATTGGTTTTAATTTTTAATCCGGCTACAAAAATAATACTTTCGATTGAAAAACCATCGATTATTGTGTAACTTTGTATCCTTAAAATGTAGAGTCACCGATGAAACAGTATCTGAAGAATATATTACAGCTCATACTCTCGCCGGCCAAGGGGTGGGAAGACATTTCCGCCGCAGTCGAGAATCCCGACGCAGTGGCTTCAAAAGGGTATTATCCGTTGCTCGCGGTAGCGTCATTGTCGGTATTTGCCAGATTGTTCTACGACCACAGTCTTGGCTTTGTGACTGTAGTGATGCTCGCGGTTGCTCTTTTCGGCACATATTTTATCTCGTTCTATGTCGGCCGCATCGCTCTCGAATCATTATTAAAAAATGTAGTCACGGGTGAACCGAACGTTACGAAGATTACATTGTTTATCTTATATACGCTCGGTCTGTCGGTTGTCATCGAGATTATCGAGAACTGTGTGCCGACATCGCTGACGCCTATAAAATTTCTGCCGCTGTTTGTGGCACTTATAATTTACAGGGCATCGGCTTATATGGCCGTTAAGCCGGACAACGAGCTGAGATTTCTTTTTATAAGCGTGGCAGTGCTGTTGGTTATGCCGATACTGATAATGCTGCTTCTGACAAATCTTATCAATTGAAAAAATGAATACAAAAGACATCAATATAAAAAACCGGCGCGCTAATTTCGATTATGAAATCAGCGAGACTTTCACTGCCGGTATTGTGCTGACAGGCACAGAGATAAAGGCTTTGCGAAACGGTAAGGCGAGCCTCGTAGACAGTTTCTGCTATGTCAACAACGGCGAGGTATGGGTCAAAAATATGTATATAGCCGAATATTTCTACGGCACATATAACAATCACGAGACGCGCCGTGACCGAAAACTTTTGCTCAACCGCAAGGAAATCAACCGTCTGTCGCGCAGCGGTAAAGAAACCGGATTTACTATCGTGCCGATGCGCCTGTTTATCAACGACCGCGGTCTGGCCAAACTTGTTATCGGCATCGGCCGCGGTAAAAAGGAATATGACAAACGCCAGTCAATCAAGGAGCGTGAAGACAAACGTTCGATGGCGCGGATGTTTCAGAAAAAGTAGCCTGAAAGGGTCAGACGCGTCTGAGTATAAGCATAAATTTACGGTGGTGGTCGTCGCTGATGCCAAGCAAGCGGAGGTCACCGCCTTCTTTTACGCCCAGTTTCGATCGCAGGGCATCGGCGCTGATGTCGAAGTTGCGTGTGGCAACGCTGATGACAGGGTATGTCTTTTTGAGCCGTTTGATGTTTTTTGATTCGTAGGTGATGACTTCGGCGACTTCATAGGCTGTGCCGGGGAAATCATCGCGCTTTTCATCTGAAAAGAACACCATTGTGTTGGGCGCGGGCTTTCTGAGGCCGTAGCGGCTGCAAATCAGTTTTGGGGCGCCGGCTTTCATCAGCGCGGGCCACGGCTCATAGACGTAGTCGCCGACATACGGTGTGCCGTAGACCGGCACCGGCGCATCGGTCTCTTCACGGCGGGTGAATAAAAAACGGCTCTCGCATCCGTCGTTTCGTATCGTCACTGCCTCGACTGACTGACAAGACTCCGCTTCGGATGTGATGACAGCAATCAGCTCCTTGCACTCGGTCGCTGTTCCCAGCGATATGATTCTGGATGTTCCCGGCAGTTCGGACAACACGGCCGATATGTCGAGCATGGGCGACATCTTGACGATGACGGTCGAGGCGACACGTCTGAGGTCGGGAAGCATTGCTACTACGTCAGGCGAACATTGCGACAACGCATAGACACGCCGGCCGCTGTCGTCACGCCGCGCGGGGTCGATAAAGACATGGCTGAAGCTGCCGTCGGCGACAGTTTTGAGGTAATCGCGGCAATCGGCGCAGATGACTGCTATATTGCCGATGCCGAGGGTGGCGGCGTTATGCCGCAGAGCGTCGGCGAGTTTTTCCTGACGCTCGACGGCTATGACTTCGCGGGCTTTATGCGCGAGGTGCATGCAGTCGATGCCAAGGCCGGCTGTCAGATCGGCGACGATGGCGGCGTCGCTGACGAGCGATGCGTGGAAGGCGGCGAGGAGGTCAGATGTAGACTGTTCACCCGAGAGCGTGTCGGGGAAGTAGAACTGCTTCGCGGCGGCAAGTGTCGCAGACAGTTTGCGGGCATATTTGCGGCGGCAGTCAATCTGGAGTATCGCGTCGGCGTAGTCTATGTCGCCTGTCTTGCCGGCGTATTTAAATCTTAGCTTTGATGTATCGTCGGCGCTGTGTGCTGCCACCCATTCGTAGAAATTATTGTCGTCGGGTATCATGGATGATATAAAACAGAGGTTGATGTAAGTCAAACATACATCAACCTCTGTGGGTTCGGTCAGATGGAAATATGATTATTTGTCACCTCTGATTGCTGCGATGCCGGGGAGGACTTTGCCCTCGATGGCTTCGAGAAGAGCGCCGCCGCCGGTCGATACGTAAGATACCTGGTCGGCGAGGCCGAATTTGTTGATGCAGGCGACAGAGTCACCGCCACCGACGAGTGAGAATGCGCCGTTTTTGGTAGCCTCGACGATAGCGTCGGCGATAGCGCGGCTGCCTGCGGTGAAGTTATCGAACTCGAAGACGCCGGCGGGACCGTTCCAGAGAATGGTCTTTGAGCCTTTGATGGCGTCGGCGAAAGCCTTGCGGGTCTCGGGACCTGCGTCAAGACCTTCCCAGCCTTCGGGAATATCCATTACAGAGCATACCATTGTGTTGGCGTCGTTGCTGAAAGCGTCGGCTGCCACACAGTCTGTGCCGAGAACGAGGTTGACACCTTTTTCTTTGGCTTTCTTCATGATGTCGAGAGCGAGGTCGAGTTTGTCAGTCTCGCAGATCGAACCGCCGACGTTGCCGCCCATGGCTTTGGCGAATGTATAGGTCATGCCGCCGCAGAGGATGAGGTTGTCGACCTTGTCCATGAGGTTTTCGATGATGCCGATTTTGGTCGATACTTTCGAACCGCCCATGATGGCAGTGAACGGACGACGGATGTCGCTGAGGATATTGTCGACAGCCTTGACTTCTTTCTCCATGAGATAGCCGAGCATCTTGTGGTCTGCGTCGAAGTAATCGGCTACGACAGCTGTCGAAGCGTGTTTGCGGTGAGCTGTGCCGAAGGCGTCATTGACATAGACGTCGGCATAGCTTGCGAGTTTCTTTGCGAATTCTTTCTGACGCTCTTTCATTTCTTTCTTGGCTGCGTCATAGGCGGGATCTTCTTTGTCGATGCCGACGGGTTTGCCTTCTTCTTCGGGGTGGAAGCGGAGGTTTTCGAGCAGGAGGACTTCACCGGGTTTGAGAGCGGCGGCTTCTGCTGAGGCATCGGCTGAGTCGGTTGCAAATTTCACTTCTGTGCCGAGGGCTTTGCTCACGGCGTCTTTGATCTGGGCGAGTGAGAATTTGGGGTTTACTTTACCTTTGGGTTTGCCCATATGTGACATGATGATGAGCGCGCCACCGTCAGCAAGGATTTTCTTGAGGGTGGGGAGGGCGCCGCGGATGCGGGTGTCATCGGTGATGTTGCCGTTTTCGTCCAGAGGTACGTTGAAGTCTACGCGGACGATCGCCTTTTTGCCGGCGAAGTTGAATTTGTCGATTGTCATCATTATATAATAGAATTTGATGGTTAAAATTTTTCTATTGCAAATTTAGTTGTTTTTCTGATAACTGACGCTATCTTTAGCTTTAAATTATGTGATGCTCTGCGAGCAGTTTTTTCATCTCGGCGGCAAGCTTGGCGGCTTCGCGGGCTGCGACTTCTGCAAAATCGGTGTCTTTGGAAGCATAGATGATGCCACGCGACGAGTTGACTATGAGTCCGCAGTCGGCAGTCATGCCGTAACGGACGACTTCCTCAAGGCTGCCACCCTGGGCTCCGACGCCGGGGACGAGGAGAAAACTCTCGGGAGCGACGGCTCGGATATCGGTAAACATGCTGCCCTGAGTGGCGCCGACGACATACATCATCGCTTCGGGACCGGCCCATTTCTGCGATGTGAGAATGACGTTCTCAAACAGACGACGGCCGTTTTCGTCGCGTATGAGCTGGAAATCGTGCGAGCCTTTGTTTGATGTAAGGGCTAACAGAATGACCCATTTGCCTTCATAGCCAAGGAAAGGCGTGACGCTGTCTTCGCCCATGTAGGGAGCGACGGTGACGGCGTCGAGGTCGAGGTGCTCGAAGAACGAGCGCGCATAGAGTTTCGATGTGTTGCCGATGTCGCCGCGTTTGGCGTCGGCGATGATAAACTGGTCGGGATAGTTGTCGCGGATATATCTGACAGTGTCTTCAAATGCCTTCCAGCCTTCAACGCCAAGGCTCTCGTAGAAAGCGAGATTGGGCTTGTAGGCGACGCAATAGGGAGCCGTTGCGTCGATTATGGCTTTGTTAAACTCGAAAATCGGAGACTCGCACGCGAGCAGATGTTCGGGAATCTTGTTGATGTCTGTGTCAAGACCGACGCAGAGAAACGAGGCTTTGCGCCTGATGTTCTCGACTAATTCGTTACGTTTCATATCTTTGTATTATTGGTTGTTTCGATTGTTACAACTTCGTCGGCGGCATAGCCGTCATGCGCTCTGTTGCAGGAACTCACGGTCATATAGTTGAAGCCTGGAATGACTGTGACGGCTATGAGCCACACGGCCAGCGAGATGATGACGGATGCTATGTTGCGGCCGTTTTTGCGCCAGAGTGAATACAAGGCGAAGTATGACCAGAGGTTGAGGGTCAGCATGTAAAGACGTTCGCCGGTAAAGCCGTAGTCGCAGATGCGGTAAATGATGCCTACGCTCATCATTATGACAAGCGGCAGGGCAACGAGGGGCATTATGGCGGCGATTTTCTTCAGTGTATTGCTTTTGGCGGCCATGGGGTAAATCAGGAACTCGATGATGATCATGCCGGCGAGGAAGAGACTGACGCCCGTGGCAACCATGCCGCGCGGCAGCGAGAAGCTGAAGATGATGTCGAGCATATAGGCGAACAGTATCAGCATGTCGGCGCCAAGCAGCGGGAGGAAGATGAATCTGACGACGCGGTCGGCGAATTTGCTTAGGCCGGCGTTGGCAACTGTGTCTCCGGCGTTCGGTGTCATGGCTATGTAAATCAGGCAGGGCATAAAGATTGCGAGCGTGATGTCGGCGACAAGCATGGCTTTGAAAATTTCGACGTCAAACAGTATGTTGATTGTCAGGAATATGGCGGTCACGCAAAGGAAGACCAGCAGACCGAAAGTGGCCGTTATGACCAGACGTTTGACAGCCTTGATGGCGCGTGACCACGACGATTCGTCGTTGCCCGTGCAGTTGGCGAAGGCTATCAGCACCGTCAGCGAGACGACACTGACAAGACGGCGCACGGCGACGGTGTCGAAGAGAGTCTTCGGGTACTCGTAGTTATACCACAGGTCGGCGGCCACGATGACGAAAACGACTAATTGGCTTACGGCCTTTAAGACGGTGCCGCATTTTTCGGTCCAAAGCGTTACGGCAAACGAGGCGAGCGCTCCCAGAAGACCGAACCAGCAGACGTGGTAGGGCTCGTGATAGACGTTGAATATCGCCAGCAATGCGGCGACATAGGCTACCGCCATATAGCCCAATGTAATGGGGAAACGGTGGCACATCTGTTTGGCACTCGTGGCGATTTCAGCCACTGACAAGGCTCTCTGACTGTTGTTTGAGACTGTTTTTTGCATAATGTTTTTAGAGTTCGGCGGCCTTTAGTTTTTCGGCGTTTTCGGCTACGATGAGGTGGTCGATGCAGTCTTGAATATCACCGTCGACAAAGGCCTGAAGATTGTAGATTGTATAATTGATTCTGTGGTCGGTGATGCGACCCTGTGGATAGTTATATGTTCTGATTTTTGCCGAACGGTCGCCGGTCGACACCATAGTCTTGCGGCGCGAAGCGATGTCGTCGAGATATTTCTGATGCTCCTTGTCATAGATGAATGTGCGCAGCCGGCTGAGAGCGCGCTCTTTGTTCTTCGGCTGGTCGCGGGTCTCGGTACATTCGATCAATATCTCCTCGGTTTCGCCTGTGTTGGGATTTTTCCACATATAGCGCAGGCGCACACCCGATTCGACCTTGTTGACATTCTGGCCTCCGGCACCGCCGCTGCGGAATGTATCCCATTTTATCTCGCCTTCGTTTATCTCGACGTCAAAAGCCTCGGCCTCGGGGAGAACGGCCACTGTCGCAGCCGAGGTGTGAACACGACCCTGTGTCTCTGTGGCGGGAACGCGCTGCACGCGGTGAACGCCGCTCTCATATTTCAGAATGCCATAGACACCGTCGCCTGTTATCGAGAGCACGACCTCTTTATAGCCGCCGGCCGCACCTTCGCTTGCGCTTGTGATGGCGACATTCCAGCCCTTGCTCTCACAGAACTTGATATACATCTTGCAGAGGTCTCCGGCAAAAAGAGCGGCTTCGTCGCCACCTGTGCCGCCGCGAATCTCAAGAATGGCGTTTTTCGAATCTTCAGGGTCGGCCGGTATGAGTAGCAGTTTGATTTCTTCCTCGAGCGGGGGGATGGCTGTCTGGGCGCTGTCAAGCTCATCTTTGGCCATTTCTCTTATCTCGGGGTCACTCTCGCTTTCGAGCAGCAGACGGGCCTCGTCGGCATTGGCGAGGAGTGTGCGGTAGCGGCGCGTAGCGCCGACAAGTTTCTCGAGTTCTTTATATTCTTTTGTCAGACGCACATAGCGTTTCATGTCGCTGATGACCGACGGGTCGGTTATGAGTGTCGAAATCTCTTCAAATCTCGATTCGATGCCATCAAGGCGCTGCAGTAATGAATTGTCTGACATAGATGTGGTTTTATGCTGTTCAAATTTATAACGGTGGAGTCGGTTTAATATTGTGAAAGAAGGACCCGCCGGATGAGCGGCGAATCCTTCTTCAGTATAGTCGTCTGCCGGAGCCTTATCAGATCCAGCGGGTATAAGCGAAGTCCTGACGGTGGGGCAGGTTGGGGTTTGAGGGGTACATTCTGAAACCATAGTGGAAGACACCGGGGTCTTTCATCGTGGTGCTGAGCTCATAGGTGAGGACATTGCCCTCTTCCTTGACAACCTTGAACTGCTCTGTGCCGGCGAAGTGGTCGACGCCGTTTTCAAAGCGGTGGGCGACAAGCTCGATGCAGAGATCGCGGCCGAGACCGTTTGTGTCGACGATGATCTCGAAACGTACTTTCTGACCGGTGATCACATTTGACATCTCACCGCTGTGACGGATGTCGAAGACCTTGATGCCGTCCCAGGCCGCGCTGACTTTTTCTTTCCAGGCAACGATTTCCTTAGCGAGAGCGAAGTGGTTGGCGACGAGTTTGTTCGAGCGCTTCGACTCGGGTTCATAGAAGCGGGTGATATAGTCGTCAATCATGCGCTTCATTGTGAAGTGGGGGGCGATGTCGCCGATCGAACCCTTGATATACTGAATCCACTCGGGCGAGTAGCCGGCTGAATTCTTCTTGAAGTAGAGCGGAATGATTTCGTTTTCGAGCATCGAGTAGATTGTCGCTGCATCGAGTTTATCCTGCTGTGCCTGGTCGGTGAATGTGCGTTTGTCGGTGAGGGCCCAGCCGGCTTTCTCGTTGAAGCGGTAGCCTTCATACCACCAGCCGTCGAGAACCGAGAAGTTGAGCACGCCGTTCATTTCGGCTTTCTCGCCTGAAGTACCCGAAGCCTCGAGGGGTCGGGTCGGTGTGTTGAGCCAGATGTCGACACCTGTGACGAGGCGTTTGGCGACAATCATGTTGTAGTCTTCAAGGAAGATAATCTTACCGAGGAACTGGGGCATGCGCGAAATCTCGATTATGCGTTTGATGAGACCCTGACCTGCGCCGTCGGCGGGGTGAGCTTTGCCCGAGAAGATAAACTGTACGGGGAACTGCTCGTTGTTGACGATCTTGGCGAGACGCTCGAGGTCGGTGAAGAGCAGATGGGCGCGCTTGTATGTGGCGAAGCGGCGGGCGAAACCGATGATGAGGGCGTTGGGGTTGATTTTGTCGACAATTTTCATTACGGCCGAAGGATCGCCCTGGTTGGCAAGCCATTTGGCCTTGAAGTCGCGTTTGACGAAGTTGATGAATTTGTTTTTCAGTGTGCAGCGCATGCGCCAGATTTCTTCGTCGGGAACGCTGAAGATGCCGTGCCAGTTTTCGGGATTGCTCTGGTCTTCGAATACTTTTTCACCGAGTTTCTCGAGATAGAATTCTTTCCATTCGCTTGCGGCCCAGGTTGGCATGTGGACACCGTTGGTCACATAGCCTACGTGGCTCTCTTCCCATGAATAGCCTTTCCAGATGCCCGCGAACATTTTCTTTGAAACCTCGCCGTGGAGCCAGCTGACGCCGTTGGCTTCCTGGCAGGTGTTGAGGGCGAAGACGCTCATCGAGAAGCGTTCGTTGGTGTTGGGATTCTCGCGGCCCATGTTCATGAGGTCATTCCACGAGATGCCGAGTTTTGCGGGATATTCACCCATATATTTGCCGAAGAGGCCTTCGTCGAAATAGTCGTGGCCGGCGGGCACGGGAGTGTGGACGGTGTAAAGCGACGAAGCGCGTACAATCTCGAGTGCCGTGTTGAAGTCGAGGCCGTCTTCGTTGATATAGTCGACGAGGCGCTGGAGGTTGAGCAGAGCTGCGTGTCCTTCGTTGCAGTGGTAGAGCTGGTGTTTGATGCCGAGCTTCTTGAGCATGAGCACACCGCCGATGCCGAGGAGGTATTCCTGTTTGATGCGGTTCTCCCAGTCGCCGCCATAGAGCTGGTGGGTGATCGAGCGGTCAAACTCGCTGTTCATGTCGAAGTCGGTGTCGAGCAGATAGAGTTTCATGCGGCCGACGTTGACACGCCAGATATGGCTGTAGATGATACGGCCGGGGTAGGGAACCTCGAGTATCATGGGCTGGCCGTTTTTGTCGAGCACCTGTTCGATGGGCAGCTGGTTGAAGTTCTGAGGCTCGTAGTTGGCGATCTGCTGACCGTCGACGCTGAGAGTCTGTGTGAAATAACCGTAACGGTAGAGGAAGCCGACAGCGGTCATGTCGACACAGCTGTCAGAAGCTTCTTTGATATAGTCGCCCGCGAGGACACCCAGACCGCCAGAGTATATCTTGAGGCAGTTGCAGAGGCCGTATTCCATCGAGAAATAAGAGACCGAGGGAATGTCTTTGCGCATGGGCTTCTTCATATATTCTTTAAAGTCGGCGTAGACTGCGGCTATGCGCTGCATCATGCCTTCGTCGGCTATAATTTCTTTAATACGGTCGAAGCTGAGCTGCTGGAGAAGCATCACAGGGTTTTCGCCGGTTGCGCGCCATAGATCGGGATTAAGATCGCGGAATAGCGATTTGCCTTCGCTGTTCCAGACCCACCATAGATTTTTCGCAAGTTCGTCGAGAGGTTTGAGCTGTGAGGGAAGCTCTGATTTTACTGTTACGTCTCGCCAGATTGGTGCGTTGGTATTACTTACCGGAAGTTTCATAAACTTGATATTTATTTGGTTTTAATAATTGTCGTATAATCTCTATTTACTGTTACGTTTTTCTGCGTTAATTGTTGCGGTTTCAAACGCTTTCTGGTAAAAAAATATGAAATTAGACCATGCGGCCTCGGCTGCGGTGGCTCTGGCCGCGAGGGATATCTCGGTTAAGGTCTGTGCCGGAGCGTTTACAAGATATTTTATGTCGCCGGCGATACTCGAGCATACCTGGTCGTAATTGCTGTCTGTACGTTCGACGACGGCTACGCCCGATTTGTCGAAGCCGTTGCCGAGGGTCGACATCACCCATTGGCCGAAACCTGACAGCGATGTGGTCACCGTCGGCACGCCGAATGCGACGCTTTCGAGCGGCGTGTAGCCCCATGGCTCGTAATATGAGGCGAAGACAGTGGCGTCGAAGCCGGGAATGAGCTGATAGTATGTCATGTCGAATATGCCGTCGGAACCATTGAGATAGCAGGGCACATAAATGACGCTCACGCGCGAGTTTTTGTCGTTGGTGAAGCCTATCTGATGGATGCGGCTGATGATGGCGTCGCTGTCATAGTTGTGGAGAGTATGGGTGATGACAGGGTCGGGAAGCCGGTTTTCGGCATTGTTGAGCCCGAGGGTGAGGGCAAGGTCGGGACGGGCTTTGTCGACCCAGGCGGGAACCATGACAAATGCAAGAACCTTGCGTGTCGGGTCGAGATCGCCGAGACGGGCCACGGAGTCGAGATAGACGTCAAGGCCTTTGTTGCGGTATTCGCATCGTCCTGAGGTTGCGACAATGAATGTGTCGCTGTCGTAACAGTTGCCTGTGAGGGCTTCGGCGACCTCCAGCATGCGTTTGCGAGCGGCTTTTCGCGCTGCGGCGAATCGGGTCTTGGCAGGCACGAAACCGTCTTCGAAGCCGTTGAGAGTCACGACGTCGGGACGGCGGCCGAGGAGCTGTTCGCACTCGCGGGCTGTGACGTCGCTGACCGTAGTGAAGCAGTCGGCCTGCTGCGCGGCGGCTTTTTCGAGCGAGTGTTTCGATTCCATGTTGAGCTCGTGTGCCATCTGGTCACCGTTGTATGCGCTCAGATAGTCATAGAGAGGTTTGCCGTTGCCGCAGATGCTGCGGCCGATGCTTGTCGCATGGGTGGTGAAGATAGTGGCGACTTCGGGCTTTTTGTGCTTGATATAAAGAAGCCCCATGCCGGTTGTCCATTCGTCGTAGTGGGCGATGAATTTTGCGTCGGCCGGGGTTGTCTTCTGTGCCTGAAAGAATGAAACGAGGCTTTCGGCCACGATGCCGGCTGCATGAGAGAACGCGCATGCCTCGTCATAATCGCCGTATGCGTGAAGCGAGTCGACGCCATAGAGACGCCACATCTCGCCGTAGAAACTGTCTTTGACGGCATACATGCCGTCAAATTTCACCAGCACGACAATCGGTTTTCCGGGAATATCCCAGCGGCCGACGCGTATATCTACGCCTTCGGGCAGGTTTGCGTCAAGCACCCATTTCTTTAAAAGAGTTTTTGATTCAATAAAATATGGAGAGGGATTCTCGGCGCTCCAAACGTCGGGACCGATAAAAATTGTCCGGTCTTTGTATAATTTTTGAAGAGTTGCGGCTTTGGTCGAGAGTACGGTATAAATACCGCCGATTTTATTACATACTTCCCAGCTCGTTTCCAAAATTAGAGCCGGATTCAGATTGTTATTGTCCATAAAATTGTAGTCTCGTCTTTTTCAAGGCCACAAAGGTAGTTATTTTTTTTCTAATATGCAATTAGAAATGAAATGACAGACCGATAGAAGGGTTCCAGGCATGAACTTTATAGTCTGCCTCGAAGGTTGCGGTTTTACCAAGAAGCAGGTCGTCATAGCTTATCGACGCATTGTTCTCGCCGAGTCCGGCTACATAGAGAAGCGACGCGTCAATTGAGAAATTTTTAACCGGACTGAACGACAGACCGACCGACGGTTCGATTTTGGTCATGCCGGGCGTTTCGGGATTATAGTGCTTTTTGTTGACCGGTGTTGTGTCTATCATCATGCCGGCGCGGAGGTCGAGACGGTCTGTGACGCTATACTGCGCACCGAGGTGATATGTCATCGAATTGCGGTAGTTCTTTGTCAGATGCTGATCATAAGGCTCGAGTTTTTCGCTGAGAAAATCGATTGAAAGTTCTTTGTAGGCTTTCCAGCCGGTCAGCTGGAAATCGGCGGCAAGAAGCCATCTGTCAGTGGGTTTGAAGCTTACTCCGATATTATATACGGCAGCGCATGGCATCGAGGCCTCGAAGTTTGCCTTGTCGAGTATGTCGAGACGTTCCTGAAGGATGGAACGTGTGAAATCGCTGGCATATGACAAGGTCGCCACGCCGCGTTTGACTTTCATGTTCATTTTGCTTCTGAACGAAGCGCCGACGGTCCAGCGCGAGTTTATATCCCACATGATGCCGGCATTGACACCTACTGTCGTGGCGGCTTTGCCGTTGAGGTTGATTGATGCCGGTGTGTCGTCTGATTGTCCCGGTATGCCCATTGCGCCGAGGACGGCATTGAAACTCGATGCGGATACGAGACCTTTGTCGAGGTTGACGTTACCCCATGTCACCATGACACCGGCGCCTATAGCGAGATTTTTTATCGGTCGCCACGCCAGTGTCGGCTGCAGAGTGTATGCAGCGAGATTTACTTTCTGGTTGAGGACTGCCCCGGGCCAGCTTACTCCCCAGTTTATGCCGCTCCCGTAAGGTGTGTAGAAACTTACGCCTACCTTGAAGTTGTCGTAGACCGACATGGCAAGATTGATGCTCATCGGGGTTGACGGAGTGTTGTCGGTCTCAAATTTGCCTTCGGAACATGTGGCTGTCGCTTTTGCGAAAATGCCGGTGACCGATGCCTGTGCGTCTATGATGTCGTTGATATATGCGATGCCTGCCGGATTGAAAATCATGCTTTCGGCTCCGAGTTTGATGGCTGTGCCCGTATGCCCCATGCCGTTCTGTCGGGCGCTGAGTGTGTTTACCTGATAGCCTTCTGCCGATGCTGTTAAAACTGCGCTTGAAATGGCCGCCGCCATAATGAGTCTTTTAATCATGTTCTATGCGTGTTATGTCGGGATGCGGGAGGGGTGTGTCCCCATCGCAGACGTTAATCAGGGCGCAAAGTTAAGAAAAAACATCGATAAAGGCAAATTTGAACACTTTTGGCGAATTTTGGATAATGAATTGGGGCGATGAATTTCTGGGCGTATTTAAAGTAAAAGCGGTGATACACCGTGAGATGTATCACCGCTGTAGGGAGACATAAATCAGTATCAGTTGCGACCGATACGGTAAATAGTGCCTTCGATGAGAGAAACATAGACGTCGCCCGTCGTGGGGTCGATGTCTATGCCGTTTATCTCGCTTACGCCCAGAGGCAGACTCCAGAGCACTTTTGGGGCCGTCGGGTCAACGGCAGTGACGATGCCGCGACGTGAACCGGCATAGACAACGCCGTCGCGTTCTGCGACGATACAGGGAGCATGGTCATAGCCGATGCCCATGTCGACAGTCCACAGTTCTTTGAAATCAGGCGTGGTGGCGTCGACGGCCACGAGTTCGCCGTCCATCGTCTTGGCATAGACGCGACTGAAATCTTCGCTGTGTCCGAGACTTTCACGATATTTGTGGGAGTTGTCGCGCCACAGCTGTCTGCCGCTTTTGCGGTCGATGGCGGTCATATAGCGGTCGGGGGCGACGACAATGACTTTGTCGTCTGTGACGACGGGCACGACATTGCCAGGGCCGAGCATGTTGGCGCTTTTACCGTTGTTCCATACCCACTTCAGTTTGCCGGTCTTGAGATCGAGATTGCGCAGATTTGTGTCCCACGCGCCGAAGATTACTTCGCCATTGTCAATGACAGGCGCGGCCTGGCAGTAGTTGAAGAGCGAGTCATAGACCCATATCTGTTTGCCGTTTTTGGGATTTCGGCGTTCGATGCGCTTGTATCCGCCCTGGATATACGAGCCGTCGGCGACAAGGCCGTCGGCGACATAAGGACCTTCTGACGACGGATATTTCTTGACGGTATTGCCAGAAGCGGCGTCGACGATTATGATGCCGTCGCATGCGGGAACGGCGATTTTACCGCCTGAGAGCACGACCGGACGGGCGAAGAGCGATGCGCCGGTAGCCACATTCCATTTCTGCTTTCTGCTTTTTTTGTCGACGGCTTTGGCCGCGCCGAGCGAGTTGCCGAAATAGACGTTGTTGCCGTCGATGCCGAGGCGTGTGAATATTGACGCGCTGTCTGTCCAGATTTTTTCAATAGTGAAACCTTCGGGCTGTATCAGTTCGACGGCTTCGGTATCCTTGAGGGGTTTGATTTCGGGTTTGACAGCCCATGCGAATTTGGCTTTCGGCTGTTTGCCGATTTCCTTGTTGTAGATGTGCACCCAGTCGCCGTCAATGTCCATTATGGTGTAGCCGTAGTCGCCTTTGCGCATGTCGAGCGCGCGCACCATAGCTGCGTCTATGTCACCTCCCTTATATTGCTGCCAGGTGTGGTAGTGGCCGTTTATGTGGGCTATGACGGGGTATTTCTCGAGCACTTTCACGTAGTCGCGCCAGTTGTCGAGGTCGGGATTGATGGGATAGTGGTTGAATGACACTACCTTTTTGCCGGGTCTGACGCGCTCGTCGAGCGTGGCCTTGAGCCAATGGAGGTCTTCCTGCTTGATGTGACCGTCGCCCATCTTCATAAACGGTCCGCAGTTGATACCGACGACGACAAGCGAGTCGACTTCGGTGATGAAACGGTCGTTGCCCCAGAGGTCGACAAAGGTCTTGGTGGCGCTTTGGCTCCAGTTGTTCTCATGATTGCCCGGCAGGATGTAGAGCGGATGTCTTATGCCGTCGAGAATAGCCTTGACGTTTTTAAGCTGTTCGTCCGAGCCCTCGTTGGTGAGGTCTCCGTCGACGACTACCAGATCGTATTTGCCGTCATTGATTTCACTGACGGCGACGCGTAGCATCGAGTCGCATGCGTTGCCCGGAGTGACATGTATGTCGCTGAGAATGGCAAAGCGCTGTCCCGACACATTCACGGCCCCGCCAAGGAGCAGGGCCGTGAGGATAAGATTGTTGAATTTCATTATTTTACGATGACTAATTTTGATTTTCCGTCGGCGTTGACAATATAGCTGCCGGGGGTGGGTATTTCGATGATGTCACAGTCATTTGCCGTGGCGACGACAGCACCTGTCAGGTTATAGACATAGATGTTTTCGGCAACATCGCTGAGATAGACCGTACGTCCCGATACTCGCAGTTCAAGAACGCGGTCACCGGCGGTTTCAATTTCTGTCACACCCGAGATGCCGCGGTCGACGAGACGGTAGGCCGCCAGACCATTGCCGGGGCTGTAAGTATAGATGTGGGCTGTGTTCTCAGACATGACGACTGCGTCGACAGGTGTCGAGCATGTGCCCGAACGCACATCACCGAGGCCGTTGGCCGGGAAGAGCCACAGACGCTGCATGCCGGCGTAGTTTTTCTGTTTTATCTTGACCAGAGAGAATCGGGTGTCGTTGCTGTATGGGTCGCAGTTGTAGACGGCGTAGCTGGCTGTGCCGAGCTTGAAGGTGACAGCACCGTTGTCGTCAGTGCCTGATGGAGCAAGGTCGGGAACAACGGCAAATGATCCGATGGTCGATTTTGTATTGTCGAAGCTGTACAGTGTCCAGGCCGTGGCGTGACCGTCGGCATAGAACTGGGTGTCGCTGATGGGGAATACACGCGGAGCTATGCCGAATGTGGTGGATGTCGTGGGATAGAACTTGGTGAAGGTCTTCATTTCAGGCGTGGCTACGACACCGTCCGAGACTTTCCAGCGGATGACGTTGGCTGTCGATGCGACGGCACCGAATACTGTGAAATTGCCGCTGCGGACATCGCCGTAGACGCCGACATGGTCGATGCGGCCGGTAATATTGTCGTTGCCTGAGAGTGTGGCTACGTTAGTAAGAGAGCCATCGGTCAGATTGACGAGATGTAATTGAACCGGAGTCGATGCGATATTCAGAGACATGTTCGAGATCAGAATATTACCTTCGCTGTCTTTGATGACGTCGTTGCAGGGGAGATAGCTGATTTTGCCCTCTTCGCCGAGCATGATGTCACGGATGTGTTCACCGGTCTCGGCGCTGTACTCTGAGAGGTAGATGTCGGCGGTGTTTGAGGCTGTCGAGCGGCCGCTGACATAGACGCTTGTCTTTGTAGCTGCGAGACCGCGCTGCAGCGAACCGTTTTCGGCGAAAGACATGTTGTTCCACGGTGAATGTGCCGAACGATACCAAAGGTTCTCGAATTCGAGTTTGTTGTTGGCTGAATACGAACTGTTGTCTGTCTTGATGTAGTATCCTTTTTCGTAAGAACCTATCGACAGATTCGTGACTGTGAACGAACGGACTTCGGATGCAGTTTCTTTATAGCGTTTGCCGCCGGTGACGATTCTCCATTTGAATGTATCCTGACCGAGCACGGCAGTGCGTACGTCGATGGATGTCTGACCGGGTTCAAGCTGACGGCTGACAACCGGAGCTGAGAAATCACCCGACGCTTTGTCAATCTCGAGGCGCGATGCGATATCGTCACCGCTGATACTCCACTCGAATACGATGTCTGTATCTTCGATATCAGCCTTGTCGGCCGGTTTGCCAAGCTTGGCTGCGGGTGCGGCCTGACGGCTCGGCGAACGGAATGTCTCGGTCTCTGAGTATACGGCCAGTTTGCCCTCCTGCTGAGTTCTGACTCGCCAGTAACAAAGGGCGTTTTCTGCCAGTTCGTCGCAGTTCATGACAGCTTCGGTCGCCGTTGTGGTACTGTTCATGACGAGGTTTCTGAATTCGCTGTCGGTCGCGACCTGGACGGTGTATGTCGAACCGCTGATGGCGTTCCATTTCAGCGTTACGTCCCACGAAACCGTTGTGCCGCCTTTGGGCGAAACGAGGGTCGTGGCTTCTGACTTGACTCCTGAATAGTTCGCGATCGAAGGCTCTGATTCAAAGCCATATCCGTCATATACGCAGACGGCATACCAGTGCCCCGAAGTCTTGTCTGACGGAAGTGTGAAGCTCGGGCTGTAAGTCACATCGACAAGGTAATCAGCATTGAAACCGTCGCCGTCGGCAGCTTGGGCTTCCTCAACGTTGACAGCAGACGGAATGGCGTAGACTGTATATCTGATGATGGCTTTTTCGGCTGCCTTTGTGGCGGTCCATGTCAGTTTGCTGTCGCTGTATTTGAGATCGGCGACGGCGGGATAGTTGACACGCTGTTTCCAGTCGACGACAGGAACAAGCGCCTTGCGTGTGTAGTTGTGTGCGCTGATATAGTCTCCGAGGCCTGTGCACTGTGGCCCGTTGATAGTCTTGGTATTATAGTAGATGACACCCGGTGTATTGCCGTCGGCATACTTACGTGTGAGGTCTATCTGCGCGCTGATTTCAGCCCAGCCGGTAGCGGGGTTGCCGTTTGAAAATTCAGCAGTTTCTACTTTATATGATGCGACACTCGTGTAGTTGTGACGGTTGTAGTGTTTTGCTACTTCGCTCCACCATTTTACAAGGGGTTCGTAGGGAGCATAAGAATACGAGCGGGCCCAATAGATCTGTGGCGAGATGAAGTCGATAGTGCCGTCTTCGAGCCATTGCAACGGGTCTGAATAAATCTGGTCATACTGCCAGTCTGTCGCCTGTATGTTTGGCCTCTTAAGGCCTCTTCCTGCAGCCGAGATGTATGAAACTCCGGCCGGACCGATACCGAATCGCATGTCGGGACGTGTTTTCTGAATCTCGTCATAAAGTTCTTTGACAAATGTGTTGACATTGTGCCGGCGCCAGTCGTAGAGTGACATACCCGGTTTGAGATCTTTCCAGAGCTGGTAGTCGTCGGCATCTTCATCTTTTGTGCCATCCACGTAGCCGGGCATACCTCCGTCAGGATAGAAATAATCATCGAAGAGCATGCCGTCAATGTTATAGTTTGTGTAGATTTCCTTGATGACGTCGAGACAATGTTTGCGGGCTTCGGGTATACCGGGATTAAAGGCTATCCATTTGCCTGAGGCGTTTCTGATTGTCCAGCCTTTGGCCGCCCATTCCTTGTCGAAAGAGGTGTTGTAGGGCGAGCCGGTGTTAGAGATGCGGTAGGGGTTTACCCATGCATAACATTCTATGCCGCGCTTATGACATTCTTCGAGCGCGAATGCCAGAGGATCCCAGCCGGGATCTTTGCCTCGGGTACCGGTGAGGTCACCGCTCCAGGGCTCAAGAGTCGATTTGTAATATGCGTCTGCCCTCGGTCTTACATGCAGGCAGACAGTCGTGAAATTCTGCGCCTTCAGTTTATCGAGATAGTCGATTAACTCTTGTTTGGCTTCCGCAGTGGTAGGCCTGCGCTTGCCGTTGTCAAGAAAGTATGGCCAGTCGATATTCATACCGGCCATCCAGGTCGACCTGAACTCACGCTTGGGAGCCTCGGCCATAATGTCGCCTGTCGCAAGAAGAGCCGCGAGAGATGCGGCGAGTAATAATTTCTTCATGTGATAATTAAGCTTTATAGATTTAAGAAGTTCGATTATTTACGAGGATAATTTCTACAAAATTAATTTAAATATCTATTAAAATGTGTTAATCGCCCATATGAACCGCAAGCTTTAACTTTTTTTATGGAGTTTTTGCCGCTAAGCTCCGTGATATACGGGAATTTCGATTCTGAAACGTGTGAGGCCGTCGCTGTCGGTGCGCAGCGAGAATCTGAAGCCATGCTTGCGCAGCACTTCCGAGATAAAGGTCAGGCCGATGCCGTGGCCGTCGGGTTTGTTGGTGAAGAATGGTGTGAACAGCAGCTGTCTGACATCATCGCTGATGCCGGCGCCGTTGTCGCAGATACATAGTTCGATTAAATTGTTGCTTTTATAGTGTGTGGAGATTTTTATAATTCCTTTAGTCGTTGCGGAGGCTATGCTCTCCGAGGCGTTTTTGACGATGTTGATTATGACGCGTTCAAACATCGCGGCGTCGAGCAAGACTTCGGCGTCGCTGCAGCCGGCAGTGAATTCGTAGCAGGAATCCGATGTCGCGGCTATGCGTTTCAGAAACGGGCCGAGACTGTCGATAAAGCAGTCTATTGCAACCGGCCCGCGTTCCGGCTGCGAGAGTTTGACGACATCGGCATACCGGGCTATGAAATCGCCGAGAGTCTTTGCTCTGGATGCGCAAGCGTCAATGAGCATGGGTATGTCGTCGTCAGCCGATTCGAAATATGACGCGAGTATGTCGAATGCTGACGACAGCCCGGCGACGGTGTTGTTGACTTCGTGCGAAATATATCTAATGACCTTGCCGTATGTTTCTTTTTCGGCTGCGGCTATGGAATCGCTGATGTCGTCGATGATGTAAAAATCATGGCTTACGCCGCAGTCGATGAAGTCGAGGTGGGTGCATCTGAGCGTGTGAAAGTTCTCGGTGCGGAATGTCACGGTCTCGCCAAGCGGAATGTTCATGAGATTCCGGCAGGCGGCAATCTGTCCGGCGGTCTTGCCGCTGACATCGACATCGAGTGACAGCAGCGATGCGGCTGCCGGATTGACCATTTTGACACGGTTGTCGTTGCCTGTGATTATGACACCCACGGGCGCGCGCTCGATGAGTATGTTAAGAAAGTGGTTCTGCTCCTCGAATCTGATGCGCTGGTTCTTGAGTTTTTCGAGCATCATGTTGAAGACTTCTGTTATGCGGTCGACCTCAGGCTGTCCGACAGGTCGCAGGCGCGTGTTCCAGTCCTGTGCCTTGAGCAGATTCAGGCCGTCCGAGAGGGTGTTCAGCGGCCTGATAATCTGACGGTAGAGTATGATGAGCAGTATGATGTTGATGACAGTGGCAGCCTCGAGAAGGTAAAACTCGGTGTAGTCGGTGTCGTAGTCTTTGCCTATCATGAAGGCCCAGACCGACAGTTGCGCGGCGGCAACGATGAAAAAGAGCCACTTAATCCTCATCTGAAACCTTTTTGTTTAGACGGTATTTGTCGATTCGGCGGTAGAGTGAGGCACGGCTCAGACCGAGTTCAGAGGCGGTGCGGCTGATATTGCCCTCGTTGCGTTCAAGAGCCGAGGCGATGGCCCGGCGCTCGTTGCCGGCGATGGTGTTGTCGCCCGGCGCCGGCTGTGCCGCTGTCGTTCGGCAGCAGTCAAAACTGTCGGCTGTGAGCGCGTCGCCGCTGTTGACAAGCACGGCGCGCTCGACAATGTTTTTGAGTTCTCTTATATTGCCCGGGAAGTCGAACGAGCTGAGACGGCGGTATGCTTCAGCGGTGATTTCAGGCCGTTTGAGTCCGCTGTCATCACATAGCCGGCCGATGAAGTAGTCGGCGAGCGCGGCGATGTCGCCGCGGCGTGAGCGCAGTGGAGGCAGCTCGACGGTTATGAGATTGATGCGGTAGAAGAGGTCTTCGCGGAAACGTTTTTCGGCGACCATCCGTGGCAGGTCGGCGTTGGTGGCGCAGATGACGCGGACATCGACAGTGCGCGTCCGGCTTGAGCCGAGAGGCTCGAATCGGCGTTCCTGAAGCACGCGCAGAAGTTTGACCTGACAGCTCATGTCGAGTTCGCCGATTTCATCAAGAAAAATAGTGCCGCCGTCGGCTATCTCGAAGCGTCCGGCGCGATCGGCGACAGCATCGGTGAAAGCGCCCTTCTTGTGGCCGAACATCTCGCTCTCGAAGAGGGTGGAGGGCATGCCTCCGAGATTGACTTTGACGAAAGGTTTGTCGCGGCGGCTGCTGTTGTAGTGTATCGCTTCGGCGATGAGTTCTTTGCCTGTGCCGCTTTCGCCGGTGATAAGCACCGAGGCGTTTGTCGGTGCGATGCGGGCGACAGTCGACAGCACTTTCTCGAGAGCCGAGTCGTGGCCGACGATGCCTCGGCGGTCGAAGCTGTCGGTCGTTTCACATTCAGGTCTGTTGCCTGACCCGAGTTTGAGAGCTGTGGCTATGCTGTCGAGCAGGCGGCCGTTGTCCCAGGGTTTGGCGATGAAGTCAAAGGCTCCGGCCTTTATTCCGGCGACAGCAAGATCGATGCTGGCCCATCCGGTCATCAGAATGACGGGCGTCGACGGCGCGAAGACTTTGATCTGGCGCAACAGCGTCAGACCTTCGTCGCCTGTGGTGAAACGTGAGAAGTTCATGTCGAGCAGCACTAACTGCGGTATTTCGCGTCGCACTTCGGCAATGGCTTCGTCGGGGTTCGAAGCCGTGCGGGTCATATATCCGGCGCGTTTGAGCAGAACGGTCAGCGAAGCCCTGATGGCAGCATCGTCGTCGATTATCAATATCATAGAGCAAATTTAATGAAAAAGGTCAGTTCTTCAAAATATTTTCAAAATCGACTTCAATCGGGCTGTCGTTTTCATAATCCCAGAGCGTGATGCTGCGGAGTTTATAGTAATAATACCAGTAGTAGAACAGTTCGTTGAAATATTTGGCGCGGGCTGTGTCTTTGTTGTCCTGGGCGTCATTGAGGTCGAGCGCCGATATTTTGCCGACCATAAAGGTTTCGACACTGCTGTCATAGCGCCTGACGGCGATTTCGTCGGCGCGCGACGCCAGAGCGAGCTGCTGCTGCTGATTGTTGAAGCGCTCGACGAGAACAAACAGATCCTGACGGAAGTCTTCGCGCTCTTTCTTTATGCGGTTGACAGTCAGCTGATGGTTGCTTTGGGCGACCTTGACCTGACCGCGGCGTTTGCCCCAGTCGATAAGAGGTATCGAGATGCCGACCTCGACGATGCGGTTGTCCTTGAGACCGCGGTAGGCATATCCGGCCCGGTCGGCGACACCTGTGTAACCGACCTGGGCGAAGAGGTTTATCTCGCGCTGCCTGGCCTTGGCCTGTGCGACGGCATACTCCGATTCATGGTAGCGGCGCATGATGTCGAGATAGAAGGTGTTGTTCTCGATCGCGTGGCCGAAGGCGTTGTCGAACGCAACCTCGACGTCGCGCGACTTTTCGGGTACGACGGGTATGAGCTCGACGTCGGCGTCAATGTCGAGGAAAGAGCGCAGCCGGAACATGCAGCTCTTGACCGTACTCTGATAATCGGTGAGTGTTGACTGCGAGTTGAGAAGATTGAGCTCGATCTGCAGCAGGTCGTTCTCGCTTATCTTGCCCATCTCGCGCTTGGCCTTGGCTACGTCGTAGAGGCGCCGGGCATTCTCGACGTTCTGCAGGGCGCTGCTTTCGTTTTCGCGAGCCGACAGCAAGTTGAAGAAATATTGTATCGCCGTCATGGCTACCTCCTCGGTGGCGCTGATGTAGGCGGCCTTGGCGGCGCGGTATTTATAGGGCTCGATCTTGCGTTTCCATTTTACGTCGTTGACGCCGAATATCGGCTGGTTGAGTTTCAGGGCAACGGGCACCGACATGAAGCGGTTACTGACGTCGCCGCTGAGCTGGCGCATGAAGTCGAGCGACGATGTCAGCGATATCGTGCCGCCGGTGAGCCAGATGCGCTGTTCGAGCGTCAGGGCGCCGTTGACCATCAGATTGTCGTCGCGCAGGAATGTATAGCTGCCGTCGTCTTTCTGGTAGGAGCTGTAGCGGGTATTGTAGCTCGGGGCCGTCGCCGAAAAGCTGATTTCAGGCAGCAGGTCGGCCTTGAACGTGCGGTATTCCCAGTAGGCCGATCTGAGTTCGTTGAGAGCGACGGCGGCGTCGACGCTCTGGCGGCGTGCCATCGCCACTGCCTCGGCCAAAGTGATTTCTCTGGTCGAGGCATACCCGGCGACAGCAATCGTCAGGGCGATGAGCGAGCATAAGAAGCGTTGTTTCATTTTACGCGGCGTCCGTCGAAGAAGTTGATGATGCGGTCGGTCTGGCGCGCCTGGTCGGCGTTGTGTGTCACCATGACAATGGTCTTGCCGAGGTCTTTGTTGAGATGATGGAGCAGGTCCATGATTTCGGCACCCATCTTCGAGTCGAGGTTGCCGCAGGGCTCGTCGGCGAGGATTATCGACGGATTTCCGACGATGGCGCGGGCGATGGCGACGCGCTGCGCCTGGCCGCCCGAAAGCTGCGAGGGCATGTGGCCGAGTCGGTGGCTCAGACCGACGCGCTCGAGAGCCTCACGCGCCAGGCGGCTCTTGTCTTTGGCGCCGTGGCGGTAGACAAGGGGTATCATCACATTGTCGACGATGTTGAGTGTGTTTATCAGATGGAAACTCTGAAAGACGAAGCCGAGCGTCTCGTTTCTGAGACGTGCGAGAGCCTTGTCGCTCATGCCGGCGACGTTTTTGCCTTTGATTTCGACGGTTCCCGAGGTCGGTTTGTCGAGCAGGCCCATGATGTTGAGCATTGTCGATTTGCCGCAGCCCGACGGGCCCATGATGCTGATAAACTCGCCTTCTTCGATTTCGAGGCTGACATCGTCGAGAGCGCTTGTCTCGATGTTTTTGGTCTGGTATATCTTGCTGATGTTCTGAAGTTTTATTATAGTAGACATGATGTTTGGGTTTGAGTGGTTGGAAATATATATGTTTTTATTCGTCGCGCAGGGCGTCGACGGGATTGATGCGGCTCAGTTTGAGCGCCGGCAGGAGGGTGCCGATGATGACGCAGATTATTATGAGGGCGTAGACGATGAGAGAGACGATGCCGAAATGTTCCCAGAAGTTGCTGATCCAGTTGTCGATGACATTGAGAGACATATTGTTGACAAAGCCGAGGTCGAAGCCTTCTTTGAGGGAATACTGCAGATAGAGCAGGTCGCCGATGATGAAGGCCGCGCTTGCGAGAACGATGCTCTCGCCGATAAGCATCTTGACAATCTGCGATTTCAGAGCGCCGAAAGAGCGTAGGATGCCTGTCTCGGATACGCGCCGGCGTGTCTGCAACCAGAAGCAGCCGACCGTGCCGAGGATGAGGTTGATTAGGAAAAACGAGCACAGTATCATTTTGATTTTGCGGTTTGACGCGATGCCGTAGGTAAACTCTACGTTGTCGAAAAGAGCCTGTTGCTCGGCTATTTTGTTGAGCCTGAAATTGCCGACTGACAGTTTGTTGCGGCGCTCTGGACCGAAGTCGGCGACAAATTGCTTGGGGTCGACGCCCGGAGCGAGGCGAACAGTGTAGGCAAATTCGTCGAAATCGGTATTGTAATCAAAATATCGGTCTTGTTTAAATACGAGACAGCGGCTGCGCAATATCGACTGATAACGCAGACCTTTGACGACACCTACAATAGTAGTGTAGGTCGTATCCAGGCCGTCGCGCGAGACAGAAACGAATTTTTTCCCGAGAGCGTTTTCGTCAGGCCAGAACAGTCTGGCATAGTCTTCGGTGACGATTACTTCGCGGCGACCGGCATTATATCGCGACAGCTCTTCGGGCGACGGGCTGCCTGACGCTGATTCAATGCCCATGGTCTCGAAAAATTTGCTGTCGGGTTCATATTGTACACTGATTATATTTTTGACAAGAGTATCGACAGCGGGATTGCCAGACTGAAGTTGCTCCCAAGAATTGCTTGATGAGTTGAGAATTGGTTCATAACCGGCGAAACAAGCCGATTCGACTTCGGGAAGTGATTCGAGATAACGTGCTATCTTGGCTGAGTTTGCGACATTTGATGCCGAGTCGGCTTCTTCGGCCTTGTATTCGGCTGCATTCTCGGGCAGAGAAATAAACGAGAGGTTGACAAGGCGGTCGGCGTCATAGCCTAAAGGCTCGTTGCGGTCAGAGATGCTGACGGCCACTGGGTCGATAATCTCCCAGGCGAGGATGGTGACGATGATTAGTTCGGCAAAGAGCCAGCCGTTCTGAGCGCGGCGATGCCACAGATTTTTGAATATTATCTTTATCATGGCTTATTGCTTTTCTTTTAGAGATGAGACAATCGGGTGTTTCAGCGAGCGCCATGCGGGAATGAATCCCGACAGGAGATTGAGCACGACGCAGACAAGGAATGAGAATAAGAAGACGACGGGGGCGAAGAACATGTCGGTCGTGACAGATATACCGCCCGGAATCTCTTCGGGGAATGTGTCGAAGATTGAGAAGAGCCAGTCTGAGGTGGCATTGATGAAAATCCATGTCAGGGCGAGGCCGAGGACACCGCCGACGAGTGTCAGCAGCAGATTTTCCCAAAGTACCTGACGCAGCAGCACTCCGCGCGTCGCGCCGAATGACTTGCGTATGCCCAGCTCGGCCGAACGCATGTCCATGCGGCTCGAGATCATGCCGCTGAGGTTGAGCGCCGGGACGATGAGAAGCACGAGGAATATGATGAGCTTGTCCTTGATAACGTCCCACCAGCTGAAATCTTCATCGCTCGGATACATAAAGGCGTTTAGTATATGTGGCATAGGCTGTTTCCATATCTCAAGTGTGTGGCCCGGGTTGCTCGATGTCTCGACGCGTATGATTTCGTCGACCTCGGCTTTTAGCGCGTCACCGTCCTTGGCCTTGAAGAAGACAATGAAGTTGCCGGCGTAGTCGCTGCCCGATTTCTTGTCGTAACCGGCAACTGACGTGTAGGGTATGTATATGTCGGCGAATGAATTGTAATTGACACCGGAACCGGGTTTGACCACGCCGCTGACGCGATAAGGCACAAAGTTGAGAATCACATTTTCGCCCTCGACATCTTCGTGGCCGAAGAGTTTGTCGGCGAGAGTCGTGGTGATGACAGCCGTGCGCGAGCCGCTCTCGAAATCTGCGGCGCCGAAGGGTCGGCCGGTCTTGAAGTCAAACTTGAATAGGTCCCACCAGTTGTTGTCGACGGCCTTGACGACGACCTGCTGACGGCTTTTGTCGGTTTTGTCGACATAAAATTCCTGCCAGTTGTCATACCATGCTGTGGTGACGTCGGCATTTTTGATGTCATAGATTTTGTTTTTCAGAAATTCATAGCTGAGACGTGACTCATACCATCCGTTATCGCTTTTGTCTCTTACTTTAACAAAGTAATAAGTCTCGTTGCGCTGGGTCTCCGGATAGACAGGGGCGATCTTGACGTAGTAGATGATGGCGAAGGCCGTCGTGGTGGCTATGGCGAGGGCTGTGCCGACGACATAGATGCCGGTGAAGAGACGGTGTTGTTTCATCATCTGCCAGGTCTGTTTGCAGTAAGTTTTAAACATGATGAAATAAATGATTAATTTATAGATTGTTATTTTACTTTTATCGAAGGAGTGTTGTTGAATCGGCTCATATCGTCGACGACAACGCGGTCGCCGGGAGCGACGCCGCTGATGACCTCGATGTAGTCGGGCCCGGCAAAGCCGAGGTTGACGTGGCGCAGCTTTAGCTCGCCCTCGCCGTCGAAGACATAGAGATCATAGTCACGCGGACCTGTATAGAAGCGTATGTTGGGAATCCTGACGACGTTCTCTTTCAGACCGCTCGAAACATGGATGTCGGCCTTTAGGCCCGGGCGGAGCATGGCGGCGCTGTCACAGTCGAGGGCGACGCTGAACGAGAGAGTGCCGTTTTTAGAGGTCGGCGTGACCGAGGCCACGCGACCTTCGACATATTCGCGGCCGACCTTGACCTTGGCGCGGTTGCCGGCGCGGAGCTGTGCGGCGTGAGAGTCGGCCATCTCGCCTTCTACCTTGTAGTGGCCGAGATCGGCGATGACGGCTACCTGCTGTCCCTGGGTGACCTGAGCGCCTATGCGGTCGACGACTGTCGAGACTGTGGCGCGGCGCGGCGCGCGAATCTCGGCCATGTCGAGAGTGCGCGAGGCTTCAGAGAGCTCTTTGTCCTTGATTTCTATCTCGAGACGTTTCAACTCTATATCGGCGTCGGCGCGTCGCGTCTCGTTGGCGAGCTGCTGTTCGAGCTGCTGATATTCGAGCAGTCCTGATTTGTAGGCGAACTCGACCTCGCGGACGCGGTCTGTGGTGCCGCTGCCGATGCTGTCGAGATACTGTTCGTTGGCGAGCTCGACGCGCAGGCGGTTGAGTTTCATATCGGCGACTTTAATCTGCATCCTGAGGTCGCCCAGACGTGTGGCGTTGGCAGCGCGGAGCTGCTCGAGCTGAAGGCGCATCATGGCGAGCTGGTCGAGCTGTTTGTTATATTCGTTGCGGGCGGTCTCGAGGTCGAGCAGCAGCAGCGGAGTGCCTGCTTCGACGATGTCGCCGGGACGGTGGTAGACTTCGATGACGCGGGTGGTCAGCGGAGAGTTGATGATTTCCTCGAAAGCAGGCTCGACGCTGCCGTATCCCGTGACCGAGGTGTTGACGTCGCCACGGTCGACGCTGACGAGCGTGAGTTTGTCGAGGCTGACCGACGTGCGTGTCAGCTTTGATGTCACAATGCCGGCGACGATTACCGCGGCTGCGATGCCGCCGTATATTGCAAGCCGCTTTATGCGGGCTCGTCTTAACTGTGATTTCGGTATTTCTCTGTCCATTTGGTACGATGTTTTGCCATTATAAGTGACAAATGGCGTGCCAAACGGTTAATCAATTGAAATATAGAAATATAAATAAACGTGCGGGTGTCCGATTCTGAACACCCGCACACTATCGTACGCTTTAATCGGTCAGTTGCGTTCTTTGATGAGGCCTCGGCGATAGGCGGCGAGGAGTTTGTTGAGGTCGATGATCTGGCTGGCGAGCTCGCGGCCTTTATCGGTGTCGCGCACACGCATGCGGTCTGATTTATGCTCGCTGACAACGGTGTTCGAGACAATATCAAGGCCTTCCTCGATGGCCTTGACCTGAGATTCGAAAGGTTCGTGTTCGACAAGCTGGAATCCGCGCGAATGGTAGACGAGCGTATATCCGGCTATGCCCGTATGGGGCTGATAGGCTTTCGAGAAGCCGCCGTCAATCACGAGGCGCTTGCCACCGGCCTTGACGGGATTTTCGCCTTTGAGGGTGCGCACGGGCACATGGCCGTTGATGATATGCGAGCCTTCGGCAGGAAGACCGAACTCGGCGAGTATCTTGTCGCAGACTTCGGCATCGTCGGCGAGTGTATAGTAGTTGCCGCGGGGTTCGGTGTGTGTCGCGGGGTCGTCGATGAGATAGCGCTCGAGAGTCGTCATCTTGCTTTTGTCGAAAAGTGGAGAGTCGGGACCACACCATAGATACCACATATAATCTATGGCATAGTTCCGTTCGGGTTCGTCGCCGCCGCGGCAGGCAAGCTGCACAAGCGTGTCGAGACGGTCGAGCAGACGTTTGCCGCTGAAAGTCTCGCCGTCGACAGTGACGTCTTTGAATGAGGCGTCGGCGTTCATCGGTATCGAGGCGTGGAACATCAGATTGTTGTTGCACGACAGATAAAGCGAACCGTGGCTGAGAAGACATTCGATATGTCGTCCGAGGCGTTCGCTGTTGACAAATGAGTTGTGGAGCAGTCCGACAATCTGACTCTCGGCTTCTGTGAGACGGTAGGGGTTCCCGGGGTCAATCGTCGGGAAGTCGGTATCTTTGAGCTGATATTCTGTGCCGTCGATATTGATGGTGCCGCGTGCATAGTCGATTCGGCCGAGCAGCAGGCGGTCTTCCATCCTGTAGTCGGGGTGACGATCGATGATCTGTCCCTCGAGTTTCCACTGTATGACCGCGATGGCTTTGTGCATGCCGGCCATGATGGCTTTTTCATATTCTGAATACATGCGCTCGGGGTCTTTTATGCGGGGCTTGTATATCGCGGCGTCGACATCTTTGTATGTCTCCATGGCGAAGGTAGCCAGCGGCAGTAGGTTGATGGCATAGCCTTCTTCAAGAGTTTCGACATTGCCGTATCTCAGGGCGATTCTGACGGCGTTGGCTATCGAGGCGTCGTTGCCGGCGTATGCGCCCATCCAGAGAATGTCGTGGTTGCCCCACTGAATATCGAAGTCGTGGTAGGCGCAGATGGTGTCCATGATTATATGCGCGCCCGGGCCGCGGTCATAGATGTCGCCGATGACATGGAGCCTGTCGATGGCGAGACGCTGTATCAGCTCGCACATGGCGGCGATGAAATCGTCGGCGCGGCGCGTCGAGATGATTGTCGAGATGATTTGCTTGAAATAATCCTGTTTGTTGGGGTCAGCTTCGGTCTCGTGGAGCAGCTCCTGGATTATGTAGCTGAAGTCTTTCGGGAGCGCTTTGTTGACCTTCGAGCGGGTATATTTCGACGAAACGCTCTGGCAGACTTTGACAAGGCGGTTGAGCATGATCTCATACCACTCGCATATATCTGTCTCATGCTGTTTGACGAGTTTGAGTTTCTCGCGTGGATAATAAATCAGAGTGCAGAGATCTTTCTTCTCGGCTTCGCGCAGTGTCGTGCCGAAGATTTCGTTGACTTTACGTTTGACAGTGCCGGAGGCGTTTTTCAAGACATGCTGGAATGCTTCGTATTCACCGTGGATGTCGGTGAGGAAATGCTCGGTGCCTTTGGGCAGATTGAGGATAGCTTCGAGATTTATGATTTCAGTGCTTGCCGACGCGATTGTCGGGAACGACCGCGACAGCAGTTCGAGATATTTGAGATCGGCTTTGATTTCGGCGGTAGAGTAGTGTATGTGACGGTTCATTTTAATCATTATTTTTTGTCGGTAACGACATATTTACTGAGGTCTTCAGGCCAGCGGAGTCGCTTGTTTTCAATATCTTCAGCAGCTTTTACTATATAAGGTATACTCTTGATGATATAGACGTCATATAACCATGGCTCAGACGATTTCTCTTCAGGGACCCATTCACCGCTCCAAAGGTCAATATCTTTGGTCATGTCGCGCAAGCGCTCGTTGGATAGCAGGTTTATATGAACGTGACGGCTTTTCAGCTCCGATTTTTTGGCACTTACGGCTTGTTTAAAGGCTTCCGGATCGGCTGATTCGTCGGGAAGCTCGCACGCAAGTACCGGACGGTAGCCGATAAGCAGCTCTTCGACGTTCCAGCGGTTGTGCTCGGTCAGCGCGAGCAGTTTTTTCTCTTCGTCGGTCATCGGTCTGACATCCTTAGTGTTGGCAATGCCGATGGACCTGAGTTTAAACGGTATGGAGTTGGCCGAATAGAGCGACGACCATATCGAGGCGATGCGGCTCTTGCCGTTTTTATTGCCGAGGCTTTGCCATTGCAGCATCACGTCGACAAAGGTGTCGACGGCTTTCTGTGACAGCTTTCCTTCATCGGGGCCTGATGCTATCTTATCACCGATGCTGTTGATTTCCGTATTCGTGTAGACATAGTTGATCATGGCCGGCATCGTCTGGTCGAGGTGCTTCAGGATGCAACAGCTTTTGAGCATGCCGAAAGGTCTCAGACGTTCATACCGGCGGAATTTGTCGTTGTCTTTGATGGTTACACCGCTTGCGAGGTCGTTGATGAGAGCTCCGGTCGAATTCTGATGGACTAACACCTGCAGACAGTCTGTGTAGACGGCTTCGGGCATATAGAGCGCGGCCGAAGCGGCGGCTGCGTCGTCGGGTATGCAGATGGCGATTGATGTCCTGTAGTTCCTGTCTGTGGCCGCGGCTGTGAGATAGCGTCTGACGGCGGGGTCGGCGATGTCGCCCTTGATGAACTCCCAGTCGACGTCGACGAAGTTGTCGCCGAGCATGCCGTAGGGATATTTGGCGTTGAACGGTGACGACGGGTCGGTTTTCCACGGCTCGACCCAAGCCTCCGGAGTACGCTTCCTGCCGTCTTTGACGGGGTCGATATGAGGCGGACAGTCATAGACGAGATTTCCCGCGCCGGCATCGGCGTAGCGGCTGCGCGACAGCTCGAAGAGTGCGTTGAAACGGCCTTTGAAGTAATTCATCTCGCGGTCGGCGTTGATGTCGATGAAGGTTATCAATGTACGCGGATGCCCCAGCTTTTTGTTGAGGAAGTTGGGAAAATGACAGGCGTGGGCAGCCTCGACGGCCATCGAGACGCCTTCTCGCGACATGCCGACTATAATCAGATGGACGCGCTCGGGCGAGTCGAATCTGATGCCTTCTTTGCCGTCGAGCGGTTTATAGCGGTCGTTTTCGCTGACGATGACCTGCTGGGCCCAGATTTCATAGATATTGAAGGGCATGAATTTGAGTTTGCCTTTGTCTTTAAGCTCGACATCGGTAAACTGGAAGGCTGTGAACGTCGACTGATGGTCGAACATGACATTGCATGGTATCGGGCGGTATACCTTGGTTTTCGGGTCGGGCGACTGGTCGTCGTTTCCGCCGGTTGTCGCTTTGACTTCGAGCGGCGTGACGTCGTGGGCTTTCTGACCGACGATTTCCCCGACTATATTAAGCGACTTGAGGTTGATGGCGTCGTGGCTTGTGCCGTCGATGTCACGCGACTCGCCGATGATGAATATCTCTTTTGCCAGCTCGAGGTTCAGCTCCAGAAGATTTTCTTTTGAGGTGCGCTCGCCGAAGTAGATGATGACCGACTCGAGGTCGTCGGCGTCGTTGAGAACCGACAGCAGTTCGCGGCGCAGTTCTTCGGGGTCGCGTTTGGTCTGGATGAGGATGTAGTCATATTCGCGGCGTTCTTTCATCTCCTTGATTAGACTTGCCACTACTGGATGACCGCCGATGATTACGGCGAATTCCGATTTCTTGAAAATATTATAGCGGGCCTGGCCGTTCTCATACTCGCTCCGGCGGTTGCTCAGCCAGTTGACAAGCACGGTGACGACAATGCCGTTGACCGCGAACAGGCCGAAAAGCGTTACGGCGATGCCGTAGATCCAGTCGACGAAGTGGCCGTCTTCGAGCGAGTTGGGATTGGTCAGCTGAACGAATGTCGTGTAGACATTCCAGTTTGTCTCGCCTTCGGCTCTGCAATAGATATAGTTGATGGCGAGTCCGACGAGCCACATGGTCAGAAAGATGACAAGCGTGATTGCCATGAAAAAACCGAACTGACGTTTGAGGCTTTTGCTCATAAGCCGGTTGAGTGTCAGTTCATAGCGGCTGCCGCTCCAGTGTCGTGGCGACCATTCGTTGTATAGGTGACGACCTTTGTTGTTTTTCTGCTTCATGGCTACGTTTTTCAAATTTTTACAAAATTAATCTTTTTGTATAAATAATTGTGGTCGGCGACGAAAAAAACGGCGACCGCAATCATGCGGCCGCCGCGTATATCTGTAAGAGAAGGCGTTTTTTAGCCTCCGAAGTTGTCGTAATGGATTGATGACGGCTCGACGCCGAGGCCATAGAGCATCTTGTTGACGGCATTGCTCATCGGGCCTGGACCGCACATATAGTACTCGATATCCTCGGGATCGGGATGGTCTTTGAGATATGTATCGTAGATTACCTGATGGACGAAGCCGGGTGTATAGGCCACGCCGATTTCGTCGGCGACGGGGTCGGGACGGTCGAGCGCGAGGTGAAATTTGAAATTGGGGAATTCTTTCTCAAGAGCGAGGAAATCGTCGAGATAGAAGACCTCGTTGAGGGCGCGGGCGCCGTAGAAATAGTTCATGACACGGTCGGTGCAGTGGAGCGTCTTTGTCATGTGCATGATCTGCGAGCGCAGGGGAGCCATGCCGGCGCCACCGCCAATCCACATCATTTCGGCCTTTGAGTCGAAAATAGGATGGAAGTCGCCGTAGGGACCGCTCATCAGCACCTTGTCGCCGGGTTTGAGTGTGAAGATATAGCTCGACGCGATGCCCGGATTGACGTCCATGAAACCGACCTCGGGTTTCGGCTTGAACGGAGGCGTCGCGATGCGCACGGTGAGCATGATGCGGTCGCCCTCGGCCGGATAGTTGGCCATGGAGTAGGCGCGTATTGTCGTATCCTCGTTCTTGCATTTGAGCGAGAAGAGGCCGAATTTTTCCCATGCCGGCAGATACTCGGGGCCGATGAGGTCTTTGTCGATGTCGCGGTCATAGTCCATCGAGAATGCAGGTATCTTAATCTGCGCGTAAGAGCCGGGGATGAAGTTCATGTGTTCGCCCTCGGGCAGTTTGACGATAAACTCCTTGATGAAAGTGGCGACGTTGCGGTTCGAGATGACCTCGCACTCCCACTCCTTGACGTCGAGCACCGATGCCGGCACGTCGATTTTGAGGTCGCCTTTGACTTTGAGCTGACAGCCAAGACGCCAGCCTTCTTTGATTTCCTTGCGGGTGAAATGGACCGTTTCAGTCGGCAGTATCTCGCCGCCGCCTTCGACGACCTTGACCTTGCACTGGCCGCAGCTGCCTTTGCCGCCGCAGGCCGAGGGAAGGAAAATGTTGTTGTCGGCCATGGTCGAGAGGAGTGATTTGCCCGAAGAGGCTTCGACTGTCTTGTCGTTGTTGATGGTGATGGTGACGTTGCCGGTGTTGACAAGATATTTCTTGGCAATCAGTAGTATTATCACCAGAACGAGCGTTATCAGCAGGAATATGCCTACGCCCGTGAGCAGGGTGAGGCTTGTTGTCGATTGCAGTAATATTTGGTTGAGCGTTGTCATGTCTGATCAGATTTTAATGCCGAGAAAGCTCATGAACGCTATTCCCATCAAGGCGGTTAAGATGAATGTGATGCCGACGCCGCGGAGCGGAGCGGGTATATTCGAGTACTGGGCGATGCGTTCGCGTATGGCGGCGATGGCCGTGATGGCGAGGAGCCAGCCGAGACCCCATCCGCCGCCGGCGCATACTGCCGTCCAGACGTTGGGAAAATCACGCTGCTGCATGAACAGCGAACCGCCGAGGATGGCGCAGTTGACGGCGATAAGAGGCAGGAAGATGCCGAGCGAGGCATAGAGCGACGGGCTGTATTTCTCGACCACCATCTCGACGAGCTGGGTCATCGAGGCGATGACGGCGATGAAGAGTATCAGCGACAGGAAGCTGAGGTCTATGCCGGCATATTCGGGGCCGAGCCAGGAGAGGGCGCCCGCTTTCAGCACATAGGTTTCAAGAAGATAGTTGATGGGAAGCGTGATGACGAGCATGAATGTCACGGCGACGCCGAGACCGAAGGCGGTCTTGACATTCTTGCTCACCGCCAGAAACGAGCACATGCCTAAGAAGTAGGCGAATATCATGTTGTCGACGAAAATCGACCTTATGAACAGATTGAAATTTTCCATAATTCGCGGTTATAATGTCTGATTTATGGTTCCTGAAGATCTTTGTTGCGGCTGCGGTGTACCCAGATGATGCAGGCCACGGTGACGAGCGCCATGGGCGGCAGAATCATCAGGCCGTTGTTGACATATCCGGCTTCATAGAACGAGTCGGGCACGACCTGATAGCCGAGCAGTGTGCCGCTGCCGAGCAGTTCGCGGAAGAAGCCCACGATTATCAATATGATGGCGTAACCGACGCCGTTGCCTATGCCGTCGAGAAACGAGGCCCACGGACGGTTGGCCATCGCGAAGGCTTCGAGACGGCCCATCAGGATACAATTGGTTATTATCAGGCCGATGAACACCGACAGCTGTTTGCTGACATCATAGGCATAGGCCTGCAGCAGCTGGCTGACGATGACGACGAGACCGGCGACGACAACGAGCTGGACGATAATACGTATGTTTGTCGGAATCGTGTTGCGTATCAGTGATATAATTACATTCGAGAATGCGAGGACGGCTATGACCGAGAGTCCCATGACCATGGCCGGGGCAAGTTTTGCCGTGACTGCTAGCACAGAGCAGATGCCAAGAATCTGTACTATTACCGGATTGTTTTTAGAGAACGGATTGAAAAGTACGCTTTTATAATCAATTTTTTCGGCCATGGCTTATTTGTTTAAAGTTGACAGAAAATTCTTATAGGGAGTGAGACAGTCATCGAGCATGGCGGCGACGCCCTTGCTGGTGATAGTGCCGCCCGAGATGGCGTTGACATAATCTTCGCCGTCCGACGGTTTTTGGCCGGCTTTTATGACGTTGACAGGTTTGAACCGGCCGTCTTTGAAGACGTGCTTGCCGTCAAACTGGTCGCTGAACGCCGGTTTCTCGATTTCGGCGCCCAGACCGGGAGTCTCGCCCTGATGGGCGAAGTAGGCACCATAGATTGTCGAACCGTCGCTGTCAAACGACACATAGCCCCAGATCGGACCCCAGAGACCGGCACCGTTGACGGGCACGATATATTTGAGACCTTTGTCACCGAGGTCGCAGACATAGACAGGCAGGAGTCTTTCGGCCGCGGGCTTTTTGCTCTCAATTGTTGTGTTGACGTTGAAGGCGTCGCCGTCGACACGGGCGCCGTCTTCCCTGATAATGAAACTTTCGGTGATATGCTCGCGGTAGATGTCGATGATGTTCTCGCCTTTTTCAGCGGTGATATGCACAGATGCCATGATCTGACGCATCTTGTCGGCATCGAGATTGGCCTGCTGGCGGGGTTTTAACGACATTGCCGTGAAAGCGAGCGCCGAGCCGACCAGGACGACGAGCGCCACGATATATATTATCGTATAAGTGTTGCTTTGCTTGTTCATGGTCATGCTGTTTTTGAGTTTATACGTGTGCGGCGCATGCGTCGGCGGATGTTAGCCTGCACGACACAGTAGTCGATGAGCGGTGCGAAGGCGTTCATCAGAAGCACTGCGAGCATCGCGCCCTCGGGATAACCGTTGTTGTATGTGCGGATGATGACGGCAATCACGCCGATAAGCAGGCCGTAGATATATTTGCCGGTTGTCGTGCGTGCCGCCGTGACCGGGTCGGTAGCCATGAAGACAGCCGCAAAGGCGAAGCCGCCGTAGAGAAGCTGGTCGACGGGCGACAGATACGAAGCGGGGTAGGTCGGAGTCTCGAATGTGTTGGCGATCCAGCCCATGAGGAGTCCGCCTGCAAAGACAGACAGCATGATGCGCCAGTCGGCGATGCGGCAGAAGAGCAGAATCGCGGCGCCGATGAGAATGCAGATTACCGAAGTCTCGCCGAATGAGCCCGGAATAAGGCCGACAAAAGCGTCCCACGCCGACAGAGGTTCTCCGGCAGCGCCCGTGAGTTCAAGTGCGCCGCCGCTGTGTGTGGCGATCTGACCCAGGGGAGTGGCGCAGGTATAGCCGTCGACGACGGGAGTACCGTAGCCGAGCGCTTTTCCCGTGGCGACAAACACTTTGTCGCCCGACATCTGTGCCGGATAGCTGAAGAAGAGGACGGCGCGGGTGACAAGGGCCACGTTGAAGATGTTATAGCCTGTGCCGCCGAAGACTTCCTTGACGAAGATGACCGAGAAGGCTACGGCCACGGCCATCATCCAGAGCGGAGTCTCGACCGGAAGTATCATAGGTATGAGTATGCCTGAGACAAGGAATCCTTCCTGGATTTCCTCGTGACGCCACTGGGCGAAGGCAAATTCTATGCCGAGGCCTACAAGATAGGCGACGACGACTTTGGGCAGTATCGACAGGAAGCCGTAGAGCATCATCTCCCAGAACGGGAAAGTGTCAAGTCCGAGGGCAAGCTGATGCTGATAGCCCGTGTTATACATGCCGAAAAAGAAACACGGCATCAGAGCCATGACGACGATTATCATCGTGCGTTTCGAGTCTATGGCATCGTGAATCTGGAGCCCGCGTTTGGGTGAAGTGGTCGACGGCGTGAAAAGGAAGGTGTCGAAACCGTCGAAAACAGATCTGAATGCGTGCAGTTTCCCGCCTTCTTCAAAGTTGGGCCTTACACGGTCGAGATAGTTTTTTAAAAATTTCACGGTGATATTTTTGTTTGAAGTTAATATCGTATGTTATTCAACGCTCTGGCGCATGTAGTCGAGGCCCTCGCGCACTATCTGCTGGAGCGGGAGCTTCGACGTGTCGACATATTCGGCGGCGGCGAAGTCTTCGGGCGCCACCTCGTAGATGCCGAGTTTCTCCATGGCGTCGATGTCGTGGCTGATAATCGCTTTTATCAGATATTCCGACATGATGTCGAGAGGAACGACACGGTCATATTCGCCGCTCATTATCATGGCGCGGCGTCCGCCGTTGAGACGGGCGTCGGGGGCGAAGAGACGGTTCAGGAAATGACCCGGGAATGTCGGACTGACGCTTGCTTTCGACGGCTTGAGCGATGCCCAGCCCATAAACTCGTCGACGTCGTCGCCTTCGGCGATGACTGTTATCTGACGGTAGGGGAAGTGCATATAGCCGTCTTCTTTTTCGGCGACCCCGGTAAAGACGTTGCCCGATATGATTCTTATATGATGGTCTGATTTCTTGACGAGACCTTTGATGACTGTGGCTACAGGTGCGCCGAAAACCGTCTTGACCAGCGACGGTTTTTCGACTTCGGGGCCGGTGACAGCCACGACGGTCGTGCAGTCGCGCCGGCCGGTGGTGACGAGCACGCCGATTCTATACAGCGTGTCGATGCCGAGAGTCCAGATTGTCTCGCCTTTGTTGACGGGCGCAATGTTGGCGGCCTGAACACCGGCGTTTCCCGAAGGGTGGGGACCCGTGACGGTTACGCTCTCGGCCCCTTTGATGTTGCCGAAGAACGACCCTTCGCGATGCGAGATGTAGACTTTGCCGGGAGTGATGGCCGACAGAAGTTTTACAGCGGCCTCATATACGGCAAGGTCTTTCGGCATGTAAGTCTCGTATGCGGCTGCAAGAGGAGCCGAGTCTATCGCGGTCACGAATATGTCGCGCGGTGTTTTGGCTGTCTCGGGGACAATGGCATATGGACGCTGGCTCATCTCGGCCAGCAGACCTGATCCGGCAAGCAGTCTTACCGCATTCTCCGGTGTGAAACCGCTCGGGATCTCATACTTGACAGTGTCTGCCGCGACCCCGCACGATTCAACCTCGACTCTTAGAATTTTCCTTCTCTCGCCTCTGACGATAGACTTTACACGTCCAGCAATGGGTGAAACAATCTTGACTTCAGGACAATATTTGTCATGCATCAGCGGTGAGCCGATTGCAACGCTATCGCCCTCCTTAACGTCAAGTTTCGGCTTCAGCCCCGTGAAGTCATCGGGGTCGATAGCGATACGGTCGGTTTCGGCCTGATGTATCCCGGTGTCAGTGACAGCTCCGTATATTTTCAGGTCCAATCCCTTCTTGATCTTGATTTTCATAAGGTTGGTCTTTATGTTTTGTGTTTGGATGTCGATTTTTGTCGATTCTATAAATAATATAGGTGCAAAGATAAATATAATATTAATACATGTTAACTGTTGTTCTTGAAATTGAAGTTAAAAAATACTTATGGAGGTCGCGGGTACAGGCGCTGCCGTATGTTGATGGTGGCTTGAAAAGCGACATCTGAGAGCGATAGTCAGTCATCGGGGATGGTTGGGAAAACAAGTCTTTGCGATTTTTAAATAATTTTAATTGAAATGATATGATTTTCGCGCAAAAAACACCAACCGTCAACAGCAGAGATGAAAAATAAGAGAAAAATATTTTGAGGGTTTAAAACAACTTTGTAAATTTGCGATGTGATGACAGGTGATTTTGCCATGTCAGGCCTGTTGGAGAGGGCTGACGTCAGAATCATTTGAACTAACGCGTGACATAAACCAATTTATTAACCGGCTTGATCCTTTATAGACAAGCCAAATCTAAAAACCATAGAAATTCAATAAGATAAAGACTAATTCATATAATAAATCAAACATTTTTTTCAACAACATTAATTTAATTTAGTTTCAAAAAAAATCATGGAAGCTCAAAAGCCAAATGTAAAACCCGCTGCTGCGGGCAAAGCAAAAAAATCAAATGCACCCGGTATCAAAAACGCATCTTGGGTAATTTTAATTTGCGCATGTGTCTGCGTCCTGCTGTTCCTCTTCTGGTTCGGTAACGACATGCACTTCGACGAAGACGGTCATCCCCAGAACCTGTGGGGCACAATCTACAAAGGCGGTTTCATCGTGCCTGTCCTCCAGACCCTCTTCCTCACTGTAATCGTTCTCTCGATCGAACGTTACATCGCCCTCAACTCAGCTGCCGGCAAAGGCAACATCGCCAAATTTGTCGCCAATGTCAAGGCTTGCCTCGCTAAAAACGACATCGCCGGTGCTCAGAACCTCTGCAAAACTCAGAAAGGCTCTGTTGCTGCTGTAGTTGCTGCCGCTCTCGTTCGCTACGAGGAAATGGACAAAAACACCGTTCTCTCTAAAGAGCAGAAAATCGCTACTCTTCAGAAAGAAGTAGAAGAGGCTACCGCTCTCGAAATGCCCGCTCTTCAGCAGAACCTCCCCATCGTCGCTACCATGACGACTCTTGGTACTCTCGTTGGTCTTCTCGGTACTGTAATGGGTATGATCAAATCATTCCAGGCTCTTTCTCAGTCAGGTGCTCCCGACTCGACAGAACTCTCGACCGGTATTTCTGAGGCTCTTATCAACACCGCCTTCGGTATCGCAACCGGTGCGTTTGCTGTAATCTCTTACAACTTCTACACCAACAAGATCGACAACCTCACTTACGCAATTGACGAAATCGGTTTCTCAATCGTTCAAACATTTGCCGCTACCCACTAATTCCATATTTCCAATCTTATAAACAATCACCAATTATAAATAGGTAAATATGGGAAAAGTAAAAATTAAAAGAAAAAGTACTCTCATCGACATGACCGCGATGAGTGACGTGACTGTTCTTTTGCTTACTTTCTTCATGTTGACTTCAACCTTCCTGCAGAAGGAGCCCACCATCGTCTACACACCTTCTTCAGTATCTGAAGAAAAAGTGCCGATGAACAACCTCGTGACGGTGCTCGTATCTTCGGCCGACAAGAGCGGCAAGTTCGAAGACCCGTCAGTGCTCGAAGGCAAACTCTTCATCTCGTTTACAGGTGATGCAGACTCGACCCTCTCAAGCGAGAAAATCCGCTTGATGATGCTCGATGAAGCCCTCTCACTTTACAACGAAAAGCATAAGAGCAATCCCGTCCAGCTCACCCCCCAGCAGAGAGCCACATTCGGAACTATCAACATGTTTGGCGTTCCCTTCAGTGTGCTTCCCGAAATGCTCTCGATGAGTATCACTGACCGCGATAAATTCCTGGGCGATCTTTCAAACCCCAAAGTCGGTATTCCTATTGACGACAATACAGACTCAAAAGGCAATCTCAACGACTTCCAGGTTTGGCTTCAGGCAATCTACAACGTCGCACAGCGCATCAACAAAGAACAGACCGAAGGTCTGACCCCCGAAGAGCGCCAGCAGATGTCAAACCTTTACACAGCACTTATGCGTAAAGGCCAGGGTATTGCCATCAAGGCTGACAAAGACACTCCGTTTACAACCGTACACCGTGTCTTTGACAACCTCCAGACAATGAAGCTCAACAAGTTCAGCCTCATGACAGCTCTCAAATCAGAAGAAGAACCCACTAAATAAGGTAAAGCAATATGGCACAAATAGAACAATCTGACAAAGGCGGCAAAAAGAAAAAAGGCGCCCAGAAAAAGATGTCTATCCATGTGGACTTTACCCCCATGGTGGACATGAACATGCTTCTGATCACCTTCTTCATGCTTTGTACAACGATGATCAAGTCTCAGACTCTCCAGATTGTACTTCCTACAAACGAGGAAGTCAAGAAAGAGAACCAGAATCAGGCCAAGGCCTCTGAGGCGCTCACAATGATTCTCGATACAGAGTACGAAGGCGACAAACCCAAAGTTGACGGCGAGACCGGCAAAACCATTCACAATATCTATTATTATGAAGGTGTGGCCGACACAACGTTCTCGACAAGCAAATACCTCCAGAAGGAACAGTTTATCGGCAACCAGAACCGTCAGCCCCAGGGCATCAGAAAAATCCTCCGCGGTAAAAACGAAGCCGTTATGGAAGAATATGTGAAACTCAAAGAGCAGTGGAAAAACAAGGAGATCACAAAAGAAGAGTTTGACCGTCTGGCCAAGAAGAACGCTTCTGACTCTAACAAGGTTCGTCCTGTTGTCGTGATCAAACCCGGTCCCAACACTACTTACGAAGGTCTCATCAATGCTATCGACGAAATGAACATCAACCAGATTTCACGTTACAGCATAGAGCTTCCCACCGCGACAGATACACTTCTGCTCAAACACTTCGAGCAGGCTACCGGCGAGACTATTATCCGTCCCACTATAAGAAAGAATAAATAATTAACTTTAACCGTTTAGAACAATGGCAAAAGACGTAGATCTTTCATCAAAAGAGTGGCGCGATATAGTATTCGAAGGCAAAAACAAAGAGTTCGGTGCATATACCCTCCGTGCCGGCTCTCCTGCCCGCCACACACGTTCGATTGTGATCGTTCTCGCGATCCTCATACCCGCCCTCATTCTTCTCGCCCTTTTCTATAAAGGCGTATTCGGCAAACCCGACGAAGAAGAGATGGCTATTAACACCGTTCAGGAAATCGCTACATTCGACGCTCCTGAAGAGGAAGAAATCGAGGAAGAGGAAGAACAGGTCATCATCGAGCAGCCCGAAGAAGTCATCGTGCCCGAGGAAATCACCAACGAGCAGCAGGTGACAAACATTCTCGTCACAGAGGATGACAAATATGAAGAAGACAAGCAGGTTAAAAACCAGGAAGAAGTCATGGAGAACACCTCTATGATCGGTTCTGTCGACTTCAACGAAGGTGTTGAAGACCTTAACAAGACCCACATCGTGGATCAGGTTATCCAGGAAACAAAACCCGTTGAGGAAGAAAAGGTTTATAACATGGCTATGGTTGAACAGCAGCCCGAATTCCCCGGTGGTACTGCCGAGATGTACAAATGGCTCGGCAGCCACATCAACTATCCCGCGGCAGCATCTGAAGAAGGTGTTCAGGGTAAGGTTATCGTCGAATTCGTCGTGTCAAAAACCGGTAAGGTTGAAAACGTCCGCGTCCTCCGCGGCCGTCACCCCGCTCTCGACAAAGAGGCCGTGCGCGTTGTCAAAGCGATGCCCGCATGGAACCCCGGTCGTAACAACGGTCAGCCCGTTAAGGTTACATACACACTGCCTGTCACATTCAAACTCCAACAGTAATTCGCTTTTGAATTCCATACCCTTTCGTTCAACTGCCGGCGACAATCTCGTCGGCAGTTGATTTTTTCCGTATAATTTACATTCGATAAGTGTTTGCATCTTGCCTGTCGCCCAAATTATCACTAACTTCGCACTATGATTGTCGAAAAGCTGTTAACCTGGCTGCGGTTGCTGTCAATCGTTCTATTGGCAGTATTTGTCGCATTGCCGATGTGTCTTTATGTGACTCTGTCGACCAATTGGGCCCGAGACAGAGTGAGACATGTCGCAGAAGTCGAGTTGTCGGCGCTTCTGTCGACTGACGTCAGGATTGACCGCGTCGAGATTAAACCGTTCAACCGCGTGTCGGTCTATGGCCTCAGCGCGTGCGACGACAACGGGCGAAAGGCACTTGTAGCCTCTGAGGTAAGTGCGGCTTTCGAGCTGTTTCATTTCGTTTCGACAGGACGCATGGTTTTTGATTTCGCGCTTGTCGACGGCCTGTCTCTTTCTTTGTCACGTCCGACCAAAGGCGCTCCATTGAATATAGCGCGAATCATCGACCGTCTGAAATCAGATAAAGGCGGCCGCGCGGCTACGTCATTTGACATCAAGATAAACACGGTCGTTGTCTATGACGGACGCCTTGACTATGATGTCGACGACATGCCGCGTCTCGACAGTGTGTTTGATCCGTCGCATATATCGTTGAGCCGTCTTAACCTCAACGCCTACATACCCCGCCTTGCAAGCGACGAATACCGTATTGAACTCGACCGCCTGTCGTTTGTCGAGCAATCGGGCTTTGTGTTGAAAAATCTCGTTGCCAAAGCCGACATTTCCAAAACATCGTTTGCCGTTGACGAGTTAAAATTCTCACTCCCGGTGTCTGACATGGCCTTTGAGCCGTTTATGATGGAATACAGCGGCTTTGATGACATTGTGTCAAGTCTCAGAAAAAATAGCGTCAGACTGGCGCTGAAAGACGGCTCTCATATATATCCCCCTGATTTGGCTGCGTTTATGCCTGCATTGCATGACTTTGACCATGACTTCGAGGTGGCTCTTGATACCGATTTTTCGTTAAGTCGTCTGAACGTCAGTGTGCTTCATATATTCAATGACGTTGCAGATGTTGACATCAGCGGTAATGCGGCCTTGATGTCGGACGATGTTGAAAGACCGCGCTTTAATCTTGAGCGGTGCGACCTTTCGGCGGATATACCCCGGTTACTCGCGGCTTTGAGAATCCTCAATCCGACATTTGTGTCAAAACATCTTGATGCGGTCAGAACGCGTCGTCTCTCGGCGCGGGTAGAAGGCCATGGCGATCTGTCGGCAGGACGTTTGTTTGCTGATATATATGCCGGTGACAATACTGTTTCATGCGAGGCGGCATATCAGACCGCCGATACCTTCAGGACAGCTCGATTAACGGCGTCAGCCGATTTCCTGTTCAATGACATCCCCTCGCTTACGGGAAATGGTGATTTGAGTGCAGCCTCAGGCATAGCGAAAGCGAGTCTTTCTTTTGTCAGAAAGCATGTCTCGGGTGATATATCTCTCGACGATGCGAGTGTGACATATAAAGATTACCGTTACGACAACATCGGAGCCAAAGTCGAAATCGATAATAAAACGACAGTCTTCAGCGGTGCTGTCGCATCAGCGGCACTTGCCTTTGACTTCGACGGCAGCTTTAATGACACAAAGCCCGTCAGGGAACTTACCGGATCTGTGAATATCTCTAAGGCTGATTTCAACGCTCTCAATCTGACTGACAAATATGAGGACTACAGTCTTAGTGCCGCTTTGGAAACAGATGTAAAATTCTCGACAGTCGATGATCTTGACGGACTTGTGCGTGTTCATGATCTCAGATATTCGGGTGCTGATGGTAAAGACCTTGCCATAAATAACTTTAAGGTAGAGATTGAACGTGATGGTCTCCAGCCGGCAATCGAAATCGTTTCCGACTTTATAAACGGCCGTATTAACGGTGATGTGAAATTCACGACTTTTCCTAAAACCGTTATCAATATCGTTGCTGAAGTATTTCCTGCGCTTCTTGATGAAAAAGAAATCAAAAAACTAAGAGACCATGACCTGACAGGCAACAGATTCGACTTCGATATTACGCTCGGTGCGTGTGAGCATATATCGCAATTCTTCAGGTTGCCCGCCGATGTGATTTATCCCGTCACAATCGACGGATACTTTGACGGCGACGCACGCCGGGCTCAGCTTGGCATTGACGCTCCATATCTGAGGCAGGGCGACAAAATTATTGAAAACACCAATGTTTTTGTGAATCTGAATGCCTGTGACAATCAAGCAGACGTATATGCCACGACGCAGATGCCGACTAAGAAAGGAAAGCTCGCCCTCGTCGCGGCTCTGTCAGGCACACACAACCGCGTAGACAGCCGTATCGACTGGGCGATAGAACGTACAATTCCACTCAACGGACATATAAACTTCTCCACGCTTTTCGGCCGTACAGAAGACAAAGGTCTGGAAGTGGAAACGAATTTTAATCCGGGAACAATCACATTCGGCGAAGAATTGTGGAACATCAAAAACTCCCGTATAAACTATTGCGACAAGCATATCGAGGTCGACCGTTTCGGACTCGACTCGTCAAATCAGAAGCTAATGGTCGATGGTGTTATTTCGGCAGATCCTGCAGATTCCCTCGTCGTGCGACTTGACAGCGTCAGACTCATAGAAATTTTCGAGACTCTTGAAATTGACAAGGCACTCATTGGCGGTACAGCCACCGGAACAATTACCGGGAAAAACCTTCTGACAGGTGCTCCCGAACTCAATTCGGATAATCTGCATGTCGATGACATCTCATACAATTACTGTGTGCTTGGCGATGCCGATATAACCGCAAGATGGGATGCCGAGCGTAAGTCAGTCTGCCTTGATGCCGACATCGTCGAAGAAGGCGGCCGCCATTCGCGCATTGTCGGCGATATCTTCCCGATGACCGAGTCGCTTGACATCACGTTTAATGCCGATCATGTCAGAGTCGGTTTCATGAAGCCGTTCATGTCGGCTTTCGCATCTGATCTGTCGGGATACGCGAGCGGCAACGCAAGACTTTTCGGCACATTCAAATATATCGACCTCGAGGGCGATGTCTTTGCCGAAGACCTCAGAATCAAGATTGATTTCACAAACACATGGTATCGCGCTAACGACAGCATAAGTCTGCGGCCGGGCCGCATAGATATCAAGGATGTCACCATCTATGATGTCAACGGCAATACAGCCCGGCTTAACGGCGTCGTCAGACACAAGTTCTTTAAAGAGCCATCGTTTGATTTCAAAGTGACCGATGCCCGCAATTTCCTGAGTTATAACGTCGATTCAAAGATAAGTCCTGATTGGTACGGAACGGTCTATGGCAATGGCGGAGCTACGGTCACCGGCGAGCCGGGTGTCGTCAATATCGGTGTCGACATGTCGACAGCACCGGGTTCGACGTTTACATTCGTCTTGTCAGACCGTCTTGACGCCGACGAATATTCGTTCCTGACATTCCGCGACCGTACACCGGTCTCCGATAATAACAGTGCTGATTCTGATTTGCCCGAGGCAGTCAAAGAGTATAGACGGCGGAGTCTCGAGAGTGTCAGTGACGCGCCTTCAGCCTATAACATGGATCTGAAAGTCGACATTACGCCTCAGGCCAGAATCACATTGGTGATGGACCCTGTCGGCGGCGACGAAATCAAGACCAATGGCTCGGGCAACCTCCGTCTGACCTACGGCTCGGTCAACAACGACCTCAGGATGTATGGCACCTATGAACTCGAGCACGGCAGCTATAATTTCACCCTCCAGGATATTATCATCAAAGACTTCTCGATCAAGGAAGGCAGCCGCATCGAGTTCCACGGCGATCCCTACGCCGCAGCTCTCGACATCAAGGCGGTCTACGCTACCAACGCCAACCTCAGTGACCTCGACGAGTCATTCCTTCAGGACAAGGACCTCAACCGCACCAACGTACCCGTCCACGCTTTGCTACTCGTCACCGGTGACATGCGCCAGCCCGACATCGACTTCGACCTTGAGTTTCCGACGCTGACTGCCGACACCTACCGCAAGGTCCGAAGCATCGTCAGCACCAAGGAGATGATGAACCGTCAGATTATTTACCTCCTGGCTCTCAACCGCTTCTATACGCCTGATTATATGGCATCGACGACCAAAGGTAACGAACTCTTTGCAGTCGCCTCGTCGACCATCTCGAGCCAGCTGAGCAGCATCCTCGGCAAACTCAGCGACAACTGGAGTATCGCGCCTAACCTGCGCAGCGATCGCGGAGACTTCTCGGATATCGAAGTCGATGTGGCACTGTCAAGTCGTCTGCTCAACAACCGCCTGCTGTTGAACGGTAACTTCGGTTATAGAGATAAATCGCTGAATACAAACCAGTTTATCGGTGATTTCGACGTCGAATATCTGCTTAACAAGCGTGGATCATGGCGTCTTAAAGCATATAACCGCTATAATGACCAGAATTTCTACGTGCGGACGGCGCAGACTACTCAGGGCGTCGGCATCATGTTCAAACGCGATTTCGACGAGCTCTTCAATTTCCTTAAACCGCGCTCAAAGCGAAAAACAGATATCGACAAAGATAAAATACAGTCTCAAACCGACAGCATCGTGCCCGTAGATGCCGGTCAACCCGATAACCGATAAAGGCCATGGAACAGATAATTGCCGCGATAGGCGGATTTTTAAGTGACTACGTATTGATTGCCGTCTTGTTGCCGGCAGCCATATATTTTACGTGGATCACACGCGGAGTACAGTTTACCATGGTCGGTCGCATGCTGAGGCTGTTGTTCAAATCGGGTGATAAGGTCAAAGATAAAGGCGAGCACCACTCAGTCAGTTCTTTTCAGGCATTTGCCGTTTCTATCGCCAGCCGTGTCGGCACAGGCAATCTTGCCGGGGTGGCGACTGCGATAGCCGTCGGCGGACCCGGTGCCGTTTTCTGGATGTGGATTATAGCTCTGCTCGGTGCTTCGTCGGCCTTTGTCGAATCGACACTTGCCCAGCTCTTCAAAGTGCGTGGACGCAAATCGTTTATGGGAGGCCCTGCTTATTATATCCAGAAGGGCATAGGCTCGCGGGTATGGGCCGTGACATTTGCCGTACTGATAACTGTTACGTTCGGCCTCGCGTTCAATTCTGTGCAGGCCAATACCATTTCGCAGGCTTTTTCGAATACGTTCGACATCGACGCCTGTCTGACCGGCGCGGTGATAACGGCGCTCACGCTTGCCATCATCTGGGGTGGCATAACAAGCATCGCGCGTTTCAGCGAGATTATTGTCCCCGTTATGGCAATCGCCTACATAATACTCGCGCTGGTTGTGATAGCGATGAATATAACCTCATTTCCCCACGTCATGTCCTTGATTGTCAAGAACGCCTTCGGCCTTGACCAGGCCTTTGGCGGCGGCATGGGCATGGCGGTCATCATGGGCATCAAACGCGGGCTCTTCAGCAATGAGGCCGGCGAGGGATCGGCGCCCAACGTCGCCGCCACGGCTTCAGTGTCGCATCCGGTCAAACAAGGTCTGATACAGGCTTTCGGCGTCTTTACCGATACACTGCTGATCTGTACGGCGACAGCTTTCATAATATTGTGCAGCGGAGTCTACACGATGGATCATGATGGCATCATTTTGACGCAGAAATCTATCGATACGGCCCTCGGAGTCGAAGGACCGGGCTCGATTTTTGTCAGTGTAGCCATATTTTTCTTTGCTTTTACATCTATAGTTGCCAATTATTACTACGGCGAGACAAATATACGTTTTATCATCGACAGTCAGCCGCTTGTAAATCTCTATCGTCTTGCCGTCGGAGCCATGGTCTATATAGGCTCTGTCTCGAGTCTTGGCTTTGTATGGGGCTTCGCCGACATCACCATGGCGCTTATGACCCTCTGCAACCTTGTAGCCATACTCTTCCTCGGCCGATATGCCGTCATATGTCTGAAGGACTATCGCAGCCAGCTGCGTTGCGGTCTTGATCCGGTCTATCATTCGTCGACGATACCTGAGATTTCATCTGAAACCGAGTGCTGGGATGAATGACAAAAAAACAGGCTCCTTGGTGAAGAAGCCTGTCGGATATGAGAGAGGAGAATGATCATTTGTCTTTCTTGTCGTTGATGCCGGGATTGACAATGAAATGAGTCGTCTGAGTGCCTGACGGAATATCGTCAACGCTTTCAACAACATATACTGTGTAGACGACCAGAGCGTTTGCCGGTGATTTATCGACTGCATAGACCGGACATTCGATTTCAAGAAGGTGTTCGCCGAGGCGTGTCTCTTCAGTTGTCTGAATCTCGAAGCCATAAGGAGCCTGGAAGTTCACACCGATATGATAGTAATCCCAGAAGTAATCGGCCGAAGTGATGATGGCGCTTTTGTCTTTGTCATTGTTGATTACCTGGATGCTTTCGATTTTGAAAGCGTCGCCTCTGACCACATACAGAGCGTTGTTTACATTGACAGCACCGCTGACATCGATTGAAAAGTCGACATTGGGCAGATCATCGTCGTCATCGCAGGCAACGAATGCGAGCGGAAGCACTAAAAGAAGAAGATAGTAAAACTTTTTCATAATCATAACAACATTAATTTAATTTATACTCTTATAACACAAGAGACATTGAATTGTTCGAGTTGACCGTTATGAATATGAAATTGAAACATCGCGCCTGTAAAATCCTTCTTAAAGTCGGAAAATCTATACTATTTCGCCACGAGCACAAATACGCGCCATGCGCCGGCTTTGACGGTTTGACGGAAATTAGTAATTTTGTAGTCCGAATCAAGAGAACCCATTCATCACCCGCGATGCGCAGACTATCCCTCAGGCTAATATTGCTATTGGTATTTTATTCAGCGACTGCATTACAGTCCGATGCCATATCGTTTGCATTGGATTCGATAGCGGAGTGGGGCAGATTCCCGCGATTCTGTGTAGGCGTCTATCGCTGGGGCGACAAATTTTTCAACAGCTATGACTCCACTTATGTCAAAGGCACGGGTTATAAGTTTAATGTCAAGCTGACGACCGAAAGCTGGACCGACTATTATAACTTTGAGATTCCGAATGACAAACGCATCCGCATGATATCCGACCCGTCGACAACCGCCGGTCTCTATCTGACATATCTTGCAGTATCTGCCGGCTACAACATCAACGTCAGCAACCTTATTTCTGGAGCGAAACAGTCACGGACACGGTTGAATTTCGGGTTTAACTGCAGTTTGTTTGCCGCCGAGTGGTCTTACATGACAAATGACGTCGGCACATCTATCAGATGGTTTGGCGACCGCCGGCGCGGCGAGTCAATCAATCTGCCGTTCAGAGGCATCAACATATCCACGTGGAATCTCGACACATATTATTTCTTCAATCACAAGAATTACTCCCAGGCCGCAGCCTTTAATTTCAGTAAGATACAGGAAAAAAGTCAAGGCTCTTTCTATGCCGGCATCTCAATCTACACGCAGAAATTCAATTTCGACTTCTCGGAACTTCCCGATGACATGAAAGCCCAGCTCCCGGCAGACTGGCCCGACCATCGCTACAAGGTAGGAACGCATAACTATGCTTTTCGTCTGGGTTACGGTTACAACTGGGTGTTTGCCCGTCACTGGAATCTCGGCGTAAGCGAGTCGCCCATCATCGGACTCAGAAAAGGCAAGGTCATCAACGAAAAAGAGGGTTCTTCATTCGCACTTAACAACCGGCTCCGCGCCTCTGTCGTCTGGAATAACCGCAAATGGTTTGCCGGTGTCGTATCAAATTTTGACATCGGTCTGATATATGATAAAGACCACACTCTCGCGTCCGGCCAGCTATGTGTTCATGTCTCGGTCGGCTATCGGTTTAATTTATGGTAAAACAAATGGGATGTATCGGCCTGAAGCCTGACACATCCCATTGTCTGAATGGTGGAAAATCGTTTTGATTATTCTTCTTTGTTGTTTTCTGCGTAGTCTTTGAGAAGTTTTTCCTGTACGTCGCCGGGAACGAGCTCATATGAGGCAAACTTCATCGTGAACGACGAGCGTCCGCCGGTGATCGAGCTCAGAGCGGTCGAGTAGCTTGACATCTCTTTGAGAGGCACTTTTGCCGAAATCTTCTCGAATCCGTTTTCGCTCGACATGCCCATGATGATGGCGCGGCGTCCCTGCAGGTCACTCATGACGTCACCCATCACATCGCCGGGAACAAATACCTCGACGTCATAGACCGGTTCGAGTACCTTCGGATTTGCATTGCGGAAGGCTTCGCTGAAAGCATTGCGGCCTGCCAGACGGAATGAGATTTCGTTTGAGTCGACCGGGTGCATCTTGCCGTCATATATGCAGACTCTGACATCGCGGGCATAAGAGCCTGTGAGCGGACCCTGTTCCATGCGGTCCATTAGACCTTTGACGATAGCCGGTATGAAGCGCGCGTCGATGGCGCCGCCGACGATACAGTTGCAGACAACGAGTTTGCCGCCCCATGCCAGAGGTATTTCCTGAGTGTCGCGGACATTCATCTTGAATTCCTGATTGCCGAATTTATAGCTGTCGGGGGCAGGCATGCCTTCGGTATACGGTTCGATTATAAGATGCACCTCGCCAAACTGGCCGGCACCGCCTGACTGTTTCTTGTGACGGTAATCGGCGCGGGCAGCCTTGGTGATTGTCTCGCGATAAGGAATCTTAGGTTCTTCGAAGATGATAGGCAGTTTGTCGTTGTTCTCGACACGCCATTTGAGTGTGCGCAGGTGGAACTCGCCCTGACCTGACAGAATCGTCTGCTTGAGCTCCTTTGACATTTCGACCTGCCACGTCGGGTCTTCTTCGTGCATACGGGTAAGGATAGCGCTGAGTTTCTCGGCGTCGCTTTCGGTGACGGGACGCACGGCGCGCTGATATTTCGGTGCGGGATATTTGATAAAATCAAATTCTATTTCGCAGCCCTTGCCGTCGAGAGTGTTGCCAGTGCGGGCGTCCTTGAGCTTGACAGTGGCGCCGATGTCGCCGGCTTCAAGCTGGTCGACCTGAGTCTTTATCTGACCGCATACGCAGAAGAGCTGTGCGAGACGCTCCTTACTGCCGCGGCTGATGTTGTCGAGATCTGTGCCGGCCTTGAGTGTGCCTGACATCACTTTGAAATAGCTGACTTCGCCGATATGAGGCTCGACGGTTGTCTTGAACATGAAGATGCTCAGCGGGCCGTTGGGGTCGGGGGCTACTTCGTTGCCCTCTTTGTCGACGGGAGCGGGCATGTCGTCAACAAAAGGAACGACGTTGCCGAGGAATTCCATCATGCGGCGCACGCCCATGTCTTTCTCGGCGCTGACGCAGAACACGGGATAGATCGAACGGTCGATGAGGCCTTTGCGGATGCCGAGGCGCATTTCGTCTTCGGTCAGGTGCTCTTCCTCGAAGAATTTTTCCATCAGAGTCTCGTCGTTTTCGGCGGCTGCCTCGACGAGTGCGCGGTGAAGCTCGTTCGCTTTGTCGAGCTCTTCGGCCGGAATGTCTTCAATTGTCGGAACACCGCCTTCGGGCCCCCATGAATATTTCTTCATCAGCAGCACGTCAATCATCGAGTTGAAGCCGGGGCCTGACACGAGAGGATACTGGATGGGAACGACTTTCGGGCCGAAAATATCTTTCATTTGCTCGATGACATTGTCATAGTCGGCTTTCTCGCCGTCAAGCTGATTGAGCGCGAATATAATGGGCTTATTGAGTGATGAAGCTGTACGGAAAATATTCTGTGTGCCTACTTCGACGCCATACTGGCCGTTGACAACAATGACGCCGGTGTCTGTGACATTGAGCGCCGTGATGGCATTGCCCACGAAGTCGTCGGCTCCCGGACAGTCGATAACATTTAACTTTTTATTTAAGAACTCGGCATAAAAAACAGTTGAGAACACCGAGTAGCCATATTCTTTTTCTACAGGAAAATAGTCGCTGACCGTATTCTTGGCCTCGACCGTGCCGCGACGTTTTATAACACCACACTCGTAGAGCATAGCTTCAGCGAGCGTGGTTTTACCTGAGCCTTTGCTTCCAAGCAAGGCTATGTTCTTAATTTCGTTAGTTTTATAAATTTTCATGTTATCAGAAATTAATTATGTTGATTCGAAATTTGATTTTCGCGATGCAATATATAAATTATTTTGATTTTATGTCTTTTTTATCGATATGTTAGAAAACATATTTTTGTAAATTGTTTTGATAAGCTGTTGATGTTTAGTTGAATATGATTGTTTACCGTAATTAAAAAGCTACTTTTGAATCAATTGTGAAATTTTTGTCAGTTCTTAATATTTGTAATTTTTAAGATGTAGGTAACAAAATAGTTCATAAATTTGTAATTGACTTTTTTAAACGGATTTCCAATGATAAAACAGATAGCACAGATTGCAATGTTGATAGGCCCGACAATAACGATGGCACAGAACAGCACATTCAATTATCCCACGGCACCGTCTGACAACACTGTCGACGATTATTTCGGCGTAAAGATTCAGGACAAATACCGTCCCCTCGAAAACGACACGGCTGCGGCGACTATCGCCTGGGTCAATGAGGAGAACAGGCTCACACGCTCCTATCTCGACGCCATTCCCTTCCGCCGCGCGCTGGTCGACCGTCTTACACATCTTAATAATTACGCCAAGACCGGCATGCCCTCGAAAGAAAGCGACGGTAAATATTATTTCTATAAGAATGACGGTCTGCAGAATCAGTCGGTGCTCTACCGCTCGGACACAGCCGACGGCAAAGATGCCGAAGTCTTCATTGACCCCAACACGCTGTCTGCCGACGGTACTGTGGCCCTCACCGGTGTCTTCATGTCGCAGGACGGCAAATATACTGCATATACCGTCTCGCGCAGCGGCAGTGACTGGACCGAAATATATGTGCTCGACACGACTACAGGCAAGCTTCTCGACGACCATATCGAATGGGCCAAATTCACCGGCGCTGTCTGGAACGGTGACGGCTTTTACTATAGCGCATACAGCAAGCCCGAGGGCAGCACTTATTCAGTCGCCAACGAATACCACAAAGTATACTATCATAAACTGGGCACACCTCAGTCTGACGATAGCGTGATTTACGAGAACGTCAACGAGCCGCTGCACTTCCATAATGTCGGCATCACCGACAGCCGCGACGCACTTTATGTCATGGGCGGCGGCCAGGGCAACGGAAACTCGCTTTTTGTCAAAGACCTGCGCAATCCTTCGGCCGAGTGGGTCACTGTCGAGCAGAGTCAGGACAACGACGTTCAGGTAATCGGTTCGGCCGACGGCAATCTGTATATCCTTACATCGGCCGACGCACCCAACAACCGTCTTGTCGTGGTGCCTATAGCCGCTCCACAGCGTGCCAACTGGCAGGAACTCATCCCCGAGAAGAAAGACGCCGTGCTCGTCGACGCCTCTTTCGCCGGCGACAAGCTGATTGTCACATATAATAAAGACGCCTCGCACCATGCCGCCGTCTATAATAAAAAAGGTGAGAAACTCAACGACATCACGATGCCGACATACGGCACGGTAGCATTCTCGACCACTCCAAAGTCTGACGAAGTATTCTATTCGTTCTCGTCGTTTGTCTATCCGGCCGCAGTCTACAGTTATGACATGTCGACAGGCGAGAGCCGCCTGTTACGCCAGGCCGATATCGAAGGCTTCAATCCCGGCGATTACGTCACCGAGCAGGTCTTCTATACATCGAAAGACGGTACACGTGTGCCTATGTTCATCGTCCGCCGCAAGGACCTCAAGCCCGACGCCAAGAATCCGGTCTACCTCTATGGCTACGGTGGCTTCAACATCGCCCTTAACCCCAACTTCTCAGCCAACCGTCTGCTTTGGCTCGAAAACGGCGGCATATATGCCCAGGCCAATCTGCGCGGCGGCTCTGAGTATGGTGAGGCGTGGCATCTTGCCGGAACGCTGCAGCAGAAAGAGAACGTTTTTGACGACTTCATTGCAGCCGGCGAATATATGGTCGACAAAGGCTGGACGACGCCCGACCTTCTGACTATCGAAGGCGGCAGCAACGGCGGTCTTCTTGTGGGTGCCTGCATCAACAAACGTCCCGACCTCTTCAGAGTGGCAATCCCACGTGTAGGTGTGATGGATATGCTCCGTTATCATCTGTTTACCATCGGCTGGAACTGGGCCCATGACTACGGCACATCGGCCGACTCGCCCGAAATGGCAAATTATCTCATCGCCTATTCTCCGCTGCATAACATCAAGAACGACGGCACCCGCTATCCGTCCATCATGGTCACTACAGCCGACCATGACGACCGGGTAGTTCCCGCCCACTCGTTCAAATATGCCGCTACCCTTCAGGAGGCCAACACCGGCGACAACCCCAAACTGATCAGAATCGACAGCAAGGCTGGCCACGGTGCCGGCAAGCCGATATCAAAAGTCATCGACGAATACGCCGACATCTATTCGTTTATCTTCTATAATCTCGGCATCGACCCCACAGCCAAGTGAGCAGATTAACGAGACTGATATTATCGTCATTGACGGCGCTGACGCTCGCGTCCTGTTTCACAGGCATAGAGAGCACCCCGAAAATTACCTCGGGCGATGTCAGGCGCCGCCAGACGCAGACCGTTGCCGAAGACGCTTTTCTCGCTGACGTGGGTGGCACACGTCCTTCATTGTGGACAGCCGGCAAGCGGTTCTGTGTGACCGACGATAAGATTGCGATAATATTCACCGTCAATTCCGACAGCAAGGACAGCCTCGCCGGTCACGAGCTTCTGTTCAGGTCGTTCGAGCCTGTATCGTCGCTGACCGGCGAAGGTTCGACTGACATTGTGCTGACGAGCGATCGGGGCGACGACCTGCATTATGTCGTCAACGTCCCTTATGATGAACTTATGAAACGCGAGCGTTTCGACATACCGTTCACGGTTGAGAGCGCGGTTGTCGACAGTTTCAATACCTCGATGTCAGGCAACAGATATTATATCACTACACCGAAATGGTATGATAACGAAACAGGGAAAGAACTCAAGGCTTTGCGACACATACCCGTCACAATCGGCAGTGTCACTCCGGGCAATAGCGTCTATCCGCTCAAAGTCACTTTCACAACCGACAGTGTCCATGGCGAACACTATGTCCTGATGACATACGGCCGTGACAAGGCTTCGACCCGAAATTTCAACAAACTCTTCGCCTTCGACAACCCCCGTGACAAATATACACGCATCAGCGACCGCACCTGGCAGCTTATTATCCACAGCAAGGTCGAGGAGGGCATGACCCGCGACGAATGTCATCTCGCTCTCGGCACTCCCAATTCAATCAAGACCGTGCCGACCAATGCCGCTGTCTATGAACAATGGAGCTATGACGACGGTGTCTATCTGATATTTGAAGATAATATTTTGACGAGATTCAGAGTATAACGATATGAAACTGACTATTCTTGGCAGCGGAACATCTACAGGAGTGCCTCAGATCGGTTGCGACTGTGAGGTCTGCCGTTCGGCAGATTCTTTTGACAAGCGCTTGCGCACGTCGGCCATCGTTGACGTCCGGGGGCGTCGTTTCCTCATCGACTGCGGCCCTGATTTCAGAGAGCAGATTCTCAGGCTCGGTTCGCCGCATCTCGACGCCGCGCTTCTGACGCATAGCCATTACGATCATGTCGGCGGCATAGACGACCTGCGGCCATATTGCAAAGACCGTAATTTCCCGATATACTGCCGTCCCGATGTGGCCGAGGATCTGCGCAACAGAGTGCCGTATTGTTTCCGAGAACACCCATATCCCGGTGTGCCCCGGTTTGACCTGCATGAACTAACCGGTGACGCGCCGTTTACAGTCGACGGCATTGAGATTACGCCACTGCCGGTGCTCCATTATAAGCTTCCCATCATAGGTTTCAGGATAGGCGCCCTTGCATATATCACCGACTGCAAGACCATGCCTGCCGGGACTCTCGAAAAAATAAAAGGAGTCGATACTCTTGTGATAAATGCCCTCAGGCACGAGCCCCATTTCTCTCACATGAACTTAGACGAGGCCATGGCTGTTATAAATGAAACAGCACCCCGACAGACCTTCCTGACTCATCTGAGCCACGACATGGGTCTTCACAGAGAAGTCGAAGCCACATTGCCCGATAACGTAAAGATAGCCTACGACGGTCTGACGGTTGATGTTGTTGAATAAATCTGTTCAACAATCAAAAAACTATATGTCATGACCCAAATTACGTATCTCGACCACAGCGGCTTCATGGTGAAGTCTGACAAGGTCATAATGGTATTCGATTACTTCCGCGATCCGGCACACAAGGTGGTAAAGACTCTTGAGAAATACCCCGATATGCCGGTCGTCTTTTTTGTCTCGCACTACAGTCCCGAGCATTTCAATCACGTCATTTTCAATCTCGGCCAAAGTCATGAACGCGCTTATGTCATTTCAAACGAGGTTCATTCACAGGAAGTGCAGAGCGACCTTGCCGTCAGCTGGATGAGCCACGGAGACATAGCCGAAAATCTTCCGGGCGGACTGAAAGTCAGAGCCTACGGCATACACGGCCAGGGAGTCAGCTATCTCGTGACGACACCCGACGGCAAGACATTCTTCCACGGCGGTGGCCTTTGCGTCGACACACGCAAGAAAACCGTTGATCCCGAAGATATTAAAAAACACGACGAACAATATCGCATAATCGTCAATCAGATAGCCGAAGACAATGCCGCAGTCGACGTCGCTTTTATGCCTGTCGACATAGAAGACGGTCCCGATTTCGCCCAGGGAGCAACCTACTTCCTCGAAAAAGTAAATGTCGGCATGTTTTTCCCCTTCCATGTCGAAGACCCCGACGCCAAAGCCTGCGACTACAAGCAGTACCCCTTCACCAAACAAGTCACGACCCAACTCCTTTGCCTCGTCAAACCAGGCGAAAGCATGGAAATCTGACACCTCGACAAAATAACATGACAACGACTGGATGCGGCTATCACCGCGTCCAGTCGTTGTTTCCGCAACCTATGGCTGAAGCCCTCGCTCCATGCGGCCTCGAGGAGGAGAGCGAGGCTGCATGTTAATAGTCTTGGCCCCAGTATATTAGCTGTGAGGGTTGAAACCCTCGCTCCATACGGCCTCGAGCTCGAGGCCGCACATTAATAGTTTTTTTGTACCAACGATGTCAATGTTCTTTTGACATCGTTTTGACTTTTCAGGTGCGCGGGGATGTCTGCCGCTAAAGTGGTCGTGGATGGGGTGGTAGAGCCGTTTCGCTACAAGGGCTGAAGCCCTTGTTCCATAGCCCGTCTGTCGTTTTGAGTCTGAGGGGGATGATTATCGGGACGGTGGAATCAGGCTTCTTTATCGGGATGTCGGGCGGAGCGAGCGAGGGGTCGGTGTATTCCTTGAGTCCGGGCCAGCGGTAGAGATGGGGGACGTCGGCTCGGGCATGGAGTATCAGCAGACTGTTGGGATTGCTGCTGATGACGGGGAAGACGG
>CABUPJ010000004.1 GCA_902493335.1 uncultured Porphyromonadaceae bacterium
TTATCTTCCGCCTCTGTAACATCTACGCCTAAACACAGGTTTATTACCATGCGCCAAGAAAACTGCACGAAAAAACAGAAGAGGGAAGCATCGCGGTGGATGCTTCCCTTTTTGTTGGTTGTATTTTCTGAGAAATTATTCTGCAGCGGCTTCGCCTTCGGTTGCCTCGGTGGCTTCGGTAGCGGCTTTGGCTGCTTCTTCGGCTGCCGCAGCTGCGGCAGCGGCGATTTCAGCTTTCTTTTTAGCTACTTCTTCGGCTTTGGCTTTGTTTTTAGCGACTTCGGCGTCAAGACGCTGCTTGAGAGCGAGCTCTTTCTTGTCGGCCATGTCGGCTTTAACTTTGTCTACAGAAGCGATTTTCTTAGATTTCCATGCTTCAAAACGACGCTGTGCTTCAGCTTCGTCAAATGCGCCTTTCTTGACACCGCCCTGAAGATGTTTCATCAGGAGAACGCCTTCGTTTGAAAGGATTGATCTGACAGTGTCGGTAGGCTGGGCGCCTACATTAACCCAATACAAAGCCCGCTCGAAGTTTAGAGTAATTGTAGCAGGATTAGTGTTCGGATTATAAGAACCTATCCTTTCAATAAATCTACCATCTCGTGGTGCCCTGCTATCGGCGATAACAATAGGATAAAACGCATAGTTCTTGCGACCATGACGTTGTAATCTGATTTTTGTTGCCATTAATGTTTAATTAAAAATGTTGGTTTTGTATTGATTTCGGGCGCAAAGGTAGCAATTTTATTCAAGACGGGCAAATAAACGGGTCTTTAATTTGAATTAATTTGTGCGGTTTATCGAGCTTTTGCGAGTGTTTCACCGGGAACGATGTAGATTTCGATGCGGCGGTTGGTGCGACGCGATTTTATGGAGTTGTTGTCGACGAGGGGTTCGTCGCGTCCGAGGCCGTAGGGTATGAGGTTGATGGTGTCCCGGCCTGAGAGGCGGGTGAGGTAGTCGTCGATGGCGTTGGCGCGGTCGCCGGTGATGTTGTCGGCATAGATGTCGTCACCTGTGTCGTCGGTGTGGACGGCGACGAGTATCTTATAGTCGTCGGGATCTTTGACGATGTCGGCGAATTTATCAAGGATTGCGGAGGCCGAGGGCTTGAGTTCAGGCGAGTTGGGGGCAAAGAGTTTGTCGGCGGCGACGGTGACCATCATGACTTCGCCGTCGCGCAAGGATGTGACTGTCATGCCGCCTTTCGAGAGTTCGCGGCGCAGTGACGCCATTCTCGACCGGACTTTTTCTTTTGAACGTTTGCCGACGGCAGGGACGTTTATGTTGTCGGAGAGACTCATGTCAACCGGTTCGACGGCCGAGAGGAGAGGGGCGGCGAGGGCTGCGGTGGCAAAGGCGAGGAGGATGGCGCGGATGGTGTGTCGGGGCATAATAATAAGGTCAGGGGATAAAGGTTCAGTCGTCGAGCGAGAGCTCGTAGTCGATTTCAGCCTTGACTATCCGGGCGACGTCGTCGGGCGAGAGGCTGAGGTGCTTGTCTTTGCCTACAATCTTGACGGTATGGGCGATGATGGCGTCGATGTCGTCGTCGGAGTCATCGTCGTCGACGTCGAGCTCGAGCAGATCGTGATCTTCGTAGTAGTCGAAGATGATGTCGATGATCTCGAGGATGGTGTCGTCGTCGCAACGACGGGCGAGGCCGTCGCTGATATGTGATTTGATGAAGGTTACTGCTTCTTGTTCGTCGTAGATGTTCATTGTGAGAAATTTAAAGTTCGAGGAGGCCGTCGGCGATTGACATTGTCACTGTCTTGGCGTCGGGATCGATGCCGGTGACGAGTTCTTCGGCAAAGGGTATGAAAATTTCGCGGCCGTCGGGTGTCTCGATGGTGAAGAGGATGTTTTCGGTCGAGTCGTCGATGGCGGTGATGCCGCCTACGGAAGTGCCGTCGGCGGCGTTGAAGACGGCGAAGCCTTCCATGTCGGAGATGTAGACGATGTCGTCGTCACTGTCGTCATCACCGAGTCTGTCTTTAGTGACAAAGATGTCGCAGCCGACGATTTCAGAGGCTTCAGGCTGAGAGGTGATGCCGTCGATTGTCAGAAGCCACGCGTCGGCACCGCGCCGGCGTGCCGACGCGATGAAAAATGGCACGGGGATGCCATCGATGTCAAGCACGAGACAGTCACCGGCATCGAAATCGATGTCGGCCTCGATATATGCCGACACTTCGCCGGCGAGGCCGTGGGTCTTGGCTATGCGTCCGATTTTTTTCAGAGCGGCTCTGTCGATCATTTTTTCTTTTTCTTTTTACCTGTTGTCGGGGCGGCTATCACTTTGAATTCGTGAAGCTTCAGTTCGTCAGGGGCGATGCGGATGGCGCCGTGTGAGAGAACAGACAGGTCTTTGAATATCTTTTCGTCTTCGACGCCGTCTTTGTTGACTGCCAGCATGAGTTTTTTCATGTGGTTGGCGAGGAGAAGGATGAGGTTTGTGCGTTCCTCGCCTTCTTCGAAGGCAGCGACGCGCTCAATCATCTTTTCGAGATAGGCGCCGTAGTGGCGGTATTTTGCCGAGACGTGTCCGAAGCTGATGGGGTCGGGCGTTTCGTCGAAGCTTTCGGGGCGAATGAGGTCGAAGTCTGTGTCGACGTCGAGCCTGAAGTCACTCATGATGGCGAGGTGGTCCCAGAGCTTGCGGCGGTAGTCTTCGGCTTTGCTGTTGGAGGGAAAAAGAGTCTCCATTGTCTTGACTATCGTGGCGGCGCAACGGGTGCGCTCAGCACGGTCTTCGATTGTGAGACAATGGTCTACCATGCGCTGAATATTTCTGCCATATTCAGGCATTATGAGTTTTTTCAGATGTGTGGTATATGTCAACATATTTTCATGTAGCGCTTTTGTCCGGCAAAATTAGTGAAAAATAAAATAATAACGGCAGGCATGTCAAGATTTAGTTGTTGATTATGTCTAATATCTCAAAAAAATCATAAATTTGCAGCAATAATAAACCTTAAAAAATAACGGATTCTTATGAAAAAGTGTAAGTATTGCAATTCAGATATGAATGACGATGAGACGACATGCCGTTACTGCGGCAGCGTACAGCCATCAGACGGCAGCACACCGCCTCCGTTCGGCGGCAGCAATTCCGCCAACACAAACGGTTACGCCAATAATCAGCCGTATAATCCCTATTTCAATGCTCAGGAGTATTATCAGCGCAATAATGCGTTTGACTCGAACGCGAAGGGCAAGAGCAGGGGCATAACGGCGCTTCTGGCGATTTTCCTCGGCGGCCTCGGCATACAGTATTTCTATCTTGGCAAGGCAACAGCCGGCATTCTGTCGATTGTACTGACTTTGGTCACCTGCGGCCTATGGGATTTAGTGGCGCTGATACAGGGTATACTGATGCTCTGCATGTCGAATTATGATTTTGAACAGAAATATGTAGAAAATCAGTCGACTTTCCCGGTGTTTTAAGTAATAATGGATGCTAAAAACATAATAAAACAGAGGTCTCGATGACGAGGCCTCTGTTTTATTATGTGATGTCGGGAAGCGCGCTGATATTACATGTTCATGCCGCCGTCGACCTGAATGACCTGGCCTGTGACATACGATGACATGTCTGAGGCAAGGAATGTGGCGACATTGGCGATGTCTTCGACCTGACCGCCGCGGCGCAGGGGGATTTTCTTCGTCCACTCGGCACGGATGTCTTCGGGAAGGGCGGCCGTCATGGCTGTCTCGATAAAGCCGGGAGCGATGGCATTGGCGCGGATGCCGCGAGAGCCGACTTCCTGAGCGATACTCTTGGCAAGGGCGATAAGACCGGCTTTAGAAGCGGCGTAGTTAGACTGGCCGGCATTGCCGTGAACACCGACGACAGAGGCCATGTTGATGATAGAGCCTGAACGCTGGCGGAGCATGACGGGCAGCACGGCATTGATGAAGTTGAATGCGCTCTTGAGGTTGACGGCGATGACGGCGTCCCACTGCTGCTCGGTCATTCTCATCATGAGGCCGTCTTTAGTGATACCGGCGTTGTTGACGAGGATGTCGATGCGTCCGAAATCTTTGACGACTTCGGCGACAACGTCTTTGGTCTGGTTGAAGTCGGCGGCATTAGAGGCGTAGCCTTTGGCTTTGACGCCAAGAGCGGCAATCTCGGCTTCGGTGGCTTTGCCGTTTTCGTCGATTACAAGGTCGGTGAATGCGATATTGGCACCCTCGGCGGCAAATTTCAATGCGAGAGCTTTGCCGATGCCACGGGCTGCGCCTGTGATTAATGCGGTTTTTCCTTCGAGTAATTTCATTGTCATGTCTATTATTGAGTTAATATAATATGAATGTCTATAGGTTTACGAGCCTGCCGTCCGGGTTTTCACGACAGATATGTCGCTGATGATGAAGTTTATAAAGTCGTTGTTGGCCTGGCGCGAGTTTTCGAGTCGTGCGGCGTCGCCTATGCCGTCGAAGTCAAAGCATTGCAGGCACTTGACGACAAAACCGCGGAGTAGGGCTACCCGGCCGGCGTCGAAACTGCCGTCGTCGATGCCACGGTCGAGAATGATATTGAGCAGGGAGACTTCTTTGTCGTGGACAAGGCGCCGGATGCGGTCCATTCGTTTGACATCGAATTTAAACAGGTTTTTAATCGTGGTATATGTCGTAACGATGGTGCGTCCCTGTTCGAGCCGGAGGGCGAGGAATTTGGTGAGCTGCACGATCGGTTCGTCGGCTGACATGGCGATTTCGCGCAGCTTTGACACCATCATGTCGCTTTCGTGCTCGAGAACGGCGTTGTATATCTCTTTTTTGTTTCTGAAATATGTATATATAGTACGTCTCCCTTTGTCAGAGGCATTGGCAATATCATTCATTGTCGTATTTTCCAAGCCTTTGTGGACAAAGAGCTGCCGGGCAACTTCGATAAGTTTTTCTCGGGTCTTCAATACCATTGCACAATATCTATAAACATGATGGCTATAATGACTCGCGAAGTTACAAATTTTTCATAATAAATGGGCACGTTTCGCCCAAATTTAGTAACTTCGTGAGATTTTCAGCAACTTTTATGTCTGAAAAAGTTTATTTAGCCAATTAGAATTATAATAATGATAAAACATATATTTATCGGAGGTGTGTTTGCTGTGCTTGTTTTGGGAAGTGAATCTGTAACAGCACAAAACAGACTCGGAATTGAAAATGAAAATGCCACATCAATAGGTATTTATATAAAAGATCTGAAAACGGGACGTGTCATCGCAGACCGCAATTCGTCTCTGGCTCTGATGCCGGCGAGTGTCATGAAGGTAGTGACAACGGCTTCGGCTCTTCATTTCCTCGGTGAAAATTTCAGATTTACCACTGACGTCAGCCTCACTGGAAACAGGAGTGAAGACAACAGTGGCGTCTGGGAGGGCAATCTGGTTGTCAGGTCTGTAGGCGACCCGACAATCGAAAGTGAAAATTTCAAGAACAATCTTGGTTTCTGCGATTCGATAGTCTCAAACATCAGGCGACTGGGAATAAAAGAAATCAACGGGCGCATCATTGTTGAACAGACGCTGTCGAACGCAGGTCAGATTCCTGAATGGCAGATTTCTGACGTCGCATGCGGCTATGGCGCAGGACTGTATGGCTTTAATTTCATGGATAACACACTGACGGTCACTCCGGCAACCGGTAGTGTAAAGCCATATGCTCCGGGGCTTGAAATAGAATGTGTGACCACGACGGCCGGCAATCAGCAGCTGCGGGGAATCAATTCAAACCAGCTGTTTATTTTCGCCCGTTCGTTTGCTAATAAAAAATGGGTTATCAGCACGACGATGCCTGATCCGTCGGCTGTATTTACGGCGCAACTGATGAGCCGCATGAGTGAAAGCAGCATCAGTCTTACTGATAAAACGGTCAAGACCGGCGATGCTGATGCAACAGAGCTTGTCTACAGCCATAAGTCGCCGGCATCGAAAGATATATTCAAGAGTCTGATGGTCAGAAGTGACAATCTTTTTGCCGAGGGTATGCTCAGGGCTACGTTGCCCGGAGACAGCCGCTATCAGGCAATCAAAAAAGAAAAAGAGCTTTGGACAGAGCGAGGTCTGTCGACCAAGACTGTCGTCATAAGCGACGGCAGCGGACTCGCCCGCACGAACCGTCTTTCGCCCAGATTTATCGCGGGTGTGCTCGAGTATATGGCAAAAAATGAAAAGTCATCCACATTTGTGAGTTTCTTTCCCAAAGCGGGCAAGGACGGCACAATGAAAGGATTTCTTGCAAAGACGCCCCTGCAGGGCAAAATCGCCATGAAGACCGGCAGTGTCAATGGCGTGCAGTGCTATGCGGGATATAAACTCGGCGTCAATGGCAAGCCGACACATGTTGTCGTCATAATGGTAAACAACTTTTTTTGCAGCCGCCAAAGCCTCAGGAAGGCAATCGAGGCGATGCTGACCAAGACATTCAGATAAACATTTATGCTTATGGACTTGATAGATCAGATAACAGAACTTTCAGGTGAAATCGGCGCTCTGATAGCCGAGCTTGATGAAAAGCGCAGGAGGCTTGAGGCTTTGACACAACAACTGGCAGCAGAGTGCCAGAACCAGCAGCTTAATGCTGTGACGCAATCCAATGATGATACAGACGAAGGAGTCGTCGAGGCTGAGGAGGCAGAGGATATCAACAAGGATAATGTCGCCGATAATATAAGTGACGATACGGACACAGCGGCCGGACCGATGAACGTAGCCTCGACCACAGGGCGCATGTGTATCTCGGATATAAGGCGCGTGCTGACGCTGAACGACAAATTCAGATTCAAACGTGAGCTGTTCGGCAACAACGAGCAACGGTTTGCAGAAGCGTTGCAGGCAATCAATTCGCTTGAAACCGAGCAGGATGTAGATGTCTATATCGCGACAGAGATAGCTCCGGGCAATCAGCCGGAGACGGTCGAAGAGTTTGCCGAAATAATAAAACGTAATATTTCAAATAAAGCGTGATGAGCGGCAAACTGTATATAGTGCCGACTCCGGTCGGCAATCTCGGAGACATGACTCCACGGGCTATCGAAGTGCTGAAAAGCGTATCGCTGATTCTTGCCGAAGACACACGTACGAGTGGTGTGCTCATGCGCCATTTCGACATAACGACGCCGATGGCGAGTCACCATATGCACAACGAGCACTCGACTGTAGAGGGTATCGCAGACAGGCTTGAGGCAGGCGAGACAATCGCTTTAGTCACTGATGCGGGTACGCCCGGCATCAGTGATCCAGGATTCATGTTGTCGCGGGCTTGCCGGGAAAGGGGCATAGAAATCGAGACTTTGCCGGGGGCTACGGCGTTTGTGCCGGCATTGGTAAACTCGGGGCTGCCGTGTGACAGATTTATGTTCGAGGGCTTTCTGCCGGTTAAAAAGGGGCGTCAGACGCGGTTGCAGCAGCTCGCGGCGCTGCCATATACATTTATTATATATGAGTCGCCGGTCCGTTTGGTCAAGACGCTTGAGCAGCTTGCCGAAGTTTGCGGGGCAGACCGCGAAGCATCGGTATCAAGAGAGATTTCAAAACTTCACGAAGCGACTGTAAGGGCTACACTCGGGGAGCTGGCCGCATATTTCAAAACGAACCAAGCAAAGGGTGAGATTGTTCTTATAGTTAAAGGAATAGATGATTCGCCGAAAGAGCGAGTCCATAAGAATAAGTATCAAGATAACTAATTTATTTATTGAGATGAAAAAAAAATTATTAGTCGGATTGGTCGCATTATTAGGCTTTGCGGCATGTAATTCCGGCAAGAATGAAGAAGAGATGGCCGAACAGGCGCGTGCAGAAGCAACCAAACAGGAGCTTGAAACTGCTGTAGCAGACCGTGACCAACTACTGAGCCTTGTTAATGAGATTAATACGGGTATGGAGCAGATCAAACAGCTTGAAAATATTCTCACTGTAACAAATAATATACCCGGAGAGACCACAGGACAGCGCGAGCAGATACAAAACGACATAGCAGCCATACAAAAGGCTCTACAGGAAAGACGTGTGAAGCTTGCAGAGCTTGAGAAAAAACTCGACAGCTCAAATCTCACAAACAACAACCTTCGCAAAACAATTGCAAGCCTCCGCAGTCAGATTGACAGTCAGGCAAAAGAAATCGAGACTCTCAAGAGTAATCTCGGTGAGGCTAACGAACGTATCGGCCAGCTTGACGCAACTGTCGATTCGCTCAATACAACAGTCAATGATGTCGCCAGCGAACGAGATCTCGCGCAGCAGGAGAGTATTGAGCTTGCTAACGAACTCAATACATGCTATTATGTAATCGCGACCAAGTCGGAGCTGAAAGACCATAAAATTATAGAAACAGGCTTCCTTCGCAAGACTAAGCTGATGAAAGGCGATTTTGATCAGAATTTCTTCACTACAGCTGACAAACGAGTGCTGACAAGTATTGCATTGCACTCGAATAAGGCTGAGGTTATGACAAATCAACCCAAGGCTTCATACAATATTGAAGATAACAACGGTCAGAAGATACTCAAAATTACAAATCCCGATTTATTCTGGAGTTTAGGAAACTATTTGGTGATAAAGATCGATTGATTTAAACGACATCAATGATAAGGGCGCTCCCGTTTTAAGGAGCGCCCTTTGTTTTTTCAGTTATTTGTTTGTAGGGAAGAATGTCTCAAAGCTGTTGTCGCTATAGAAAATCATTATCGACTGCACTTTTCGTATATTATCGCCGGCAGAGGCACGACTTGAAATTAGATTGTCAAGATCTGCATCGCGAGGACTCGTATCGCCCGAGGGTTTTGATATTTTTGGGTCAGAAATATCGTTGTCAGGGCTGTAAAAATTATTTGAACGTTTTTCGGCGTCAATAAATAAACTGTCGTTATCGCCCGCAATATCTTTTATATCAGAGAATAATGAGCCTGAAGAACCCTGATTCGGGTCGTTTTTAGCCTCTGAGATTTGAATATTTTCAGTTGTCTCCATATCCCCGTCGCCAAAAAGAAGCCACACGACGTTAAGTGCAGGATAGGCGTCATGAATCTTTGTGATAAGTTCATTGCTTACCTTTTTATTCCGCCCGTTCAAAAGTTGGGACAGAGTAGGGCGCGGTATCGAGGCAGTGTCTGCAAACTGCGAACTTGCGATACCGAGGTGTTCGATATAGAGTTTTAAGCGGTCGACAATGTCCATTTATCAATAATTTGAATTTTTAAAATCTAAATTTAGGGTTTACAAATGTAATAAGAAAAATTGTAAATTCAAAATTTGCAAAATCAAATAAATTTATTGCAAATGTAAACACATAGCTGAGGTGTGAGCTGTTTACACTTGTAAATTACTTCTACTACATATTTAAATACAGTATATAATTAGCTGATATAATGTTGTTTGCAATTTAAATATAGGCGCGTTTGCTTGTATGGGGTTGGCAGAAATCGAATACCTGTATCGTAACTTTAGATTGTGCAGTCTAATGGGTATGAAATTGAGCTGATTACTGATAATGTTAAATAATATAACTGGGATAAATCGGCGTATTTACTACTGTAAATACTTACGGTTTGTGTTTAAAGAATCGGCCGACACAATTAGAAATCACGATGATGATTACAAATTCGACCAGAGTACACGAGGTGTTAAACGTAAATTTATTTATTATTTACAATTGAAAATAGTAGTACATTAAGTGTATGCCATTCGCAATTGTAACTATCTCGAATTTAATCACAAGTTTGCATTGCTCTGTGAGGCTATGTAGATTCATGTTTGTTGGCTGAGGAGAGTTTTGTTTCCCTCTAATCGTTTGCCCGAGTATCTAATGTGAATGTCGCGGGTCCGGAGATATTTGTTACGTTTGGCACATAATTATTGAGGAGTTTGCATAGTCTAAAATTCCCATATCTGATAGGTTTTTATGGATAGACAATAATTACATAATATATATTATGTTAAATTATACATGCCGGATAAAGCTCCTCTCTCTTCTCATCCGGTCAAACTCCTTAATTTGGCTCTTATCTTCCGATTGCAGTCTTGGATGTGGAATAATGTTAGACTGCAAACAAGCTCCTTCGACAGTACTTTCCCAAAGAAACGGATTCAGGTTAAACTTAATCGAAGACCACTGGAAAAACTAAACTTTTTCTTCTCCTCTGAAACAGATATTCAAACACATCATTAGAATCTATAGCCAATATTTGTCGGTCGAATTATTTGTGAGTATTTTTGCAATATAATTGAGTCGTTATGTCAGGTAAGATTAATTCATGGATCGAAGCGACCAGACTGAGGACAATCCCGGTTTCGATTGCCGGTGTTCTGACTTCGATCGGATATGCTGTATATGATAATAGATTCTATTGGCTGCCGGCTGTGCTCTGTCTGCTTTTTGCTGTGCTGGCTCAAGTTGCATCGAATTTCGCCAATGAGTATTATGACTTCAAACGCGGGTTTGACAAAGTCGGCCGCGAGGGGCCGCGCAGGTCTGTAACAGAGGGTGATATTTCGCCCAAGGCAATGAAAACAGCCACGTTTGTGACACTGGGAGTGGCCTGTCTTGTCGGACTTTCTCTGACTTACTGGGGCGGTCTTTGGCTGATAGCGGTCGGCGTATTGATTGCTTTGGGCGTGTTGGCTTACAGTACAGGCCCCTACCCGTTATCACACCATTGCCTTGGCGAGGTTGCGGTTATCGTATTTTTTGGTATAACGCCGGTCAATCTTACATACTATATTCAAACCGGATGCTGGTCGTCGGACGTTATGATGGCGTCGATCGCAATAGGCCTGATGGGTGCAAATGTCATAATTGTGAATAATTACAGAGACATAGAGGATGACAGGGCTGTGGGAAAGAAAACATTGACGGTCGTTACGGGCCTTAAGTTCAGCCGGTTGCTCTATCTCGTCAACGGACTGGCCGCAATTGCTTTGGTCGGTCAGATATGGTTGACCTGCCGCCGAATATGGCTGATTATACCTATTATATATATAGCGGGACATATCGCGCTGTTTATCAAAATTTCACATCTTAAAGGCCGCGCGCTGAATAAAATGCTCGGTATGACAGCCATGCTGATGTTTTTTTATTCGCTCGGATTCCTTATGATGTGTCTGTCGGACTGAAATAATCTATTTTAAATATCTTATAATATGACCAAATATCAATTAGACATGACGGTCGTCGCCAACGATGTGGCGGGAAGCTATCATCTTCTAAAGCTGACTCCGGCAGACGGAAGGCCACTGCCTGAAATGGTAGCCGGACAGTTTGTCGAGGTGGATGTTCCTGATTCGAAGACTACATTTCTGCGAAGGCCTATCTCTATCAATAACATCGACTGCACAGACAATACGCTGTGGCTTCTTGTCAGAAATGCCGGAGCCGGCACAGCCGCTTTGTGCTGTATCGAGACCGGTGCGGTTGTGAATATAGTTGCCCCGCTGGGCAATGGCTTTTCGGTGAATGCTGTAAGACCGCTGCTTATCGGCGGAGGTGTCGGCATTGCTCCGCTGCTTTATCTCGCGAGGAAATACAATGAGAATAATGTGCGCCCTACTCTCATTCTCGGTGCCCGTAGCAAAGGTGATCTGGCTTTGATTGATGAATTCAGAGCTGTCGGAGATGTCTGCTTTACGACAGAAGACGGCTCGCTTGGAGTCAAGGGTTTCGTGACGATGAGCGATGCGTTCACAGCAGATCATGATCTGGTGCAATGCTGTGGTCCGATGCCTATGATGAAGGCTGTGGCCGAACGCGCTCGTGTGCTGGGTGTCGAATGTGAGGTGTCGCTTGAGAATATGATGGCATGTGGTCTTGGCGCGTGTCTCTGCTGTGTCGAAAAGGATAACAAGGGGCATAACGTATGCGTATGCTCGGAAGGCCCTGTTTTTAATATCAATCGTTTATCATGGTAAACTTAAATGTAAATCTCGGCCGATTACAATTGGCAAATCCCGTACTGACGGCTTCGGGTACATTCGGCTACGGACGTGAGTTTTCAGACTTCATAGACCTGAACGAGCTTGGCGGCTTTATCGTGAAAGGCACTACACTCGAGCCACGTGAAGGCAACCCCTACCCCCGCATGGCTGAAACACCGTCGGGGATGCTTAATGCCGTGGGGCTTCAGAATAAAGGTGTGGATTATTTTATCGAAAACATATATCCGCAAATCGCGGGCTGCAAATCGCAGGTGATTGTCAATGTCTCCGGCGCAAAAATCGAAGATTATGTGGCTGTCTGCGAGAAACTCGCACCGCTTGACAAGATTGAGGCCATAGAGGTCAATATCTCTTGCCCTAACGTGAAGCAGGGCGGCATGGCATACGGTACGACGACTGATGGTGCAGCCGAAGTGACAGCAGCTACCCGAAGGGCATGGCCGAGACACCTTATGGTCAAACTGTCGCCCAATGTCACTTCAATCACAGACATTGCCAAAGCTGTCGAAGGCGAGGGCGCAGACAGTGTATCGCTTATCAACACCATGCTCGGCATGGCTATCGATGTCGAGCGCCGCAGGCCTATGCTGTCGACTGTCACAGGCGGTCTGTCGGGCCCGGCGGTGCGTCCGGTGGCCGTGCGTATGGTATGGCAGGTCGCAAAGGCTGTAGACATTCCTGTAGTCGGCCTGGGCGGCATCATGACCGGGCGTGACGCGCTTGAATTCATCATGGCCGGCGCCACAGCCGTGGAAGTAGGTACAGCCAACTTTATCAATCCGTCGGTAACAGTCAGAATAATAAATGAAATCAGAGATTACTGTGAACGTCACAATATCTCTGACATAAACGAGCTAAGGGGAATAATATAGGAACGAACCTCCTATTTATCAGTCAACGTGAGCGACAGAGGCTTCCCGTCATGATAAAGACGGCACACTCCATCGCTCACGTTTACTTTTATAGTTCCCGCGACGAAAACCGTGGCTTCGGTCTCGCCATCGAACGGATGAATTTCAAAATTTTTACGGTCGTCTGAAACAGTCAATACGGCCAGTTTATATTCGCTGTCGGCTGTAATGATTCTATGGGCGAGAAAGCGTTTCATCGTTGTCAGTCTCTGTCGGCCTCAAGTTTCTTCTGGCGATATCTCTGGCTGTATTTCTCGGGGGCGAAACGGTTTCTGACAAGCATGACGCTGTCAACCCATATAGATGATGAGGCTTTTGGAGAAGCGACAAGATATCCGGCGATGTGTTCGACCTGTCTGCTCGAATCGGTATAGAATGACAGTTCTTTCCATCCGTCGCCAATGACGTCGGCCATCTGATATTCTATGTTTTTGTCGGCATAGTTGACGGCAATGACCCATTTGGTATTCTCGGGGTTATTGTAGAATTTGGCACGCCATGTATAGTAGTCGCCTTTTTCCATGTTATCGTCTTTATCAAGACCAAATGTAAGGAACGGCGAGGGCATCCTGTCGTTGATTTTAAGGAACTGCGCCCCACCCCATACGTCGACAGAGTCGCCGGCTATCGATACCATTTCGGCCTTAATGCGGTTGCCGGTTTCAGATATCCGTCGGTCGAGAATCTCAATCGTCTTCTCGTATACGGCCATATACTCTGTGATGTTATGGCCATACCAGTAGAACGATGTGTCGATTTTTGCCTGATCGACGCCATGTTTTTCGTAGATTGACTGCTTGAGCAGCTGCTTCAAAGAGTCGTTGTAGTAGGTCGAGCGATTGACTTCTATGACAGATTCGCCGATGTGGATGTCGGCCATCAGTTCGGCCATTTCGTCAGGCTGAATGACATATGAAGGCACTTTGCTGCAACCGGCGGTCACGCACAACAAGGGCAGAATGATATGAGCGCGTTTTAATTTCATTCATCAATTTTCTCTTCAATGTGCTTCTCTGATCCGCCAAGATATTTTGAGTAAAAGAGGATCAAAACCACCATACCGACAGATATGGCGGCGTCGGCAAAGTTAAAAACGGGATCAAAGAACGAGAATGACCGTCCGCCGAGCCAAGGCATCCAGTCGGGCCACTCGAAAGAAAACAGCGGGAAATAGAACATGTCGACAACCAGTCCATGGAACAGCGAGGAATATCCTTCGCCCCACGGGACGAAAGACGCAACCTCAGGGGGATAAGGATTGTTGAATATCTCACCGTAGAAAAGGCAGTCGATGATGTTTCCGGCGGCGCCGGCTGTCACAAGGCTGAGGCATACCAGCAAGCCAACCGGATATTTGCGGCCATTGTCTTTGCACAAGCGGTATAGTACCCATATCAGACCTGCGACGGCGACGACTCTGAAAAGCGACAGAAACAGTTTGCTGCCGAATTCCATGCCGAACGCCATGCCGTTGTTCTGGACGAAACGGAGGTGAAACCAAGGCAATACCTCGATGTCCTCCCCCCAGAACATATGGGTCTTGACCCATATCTTTATGAGTTGGTCAATAATCAGCACGGCCAGAACTATCAGTACGGCCAGCCACGCTCTCGAATGTTTCATCACAAGATTATTTCTTGGCATCAATGCTCAGGGTTGCGTGTGGAACGGCTCTGAGGCGTTCTTTAGGAATCAGCTTGCCTGTGACGCGGCAGATACCGTATGTCTTGTTCTCGATACGCACCAAAGCCGCCTGAAGGTGGCTGATGAACGATCGCTGACGTTCGGCCAGACGGGCCATATCCTCGCGGTCACGGGTCGATGCGCCTTCTTCAAGCACTTTGAATGTAGGCGATGTGTCGGCGATATCATTGCCGTAGCTGTTGCGCAGAGACGCGGTCAGGTTGTCGTACTCTTTCTGCGCCTTGTCAAGCTTGGCAAGTATGATTTCTTTGAACTCCTGAAGCTCTTCGTCTGAATATCGTGTCTTTTCTGTCATGAAGTTTAATTTAATGTGATGCGGACAAACACTTTATAGCCGTCAAGATCAAGCTCTTCATATGAGCCGTTGTCGTGGTCGCCGGTTACAATCGATTCGGCAAGTACCTGACGGGCGATGTATTCGCCATATTTATTTACAACTTCGCTGATATCAAGATTGTTCACGAAGACGACATTTATCCTGTCGGTGATGTCGTAGTCGCGCGATTTGCGGATATTCTGTATGCGGTTGATGATTTCACGGGCAATGCCTTCGAGGCGCAGATCTTCGTCGACAGTGATATCGAGAGCCACAGTGACGTTTCCTTCGTTGGCGACAAGCCAGCCGGGAATATCTTCCGAGACGACTTCGACGTCAGAAAGGTCGACTTTTATGTCGGCGCCGTTGACTGTCAGATCGATATAACCCTGTTTCTCAAACAGAGCTATTTCTTTTTGGTCGAGAGTCTGAAGAGCCTGAGCAGCGAGTTTCATCTGTTTGCCAAGTTTCGGACCGAGTTTCTTGAAGTCGGGTTTGACACGCTTGACGAGCGCGCAATCTTCGGCTCCGACGATATTGAGCTCTTTGACGTTGACTTCTGTCAGAATCAGATTTGACATCAGTTCGATATCCTCACGCTGGCGGCCGTCGACAGCGGGCACCATGATGGCACGGAGCGGCTGACGCACCTTGAGATTGCTCTTGCGGCGCAATGACAGCACCATCGATGTGATTGTCTGGGCGAGTGCCATGCGTTCTTCAAGAGACTTGTCGATATATTTTTCGTCGGCTGTCGGGAAGAGAGCAAGATGGACGGAGTTATCAGTCGACGACTGCGTCAAATCCTGATACAGGCGGTCTGAGTAGAAAGGAGCGACGGGAGCCATAAGCATGGCAACAGTCTTGAGACATTCATAAAGCGTCTGGTATGCCGAGAGCTTGTCTTCAGACATGCCTCCGCCCCAGAAACGTTTGCGATTGAGGCGCACATACCAGTTAGAGAGATTATCAATGACGAAATCATTGATGGCTCGGGCGGCTTTTGTGGGCTCGAGGTCTTCGAAAGAATCGCTGACCTGCTTTATCAGTGTGTTGAGCAGTGAGATGATCCAACGGTCGATCTCGGGACGCTTTTCGACGGGAATCTGTTCGATATCAGGATTGAAACCGTCGACATTTGCATAGAGAGCAAAGAAAGAATATGTGTTGGCGAGCGTCGAGAACAGCTTTCTTGACACTTCGACAACGCCATCGGGATTGAATTTAAGATTGTCCCAGGGCGCTGAATTGGCAATCATATACCATCGCAGCGGATCGGAGCCGAATTTTTCTATTGCCATGAACGGATCGACCGAGTTGCCGAGACGTTTCGACATCTTGTCGCCATTTTTATCAAGGACGAGGCCGTTCGAGATAACCGATTTGAACGCTTTGTCGTCGAAGACCATGCCGGCGATGGCATGGAGAGTGAAGAACCAGCCACGTGTCTGATCGACGCCCTCGGCGATAAAGTCAGCCGGGAACACACGTCCGGTATCGAAGGCTTCTTTGTTTTCAAAAGGATAATGAATCTGTGCATAAGGCATCGAACCTGAATCGAACCAGACGTCGATAAGGTCGAGCTCGCGGCGCATGGGCTTTCCTGTCGATGAAACGAGGATAATATCATCGACATAGGGACGGTGGAGATCTATAAGATCGTAGTTCTCCTTTGTGTAGACGCCGGGCTTGAATCCTTTGTCCTTATAGGGGTTTGATTTCATGAAACCGAGTTCGACCGAGCGTTCGATTTCATTATACAGAGTCTCGACGCTGTCGATGCAGATCTCCTCGCTGTTGTCTTCGGTGCGCCATATAGGGAGCGGAGTGCCCCAGTAGCGGCTGCGCGAGAGGTTCCAGTCCTGGAGGTTTTCGAGCCATTTGCCGAAACGTCCGCTACCTGTCGACGCGGGTTTCCATTTGATTTCCTCGTTGAGAGCCATAAGGCGCTCGCGGGCTGCCGTAGTTCTGATAAACCAGCTGTCAAGCGGATAATAGAGCACAGGTTTGTCTGTACGCCAGCAATGCGGATAGCTGTGGACGTGTTTCTCAATCTTGAAGACCTTGTCATTCTGTTTGAGCCACATACAAATTTCGACGTCGAGAGTCTCGTCGGCCTCGGTCTTGGTCTCGTCGTAGGCGTTTTTGACATATTTGCCAGCCCAGGGAGCATAGAGCCCGACGTTGACGTTTTTGGCGACGAAGTCTTTGTCAATGTCCTCGATGCGGTAGAAACGGCCTTTCATGTCGACCATGGGACGCTGATTGCCGTCTGCGTCGACAAGCAACAGCGGCGGAATGTTGTTGAGCTTTGACACACGAAGGTCATCGGCGCCGAATGTACCGGCGATATGGACTATGCCCGTACCATCCTCTGTCGATACATAGTCGCCGGGGATAATGCGGAATGCTCCTTCACCGGGATTCATCCACGGGATAAGCTGTTGATATTCGAGTCCCACAAGATCTGTGCCTTTGACAGTCTTGATTACATGATAAGGGACAAGTTTGTCTCCCTTGTTATAGTCTTCGAGGGCGATACCGGCGGCTTTGGGGTTGAAGACGCTGCCAATCAGAGCCTCGGCGACTACGACGGTAATAGGTTCGCCCGAATATGGGTTATATGTTCTGACAATGCTGTAATCTATTGCCGGGCCGACACAGAGGGCTGTATTTGACGGGAGAGTCCACGGTGTAGTCGTCCACGCAAGATAGTAGGGACGTCCCCACCCTTTCATTTCCTCAGTCGGATTAGTGGCGAGGAACTGGGCGATGCATGTTGTGTCTTTTACGTCGCGATAGCATCCGGGCTGGTTGAGTTCATGAGAGCTGAGGCCTGTGCCGGCAGCCGGTGAATATGGCTGGATTGTGTATCCTTTGTAGAGATATCCTTTTTTATGGAGCTGGGCGAGCAGCCACCACAGCGTTTCGATATATCGGTTGTCGAATGTTATATAGGGGTCTTTCATGTCGACCCAATAACCCATCGATTCGGTGAGAGTCTCCCACTCTTTTGTGTATTTGAGGACTTCCTTGCGGCAGGCGGCGTTGTAGTCGTCGACCGAAATTTTATGACCGATGTCGTCTTTTTTTATTCCCAGCGCTTTTTCGACGCCAAGCTCGACGGGCAGACCGTGAGTGTCCCAGCCGGCCTTGCGTCTGACCTGGAAGCCTTTCATGGTTTTGTAACGGCAGACGATATCTTTAATCGTGCGCGCCATCACGTGGTGAATACCGGGCATACCATTGGCCGAAGGAGGACCTTCGTAGAAAACAAACGAGGGACAACCTTCGCGCACTTTCATACTTTTGTTAAATAAATCCGCTTCACGCCAACGGTCGAGCATCTCTTTATTTATATCCGAGAGATTGAAGCCGTTATATTCATTGAATTTCTTCATATTATTCTTATTTGGGAAGACTATATAATTTCGCGCAAAGATAGCCAAAATCATCTGAAAATTAAAATTTCGGGCTTAATAATATACGCGAATCGGCAATGAGACGGTCAAAAAGAAAATTAGGCCGCAAAATTTGCGACCTAATTGTGACTCCTACAGGATTCAAACCTGTAACCTTCTGATCCGTAGTCAGATGCTCTATTCAGTTGAGCTAAGGAGCCGATTGCTCTTTATGTTGTGACTCCTACAGGATTCAAACCTGTAACCTTCTGATCCGTAGTCAGATGCTCTATTCAGTTGAGCTAAGGAGCCAATTGCTTTCTTGCGATTGCGAGTGCAAAGTTAATGCATTCTTACCAATTAACAAAATATTTTTTGTGCTTTTTTATCCCGCATTTTTGTCAACAATCAATAATAAACTGAAAAATAATTTTTTATACCATTAAATAAATTGAAAAAAATGCATGCCGATTATAATCACACCACCTTATTTTGTGCAAAATACTATATGCGGCATATCAATTCCTCGATAATGTTTGGTTATATGGTCTATCGGGATCATCCCGTTTCGCAAAGCGACATTTTTTGAAGCTTCGTTAGAATCTCTGATGATTGAATACATGACTTCAAACCGAAGTTTATTGAAGCCGTATTCCCGACAAGCGATGGCTGCTTCTGTAGCATAACCCTTGTGCCAGTGTTTATGCGCAAACAAATATCCGATTTCCGGGACTTGTGTTGTCTTGTAATCCTGTATGGTAATTCCGCATTGACCTATCATCTCGTCAGAGTTTCTGAGGAATACGCCCCACAAGCCGAAGCCATGGTCATTGTAGCGTTGTATCTGTTTTTGCAGCCAGAGCAACGTTTCCCGGTCATTGAATGCACCGTTGTAGGCATACATGACACGGTCGTCCTGCAGCATTGACGCCAAGGCTTCTACATCAGAAAAGTCCATTTCGCGCAACATCAGTCTGTCGGTCTCTAAGATTATATGCTTCATTTTGTATGCTCTGTCACGTTTTTAGTTTTCCGCGAAAAGTTGAACAGATAGATAAGCGCCATTGCTATTATCCATAACAACGAAAGTCTGAGATTCACGCCACCGTCATCTACCACCGCCATTTCATTGAGAGATATGCTTTCGCCGGAATCAAAAAGATCGGGGCTGAACGACGCGATGTTACGTTTCCACACTATATGACCGTCAACGATATACACCAATGCGGTGTCGCCGCGGGCAAGCATTTTGAGGGAGGTGTCATCGGCTGTAAATATATCGGTATCGATAGCTGCGAGATTCCGCCATTTTTCGACACCATCGGCATCGGCGGCGAGAATGGCAATCATTTCTCCGCCTTCACGTTCGATGAGACCGGCAAACTGCATCGCCAGTCTGGAACGGTAGAGGTAACCTGCCCCGGGATCGTTGACAACAAGAAGTAACAACGGTTTGTCTGAAACAAGCAGTTCGGTCACATCATCATATCCGTCAAAGACTGCAAAAGAATTATCTTCGGTCGCACCGGTCCTGTCGATACGGCTGACAAAAGTCCACGTGCTGTCAGGCAGATTATCGATGTCATACTCCCGTTCTTCGCCGTCTTTTGAATAGACAAATGTGACGTCGGGATCGTCCTCAGCCGATGCCGGCGGGAAAACAGACCCCGTTTTAAATGGTCTGAAGTCTACGACGGGCTGGTATCGGTAGCCTATGAATGAAACAGTGACAACAAACACCAGAGAAACGGCGACTGTCTGCCACTGCAAAGAATGTCTGTAAAGGCCTTTTACCCTGGTATTATACTTAAGGAGGTATATTACAAGTGCAGAAAGTACAATGTTTTTCAGAAAAGTGGCGGTATTCGAGATTATGATGAAATCGCCGAAGCAGCCGCAATCGGGGACTGGATCGGCGATGGCAATATATGCTGTGAGCGGCAACATGACCGCCATGAATCCGGCAGCCACCATGACCGACAGACGTCGCCAGCAGCCTGTCACGATAAGTACGCCTGTGATAAATTCGGCCACAGACAGACTTATCGCACCTGTAAGTGTGATTTCACGCGCTACATCAATAGACCATACGGTGAGATAATCTTCAATCTTATAAATAAATCCCCACGGGTCTACGGCCTTGGCCCAGCCGGAAACAACGAAAGTAAGACCCACGACAATTCGCGCGAGCCAGACACAGGTCTTGAAAAGCAGAAATTTGCGTTCAGGCATTTTCGGTCAGTTTGATGATGCCAAAGACAGCATAGTTGACCATATCCATATAATTGGCGTCAATGCCTTCGGAAACGAGAGTCTGGCCGCAGTGGTCTTCAATCTCCTTGGTGCGCTCTATTTTCATCAGGATTAAGTCGGTGTATGACAGCACACGCATCATGCGCCATGCCTCGTCGTAGTCATGGTTTTTGGCGAGCATAAGGGTGCGGGCGGTCGCTACATAGCGGTCATACAGCTCTACAGCGGTGTCGACGTCGATGTCTTTTGTGTCTGACGCGCCGAGTTCGAGCTGGATGAGTCCGATGATGCCATAGTTGACAATGGCGATGAATTCAGGGAGGATGCCCTCGCCTACGGCTGAACAGCCTTTGGTCTCGAGCGAACGGATGCGTTTGGCTTTTATGAATATCTGGTCAGTGACCGCCGCCGGTCTCAGAATCCGCCATGACGGGCCGTAATCGGCAAGTTTTGCCGTAAAAACGTTGCGGCATAGAGCCAGAGCCGTGTCAAACTGTTGTGTAGTATCTGTCATATCTGTTATATCGTTTAGTTTTTCTTTTATTGCAAAGGTATAAAAAAAACAGCAAAGCCCGGCTTTTATGGCCGGGCTCTGTGAAAAATGTTTATAGTGGCTTATTTGTTAAGTCGGTCTGTGGTATATTTGAGCTTTTCCTCATCTTTGAGGTTGTAATATACATTTTCAAGATACTTGAGGGCGATGGTGTAGTTTTCGTCTACGTTGTATGCCCTTTCAAGATAATCGGCAGCCTCGTTGAAGAGGGGGCGGATGTTTTCATTGAAATATGCTTCGATCTGAGAGGGATCAGAGGGGGCTTTGTCGCTGATTTCATAAGCGTCTTCGCAAAGAGCTTTGCCATAGTTGAAGAGAGCGTCTTTGCTGTAGGGGTCGAGCTCGATGGCTTTGGCGTAAGCTTTCTTTGCTTCGGCACGTTTGCCGTCGTTGTCATAGATAACACCGAGAACGACATAATACTGTGCGTTGTCGGGGTTGGCTGCTATGGCTTCGTTGATGGCGTTGAAGGCTTTCTGATAGTCTTTCTTCTGCAGATAGTCGTTGATGATAATGCCGATATACGAAGGCTCTTCTTTGCCATAAAGAGGAAGCGCTTCTTTGGCGAGCTCGAGAGCGGCGACGCTGTCGGGAATCTGTGAGGCTACACCGATAGCATAGTTATATGTATCCTTGTCGTTGTGGCCGAGAGCGATTGATGTTTTGAACGCCTTGAGGGCCTTGGGGAGGTTCTCACCCTGCCAGGCGGCAATGCCCTGGTTGAAAGTGATGTCACCCATAAGTGTCGAATCGACGTTGGCGATATCTTTTCTGTAGAGGGGATTTGCATACAGATCGACCATCACCTGCCAGATGTCATAGGCATCGTTGTAGCGCTGGCTGTTGTAGAATGTAGCTCCGGCACCGCTGAAGTCGCCGAAGTGGCCTGCAAGCGTCGAGACTATTTCTTTTGAATATTTGGGCTTAACCTTACCTTTTTCATTGGGAACAGAGTCGAGAGGCAGGGCTTTCACAAAATAATTGTAGCCGTCAAGAAGAGCTTCGGCCATCTTGAGTTCGCCGTCTTCAGGAAGCTTATTGAATGCCTTGAGGCCAAGCAGGTGGTCGTAGCACTTGAAAGCTGCCTTACCGGGAATATACCAGGTCTGGGCGAGGCCTGAGGTTTCGGGGTTAGTCAGAGCGGGGGTGATGATTTCTACAACTGGCTTGTAACTGTCATCAGAACTTTTCATGGCCTTTTCAGCCTCTTTTACTACAGACATCTGAGCTGAAGCTGTAAGCCCGGCGAGGATACCTGCACCAATAAGGATGATTTTTTTCATAACATTTAATCGTTAGGATATTGATAGATAATTATTGTTTTTTCAATCGTTTGGCTGTACGTCGGTGTCATCGTCGGTTTCGTCAGTAACATCGATGTCTGCCTCGTCGTCAATCATATCGGGGAGTTCCTCGCCCTCGATAACCTCGACGACTTCCTCCTCGGGATCAGCGTCAACGCAGCATACAGATGCTATAACGTCGTTACGCTTGTCAAGGTTGATGAGTTTGACGCCCTGTGTGGCACGGCCCATAACGCGGATATCGGCCACATGGATGCGAAGGGTTATGCCTGATTTGTTGATGATGACAAGGTCGTTGTCGTCGTTGACGCTCTTGAAGGCTACGAGGAGGCCTGTCTTGTCCGAGATGTTCATGGTCTTGACGCCCTTGCCGCCACGGTTGGTGACGCGGTAGCCGTCGAGAAGCGAACGTTTGCCGAAGCCTTTCTCGGAGATGACCATGACGTTGTCTTCCGATTCAGCACCCATAGCAATGAGGCCTATTATCTCATCATCGCCGCCATCGAGTCTCATACCTCTCACGCCCGTCGACACGCGGCCCATGGCTCTGAGTTTCGATTCATGGAAGCGGATGGCGCGACCGTTACGGTTGGCCATAAGTATCTCCGAGTTGCCGTCAGTGAGTTCTACGCCGATAAGACGGTCGTCTTCTCTGATGACCAAGGCTTTCTTGCCCTTTGCAAGCACTCGGGCGTATTCGGCAAGAAGGGTCTTCTTGACGATGCCGTTCTTGGTGGCGAAGACGAGATAGTGCGAGTTGATGAACTCGCTGTCGTCGAGCTGTTTGCATCGGATATAGGCATTTACCTGATCGCCCGGCTCTATTTCGAGCAGATTCTGAAGCGCGCGGCCTTTGCTGTTCTTGGCACCTTCGGGCAGCTCGTAGACTTTCATCTTGTAGACGAGGCCGCGGTCGGTGAAGAAGAGCATCGTGTTGTGCATCGAAGCGGGATAGATGTGCTCGATGAAGTCTTCGTCGCGCGTGTCGCTGCCTTTGGCGCCGACGCCGCCGCGGTTCTGCGCACGGAACTCGCTCAGCGGAGTGCGTTTGATGTAACCGAGATGAGAGATGGTGATAATCATCTCGTCGTCGGCATAGAAATCTTCGGCGTTGAAGTCGCCCGCGGTATAGTCGATGACAGTGCGGCGCGCGTCGCCATACTGGGCTTTGACAGCCTCAAGTTCTTCGCGTATTACGCGGCGGCACTCGGCCGGATCCGACAGAATGAGTTCAAGTCTGGCAATCTCGGCCATGATTTTTTCATAGTCGGCTTCGAGTTTGCCCTGTTCGAGCTGGGTAAGGCTCTTAAGACGCATGTCGACGATTGCCTGTGTCTGTACGTCGACGAGCTCGAATCGTTCGGCGAGTCTTGCCTTGGCCTGCTCGGTGTCGTCAGACGAGCGGATGATATGGATGACCTCGTCGATATTCTGTGATGCGATAATCAGGCCGCGAAGAATCAGGGCGCGCTCACGGGCTTTGTTGAGCTCGAATTGCGTGCGGCGGATGACAACTTCGTGACGGTGGTCGATAAACGCCGATATGATCTGTTTTATATTTAATGTGCAGGGACGGCCGTTGACGAGAGCGACGTTGTTGACGCTGAACGACGCCTGCATCTGGGTCATCTTGTAAAGTTTGTTGAGCACGACGTTGGCGTTTGCGTCGCTTTTGAGTTTGATGACGATGCGCATGCCCTTGTAGTCGGTCTCGTCGTTGATGTCGGCGATTCCGTCGAGTTTCTTCTCGTTGACGAGATCGGCTATATATTTGATAAGCTCGGCCTTGTTGACGCCGTAGGGAATCTCGGTCACGATAATCGACTCATGGTTTGCTTCTGATTCGATCTCGGCTTTCGCGCGTATGATGATGCGGCCGCGGCCGGTCTCGTATGCGTCCTTGACGCCATTATAGCCATATATGATACCGCCGGTCGGGAAATCGGGGGCGGTGATATATTTCATGAGTTCGGGAATCGTTAGCTCGGGGTTCTCAAGAAGAGCCACAGAGGCGTCTATCGATTCCGACAGGTTGTGCGGGGGCATATTTGTAGCCATGCCGACAGCGATACCAGAGGCACCGTTGACAAGTAAGTTCGGGAAACGGGTCGGGAGAACGACGGGTTCGCGGCGCGAGTTGTCATAGTTGGGCTGGAAGTCGACTGTATCTGAATCAATGTCGGCAAGCATTTCCTCACCCATTTTCGAGAGGCGTACCTCGGTATAACGCATTGCGGCTGGGGGATCACCGTCGACCGAGCCGAAGTTGCCGTGACCGTCGACAAGAGTATATCTCAGCGACCAGTCCTGTGCCATACGCACGACAGTGCCGTAGATTGACGAGTCACCGTGGGGGTGATATTTACCCATCACTTCACCGACACAGTTTGCCGACTTTTTATGGGGCTTGTCGCTGTTGTTGCCCATTTCGTTCATTCCGAAAAGCACTCGGCGGTGTACGGGCTTCATGCCGTCACGCACATCAGGGAGCGCTCGCGACACTATAACCGACATCGAATAGTCGATATAGGCCGATTTCATCTCATTTTCGATATTGATCTTTAATATGCGATCGTCTTCAATCATGATTATGGTTTCTGTAAATTAATCGTTTAGGCGGAGTCTGTGACGGGGCGACAGCCCGGCCGCAAAATATTCCGCATAAATATCATACAAAGATACTGTTTTTTCTTGAAAAAAATGTATCTTTGAACAATTCAAAGCAAAAAAATCTTTATTTATATAATGTATGATATAGTAGAGACGTTATTGGCATAATCTTTGCTAAATGTCATTTCAGATAATATCAAGACCAGACACTAAAACAAAAGAGAAAGGTAATAAATTAGATGGAAAACAGATTTTCTCCTGATATACAAAAGCTCCTTGAGCGCAGTAAGAAAGAGGCGCTCAGGCACAACAATTCGAGCATCACGCCGGCCCATCTGCTTCTCGCGATGATTTCGGATGTGGAAAGCCGCACGGCAAAGTTGCTCGAAAAAGCTGCTGTCGGAAGCTCTGTCTACGAACTCAAGCAGAAACTCGACGAGCATCTTTTTAACGAGGCCGAACAGCATATAACCGAGCTGTCGGTCAGCGATCTGACAAACAGGATCGTCAAACTCAGCACCCTCGAAGCGCGGTTACTCAAGTCGGCCTCGGTCGATCTGACACATATTCTTCTGGCGCTCTTTCATAATTACGAACTTCAGAATATCGACTATATGCAGCCGTTTTTCAATGCCGGCATAAGCTATGACAAGCTTTATTCGCTCGTTTCGTCGCAACCCGAGGCTGTGAGTGACAGCGCTGACTTCCTTGATGACGGTGATGACGAGCGCGCGCCGTCATATGGTTCAGATAACCGTTCGCAGTCGCAGGGAGCTGGCAAAGCTTCGCACACGCGTTCGGGGCAGAGCGACACTCCGGTGCTCGACAAGTTCGGCCACGACATGACACGCGCCGCCCGTGACAACCGTCTCGACCCTGTAGTAGGCCGTGAAGTCGAAATCGAACGTCTCGCCCAGATTCTAAGCCGCCGCAAGAAAAACAATCCGGTGCTCATCGGCGAGCCCGGTGTCGGCAAATCTGCAATTGTCGAGGGGCTTGCTCTGCGCATCGTCCAGCGCAAGGTGTCACGAATACTTTTTGACAAACGTGTCGTGTCGCTCGACATGGCAGCCATCGTCGCCGGCACAAAATACCGTGGCGAATTTGAAGAGCGCATCAAGGCCATTCTCAACGAATTGAGCAAGAATCCCAACGTGATTCTTTTTATCGACGAGATACACACCATCGTCGGCGCAGGCAACTCGCAGGGCTCGATGGACGCAGCCAATATGCTGAAGCCTGCTCTTGCACGCGGTGAGCTTCAGTGTATCGGCGCAACCACTCTCGACGAATATCGCAAGAACATCGAGAAGGACGGTGCGCTCGAACGCCGTTTCCAGAAAGTGATGGTCGAGCCGACCACTGCCGAAGAGACTCTCAGTATTCTGCATAATATCAAGGACAAATATGAGTCGCACCACAACGTGACTTATACCGAGGATGCTCTCGAGGCCTGCGTCAAACTGACAGACAGGTATATCACCGACCGCAATTTCCCCGACAAGGCTATCGACGCTCTTGACGAGGCAGGTTCGCGTGTGCATATCACTAACGTCAAGGTTCCCGCCGAGATAGAGGCGCTCGAAAAAGAGATCGAGGAAGCCGACAACAACAAACAGGCGGCCGCGCGGTCTTCAAACTACAACGCTGCGGCCGAGTGGCGAAACAAAGCCCAGGAGCTGCGGGTCCGTCTTGACGACCTCACCGCAAAGTGGGAAAAAGATATGGTCGACAACCGCCAGACGGTCGATGAAGACAGTATCGCCGAGGTCGTCGCCATGATGACCGGGGTTCCCATGCAGCGTGTGGCTCAGGCCGAGGGCGCGAAACTGCTCGAGATGGCTCCGACCCTAAAGGGCGCCATCATCGGTCAGGACGAAGCAGTCAGCAAGATTGTCAAGGCTATACACCGTAACCGCATCGGTCTGAAAGACCCCAACAAACCAATAGGCACATTTATGTTCCTTGGTCCGACAGGTGTCGGCAAGACCCATCTTGCCAAGAAGCTTGCAGAATATCTTTTTGATTCGGCCGATACGCTGATAAGAATCGACATGAGCGAGTATATGGAAAAATTCACCGTCTCGCGCCTCGTCGGCGCGCCTCCGGGCTACGTCGGCTACGAAGAGGGGGGCCAGCTTACCGAAAAAGTGCGCCGTCACCCCTACTCTGTCGTGCTGCTTGACGAAATCGAGAAAGCTCATCCCGACGTCTTCAATTTGCTTCTTCAGGTTATGGACGAAGGCCGTCTTACCGACAGCCTCGGCCGCCGCATCGACTTCAAGAATACGATAATAATCATGACGTCGAATATCGGCACACGGCAGCTTAAAGATTTCGGCTCGGGTGTGGGCTTCACGACGCGTGAAGTCGACAGCGAGTATACTCACGGTGTCCTGCAGAAGGCTCTCAATAAAGCTTTCTCACCGGAGTTCCTTAACCGCATCGACGACATCATAATGTTTGACCAGCTCGACCGCGACGCAATATTCAAGATCATAGACATCGAACTCGCAGGCTTTACCAAACGTCTCAACGAGCTTGGCTACAAACTCAACCTGTCTGAGAAGGCCCGTGATTTCATCGCTGACAAAGGGTATGACAGACAGTTCGGCGCCCGTCCGCTCAAAAGAGCGATACAGAAGTATCTCGAAGACGAACTGGCCGAACTGCTTATCACAGCGTCTGTCATGCCGGGCAATACGATTGCCGTCGACTATGATGAAAATGAGAAGAAAATCGTCACGAAGATTATCGCGGCCTCAGAGGATGCCGTCGAAGTTCAGGCATAAGACAACGCTTCCATGATATTATAAAAATAGCGGCTTCCCGTCTGGGATGCCGCTATTTTTCTTAAGTTTTTTTCGCAATTACAGAGTTTTTATGTTATTTTGCCTGATGATAACATAACGAAGGTCGTAAAACGGCAATGAACGGATTAATCAGACGGGTGATAAACCTATATGTCGAAGGATTTCGGTCGATGACTGTCGGCCGAAGCCTCTGGGCTATAATCATAATAAAGCTATTTATAATGTTTGCCATCCTTAAACTGTTCTTTTTTCCCAATCTGCTTGACGAGAACTATGATACTGATGCAGAGAGGGCGAATGCTGTGGCGACCGAGCTTATAAAGCGGTGAAACTATTTTAATTATTAATTTTAATATCATGAATGATCTATTAGGAGTTGTCGACTGGTCGAGGGCGCAATTCGCCCTCACAGCCATGTATCACTGGCTCTTCGTGCCTTTGACGATAGGTCTGTCACTGATGCTCGCCATCATGGAGACAATCTATGTCAGGACGGGCAAAGAGGCCTGGAAGGGAATCACAAAATTCTGGATGACGCTTTTCGGCATCAACTTTGCCTGCGGTGTCGCCACAGGTATTATTCTCGAATTCGAGTTCGGTACAAACTGGTCTAACTACAGCTGGTTTGTTGGTGACATTTTTGGAGCGCCTCTTGCTATCGAAGGTCTGCTCGCGTTCTTTTTGGAGGCGACTTTTGTCGCTGTCATGTTCTTCGGATGGAATAAAGTGAGCAAGCGCTTCCACCTTGCGGCGACATGGCTTACCGCCATAGGCGTATCTCTCTCGGCGCTGTGGATTCTCGTCGCCAACGCATGGATGCAGAATCCTGTAGGCATGGCTTTTGACCCCGACCAGATGAGAAACGTCATGGACAACTTCTGGGAAGTGGCATTCAACTCTGTCGCCATGAACAAGTTCTTCCATGCCGTCTTCAGCGGATGGGTTCTCGCTGCTGTCTTCGTCATAGGTGTCAGCAGCTGGCTTCTCTGGCGCAAGCGCAATGTCGACGCAGCTGTCAAATCGCTCAAAGTCGGTTCGTGGACGGGTCTCGTCGGCATGTTGCTCACATTGTATACAGGCGATGGCTCGGCAGTCGAGGTAGCTCGCGTACAGCCGATGAAACTGGCTGCTATGGAAGGTCTCTATGACGGCAAAGTAGGTCAGGAGCTTGTAGCATTCGGTATCTACAACAATGACAAGAAACCCGGGGACAATCAGGATGCGATGCACTTCGAGATATCGCTGCCCTATGGTTTGTCTGTACTTGCAAATCACGATCCGAACACATTTGTGCCCGGTATCAACGATCTCATAAACGGCGTCGCTCTGACTGCCGGCGGTGACACGCTTGACATTGTCAGCTATGCCGAACGCATTGAGCGCGGCAAAGCTGCCCGCGTCGCACTCGCCCGCTATGGCGAAGCGCGTGCAGCCGGTGACAGCACTGCAATGGAGACGGCGCTCGCCGAGATTAATGCCGATTACAAATACTTTGGCTACGGCTTTTTTGACAGTGTCGACGAAGCTGTGCCTCCGGTAGCAATGACTTTCTATGCCTTCAGAATCATGGTGATGGCCGGCGGCTATCTGATGCTGCTGTTCATCGTGCTGATAATTGTCTGCTATAAAAAAGTCAAAGTACTTGAACGTCCATGGCTCCACTGGGTCGGCATACTCTCGATTCCGGTCGTGTGGATATGCAGCCAGGCCGGCTGGGTTGTGGCTGAAGTCGGCCGTCAACCCTGGGTTATCCAGGATCTTATGCCTACTCGCGCGGCGGTCTCGGCGATACAGCAGTCGTCAGTCGAGCTGACATTCTGGATTTTTGCCGTACTCTTCACACTCATGCTTGCGGCCGAAATCAGCATTATGCTCAGATATATCTCTAAAGCTTCTAAAAACAATATCGAACAACACGATTAACCGTTTTGCCTTATGACTACATTAGAACTGTTACAATCATATTGGTGGCTTCTCGTCGCAGTGCTTGGCGCCACATTGGTCTTTCTTCTCTTCGTGCAAGGCGGTCAGTCGATGATATTCGAGCTGTCGGGCGACAATGACCGCGGTCTCGTCATCAATTCGCTCGGCCGCAAATGGGAACTGACGTTCACGACTCTTGTCGTCTTTGGCGGTGCGTTTTTCGCTTCATTCCCGCTCTTCTATTCCACGAGCTTCGGGGGTGCCTACTGGCTGTGGATGCTCATACTGTTGAGTTTCGTGTTACAGGCTGTCAGCTATGAGTTCCGCCGCAAGAAAGGAAATCTTTATGGGACATCTACTTACGACATCTTCCTCATGTTCAACGGCCTCTTCGGCTGTGTGCTGCTTGGAGTCGCTGTCGCAATGATGTTTTTCGGCGCTGAATTCACCATCAATAAAACCAATCTGCTTGACGTCACCGCTCCGGTCATATCGCAGTGGGCACCGACACACGGACTTGAAGCAATCGTCTGCTGGAAGAATCTCCTGCTCGGTTTCGCAGTCTTCTTTCTCGCCCGCACCCAGGCCGCACTATATTTCATAAACAATATCGACAGTACTGAAGGGTTCGCGCGCAAGCTTCGCAATAAAGTTCTTGTCAATGGCCTTGTCTTCGCCGTTCTCTTCGTGGCATTTCTCGTGCTTCTTCTGCTTTCAGACGGTCTGAGAGAGACAGCCGGCGGATTTGTAAAAGAGAGCAATCTCTATCTCCACAATCTGCTTGAGATGTGGCCTCTGACAGTCGTGCTCCTTATCGGTGTCGTAATGGTGCTTTATGCCATCGGCCGAAGCGCTTTCTGCGCCGGTTACCGTTGTGGCATATGGTGGTCGGGCATAGGCACGGTGCTTGTCGTCATCGTCTTGCTGCTGATTGCCGGATGGAATCACACGGCATATTATCCGTCGCTCGCAGACACGGCAAGCTCGCTCACCATCACCAACAGTTCGTCATCGCTCTTCACGCTCAAAGTCATGAGCTGGGTGTCGGTTGTCATTCCTTTCGTGATCGCCTATATAGCGGTCGTATGGCGAAAAATGAACAACAGACCGCTCACCGAAGCCGAACTCGACAGCGAAAGCCACAAGTATTAAACTAAAAACATTTGTGTTACAATCTCTGCGTGGGCGTCGATTTTTCGGCGCCCACGCGATTTTCATATAATATTTTTTTGTAACTTTGTCGCTTAGAAATCTATTCCCTTACATCACATCAACGCCTACATAAATATTATGGTCGTATTTTTCAAAAAGGGCGCTGACAAATTTTATGCCGTCAGCACTAACCACAGTTTTAACCAACAGGAACTCGAACGATTGAGTTGGCTGCTCAACGGCGCAAAGCCGTTGAAGGGCTCGAAATTGAAAGGTACTTTTGTCGGTCCGCGAAAAGAAATGATAACTCCCTGGAGTACGAATGCCGTTGAGATCACTCAGAACATGGGTCTTGCCGGCATTTTTCGTATCGAGGAATTTGTCCGCACCGATAATCCCCAGCCGTCATACGACCCTATGTTACAGCGAGTCTATACCGATCTTGACAACCATCTTTTCGATATAGCCAAGACTCCCGACGCAATCAAATATATTGAAGATATCACCGAGTATAACCGCAGCGAAGGCCTCGCTCTCAGCGATGACGAGGAGCAGTATCTCAAAGATCTTTCGGCAAAACTCGGTCGACCGCTGACCGACAGTGAGGTCTTCGGCTTCTCTCAGGTAAATTCCGAGCACTGCCGTCACAAGATTTTTAACGGCAAATTCATCATCGACGGCGAAGAAAAGCCGCTCTCGCTCTTCAAGCTCATCAAACGCACGTCAGAGGTCAATCCCAACGGTCTCGTATCGGCCTATAAAGACAACGTGGCCTTTGTCAAAGGTCCGCGTATAACCCAGTTCTATCCCGAGAACCCCGACCGTGCCGATTACTTCACACAGCGTGAAATCGATACCGTCATCTCGCTCAAGGCCGAAACCCACAACTTCCCGACCACAGTCGAGCCTTTCAACGGCGCTGCCACAGGCACGGGCGGTGAGATCCGTGACCGTCTCGGCGGTGGCCGCGCAAGTCTTCCGATTGCCGGAACGGCTGTCTACATGACTTCATATCCGCGTCTTGACGCCGAACGCAACTGGGAACGACTCTTCGACCCGCGCGCATGGCTCTATCAGACACCTTCAGAGATACTCGTCAAGGCGTCTAACGGCGCATCTGACTTCGGCAATAAGTTCGGCCAGCCTCTTATCTGCGGTTCGTTGCTCACGTTCGAGCATCAGGAGAATGGCAAGAAATACGGTTACGACAAGGTAATCATGCTCGCCGGCGGTGTCGGCTTCGCCGCTAAAAAAGATGCCATCAAAGGCATTCCCGAAGCCGGCCAGAAAGTAGTCGTCAGCGGTGGTGACAACTACCGCATCGGCATGGGCGGTGGCGCCGTGTCGTCGGTCGACACCGGAAGCTATGGCAACGCTATAGAACTTAACGCAGTGCAGCGCGCCAATCCCGAGATGCAGAAACGTGTGTCAAACGTCATCCGTGCACTGGCCGAAAGCGAGGTAAATCCCATCGTCTCTATTCACGACCATGGTGCCGGCGGTCATCTCAACGCTCTGTCTGAACTCGTAGAAGCCACAGGCGGACACATCTCCATCGACTCGCTGCCCGTAGGCGACCCCACTCTCTCGGCCAAGGAAATCATCGGCAACGAGAGTCAGGAGCGCATGGGTTTCGTTATAAACGAAGGCGACATCGACTATGTCAAGGCTATCGCCGACCGCGAGCGTGCACCGCTTTATGTCGTCGGCGAGACCACGGGCGACGACCGTTTTGTCTTCGAACAGAGCGACGGCGTCAAGCCCATCGACCTCGCCATGGAGGACATGTTCGGCAATTCGCCCAAGACCGTAATGAACGACAAGACCGTTCCTGTCCACTTTGAAGATATAAAGACCGACATCGCTCAGCTCGACACATATCTCCGTGACGTTCTCTCGCTCGAGGCTGTCGCCTGCAAGGACTGGCTCACCAACAAGGTCGACCGTTCGGTCACCGGCAAAGTGGCCCGCCAGCAGTGTCAGGGCGAGATACAGCTGCCACTGAGCGACTGTGCCGTCGTTGCTCTCGACTACGTCGGCAAAGCCGGCATCGCTACTTCAATCGGTCATGCACCTCAGGTTGCCCTCGCCGATTCAGCCGCCGGTTCTACGATGGCTGTAGCCGAAGCGCTTACCAACATCGTGGGAGCCAATCTTGCCAAAGGACTCAAGAGTGTATCTCTGAGCGCCAACTGGATGTGGCCTTGCAACAACGCCGGCGAAGATGCCGCTCTCTATAGCGCCGTCAAGGCGTGCAGCGATTTTGTCTGCGACCTCGGCATAAATATCCCGACGGGCAAAGACAGCCTTTCGATGACACAGAAATACGGAGACGACAAGGTTTATGCTCCCGGCACGGTAATAATATCGGCTGCCGGCGAAGTCAGCGACATCCGCAAGACCGTATCGCCCGTCGCCGTAAACAAAAAGAATTCCACATTCTATTATATAGACTTCTCGGGTGACAGCCTGCGGCTCGGTGGCTCGGCACTTGCCCAGACTATGGGTAAAGTCGGTTCTGACGTGCCGGTTGTCAAAGATGCGGCTAAATTCAAAACCGCGTTCGATGCCGTGCAGCGTCTCGTCAAGCTCCGCAAACTTCTTGCGATTCACGACGTCAGCGCCGGCGGTCTCGTCACCACACTGCTTGAAATGACATTTGCCAACACCCGTGGAGGTCTGAAATTCTATACCGACGGCTTCAGAATGTACGGCGAGGACGACCTCGTCAAGATTCTGTTCGCCGAGAATCCGGCCGTCGTCATTCAGGTCGACGACACCAAGAAGGAATCTGTCGAAGAAATTCTCGACAAGGCGGCAGTAAAATATTTCCCGATCGCATGTCCGGCCGACGAACGTGTCATCATGGTGACACATGACGAAAGCGAGCATTTGATCGGCATCGACTTCCTGCGCGACGTATGGTTCCGCCCGTCGTATCTGCTTGACACTCTCCAGAACGGTGAAGAATGCGCCCGTCTGCGTTTCGACAACTATAGCCGTCAGCCGCTGCGCTATACACTTCCCGTCGGTTTCGACGGCAGCCTCGCTTCTCGTGGTCTTGATCTGAAACGTCGCGGCAAGAGTGGCGTAAGAGCTGCCATCATAAGAGAGAAGGGCGTCAACGGCGACCGTGAGATGGCCTACTCTCTCCATCTGGCAGGCTTTGACGTCAAGGATGTCCATATGACCGACCTGATGAGCGGACGCGAGACTCTCGAGGACGTAAACATGATTGTCTTCTGCGGAGGCTTCTCGAACAGTGACGTTCTCGGTTCTGCGAAAGGCTGGGCAGGCGGTTTCCTCTGGAACGAAAACGCCCGTCGCACTCTTGACAACTATTACAAGCGCAATGATACGCTCAGCCTCGGCATCTGCAACGGCTGTCAGCTTATGATCGAGCTTAATCTGCTCGGCTACGGCGAAAAGATCAGGCCTGTCATGGAGCACAACATATCGCATAAGTTCGAGTCGGAGTTCCTCACTGTCAATGTGCCTCAGAACGACACCGTCATGTTCGGCAGTCTGTCAGGGGTCAGAACAGGTATATGGGTAGCCCATGGCGAGGGTCGCTTCAATCTGCCTTCTAAACTTGACGACTACAATATCATAGCACGATACAGTTACGCGTCTTACCCCGGCAACCCCAATGGTTCGAAGGGTGCTGTGGCAGGTCTTGCCTCGGCCGACGGACGCCATGTAGCGATGATGCCCCACCTCGAGAGAGCGATATTCCCCTGGCAGTGCGCATGGTATCCGCGTTCACACCGCAACGACGATGTCACCGTCTGGATTGATGCGTTCATCAATGCCCGCAAATGGATTGAAAATATCAAAAAATAAAACATAAAAACCAATATGGGAGGCTTTTTCGGAGTCACTAAGAAAAAAGATTGTGTCAATGAACTGTTTTATGGCGTAGACTATAACTCGCATCTGGGTACACGCCGCGCCGGTATGGCGACATACGACAACGGGCAGTTCACCCGTCAGATCCACAGCATCGACAACTCATATTTCAGAACAAAATTCGAGCCCGATCTTGACGAATTCTCAGGTAATTCAGGCATCGGTGTCATCAGCGACACCGATGCCCAGCCTATAATCATCAACTGTCATCTCGGCAAATTCGCTCTCGTGACAGTTGCGAAAATAAACAACATAAAAGAGCTTGAGCAGGAACTGCTTGCCTTAGGACGTCATTTCTGCGAACATAGTTATGACACGCTCAATCCCACCGAGCTGATCGGCGCTCTTATAAGCGAGGGTGACGATTATGTCAGCGGCATCGAACATGTCTATAACAAAATCAAAGGCTCGTGTTCGATGCTGTTGCTTACGCCCGACGGTATTATCGCCGCACGAGATAAGCTCGGCCGTACTCCTGTCATCATCGGCAAGAAAGACGGAGCCCATGCCGTAACATCAGAGGACTGCGCGTTTCCGAATCTTGGCTACAAGACATGCTATAATCTTGGACCGGCCGAGATTGTCAGAATCACTCCGGATGGTATCGAATATCTCAAGAAGCCCGGCGAGAAGATGCAGATATGCTCGTTCCTATGGGCCTATTACGGATATCCGCCATGCAACTACGAAGACCGCAATGTCGATGAGATACGTCACGCGATAGGTCTCGAAAACGGCAAAAACGATGATGTCGACATCGACTTCGTCAGCCCTATTCCCGATTCCGGCACGGGCATGGCTCTCGGTTATGCCGAAGGACGCGGCAAGCCTTTTCTGCGTGGTATGGTAAAATATACCCCGACATGGCCGCGAAGTTTCACCCCAGGCACTCAGGAGCGCCGCGCCCTTGTCGCCAAAATGAAACTCATTCCCAATGAAGCCCTGCTCAAAGGCAAGAAAGTCGCTTTCTGTGACGACTCGATAGTCCGTGGCACTCAGTTGCGCGACAATGTCAAGGATATCAGGGACGCAGGCGCCGAGAAGGTGCATATACGCATCTGCTGCCCGCCGCTGATTTATCCGTGCCGCTTCCTCAACTTCACAGCGTCGAAGAACGAGATGGAGCTTATCGCGAGACGCATAATCGCGCGCATAGACCCTGATCCGGAACCTGATCTGGCGGAATATGCACGCGCTGGCTCAGAAAAGTATGAGCGTCTTGTGAGCGAGATAGCCAACGAACTTGGTCTTGATTCGTTAAAATTCAGTTCGCTTGAGACTTATGTCAAGGCTATCGGTCTTCCGAAATGCCGCATCTGCACCCATTGTTTTGACGGAAGCAGCTACGATTGACAGCCCTGATGACAATTTTTAACGTCCAAAAGGCTAAAAAACAAAGTATAATTTTGAAAAAAAGCCTTAATTGACTAATTTTGTCACCTTATTCAACACTACTTGAAATTATTTAATAATTAATTATTGCATTATAATTATGAGTTTAAACATCATTGTGCTGGCAAAGCAGGTGCCTGATACCCGCAATGTCGGCAAAGATGCGATGAAGGAAGACGGCACTATCAACCGTGTCGCTCTGCCTGCTATCTTTAACCCCGAAGACCTTAATGCTCTCGAGCAAGCCCTTAGAATCAAAGACAATAATCCCGGTTCGACAGTGACACTGCTCACCATGGGTCTCCCCAGAGCATCAGAAATCATCCGTGAAGCTATTTACAGAGGTGCAGACGGCGGAATCGTGCTCACCGACCGTACACTCGGCGGCGCCGATACTCTTGCCACTTCCTATTCACTCGCTCAGGCAGTGAAAAAATTCGGCAACTACGACATCATCCTCGGCGGCCGTCAGGCTATTGACGGCGATACAGCACAAGTAGGTCCGCAGATTGCTGAAAAACTCGGTATCCCTCAGGTTACCTATGCTGAAGAAGTCGTAGACCTCGCTGACGGCCATGTCACAGTAAAACGTCGCCTCGAGCATGGTGTCGAGACTGTCAAGGCTCCCCTCCCCTGCGTCGTCACAGTCAACGGCTCTGCCGCCGACTGCCGTCCCCGAAACGCACGTCGACTGATGAAATACAAATATGCCGTATCGCCCAGCGAAAAAGCAAAACTTACTCCCGAGGCTCAGGCTTTTGTTGACGCAAGACCTTACCTCAACATCCAGGAGTGGAGCGCCGCTTTTGTTGAAGCAGATCCCGAGCAGATCGGTCTTGCAGGCTCACCCACAAAGGTGAAAGCCATCGAGAACGTTGTCTTCACAGCCAAAGAAAGCCTTTGCCTTGAAAACAACGACGAGCAGATCGAAAACCTCGTCAAAGAACTGATTGCAAACCATACCATCGGCTAACCTTCATCATAAACATTAGAAATTATGGCAGACAAAAATAATCTTATCGTTTACTGCGAATATGACGAAGGCAAAGTCGCAGACGTAAGCCTTGAACTTCTCACCAAAGGCCGTGTACTTGCCGACCGTCTCGGCATCAATCTCGAAGCAGTAGTTATCGGCGACAATCTCAAAGACATTGAGAACCAGGTTTTTCCCTATGGCGTAGACAAGCTTTATAAGGTTGAAGACGCCCGTCTCTTCCCCTACACTTCGAATCCTCATGCAGCAGTGCTTATCAACCTCTTCAAGGAAATCAAGCCTCAGATCTGTCTGATGGGTGCGACCTGCATCGGCCGTGACCTCGGTCCCCGCGTATCGTCGTGTCTCCACAGCGGTCTTACCGCCGACTGCACATCGCTCGAAATCGGCGACCACAAAGATCCCAAGACCGGCAAGGAATATACCGACCTGCTCTATCAGATTCGTCCGGCGTTCGGCGGCAATATCGTCGCTACCATCGTCAATCCCGACTGCCGCCCGCAGATGGCTACAGTACGCGAAGGCGTGATGAAAAAAGAAATTTACAACCCCGATTACAAAGGCGAAGTCGTCAACCTCGACGTCAACAAATATGTATCTGACACCGATTTCGTTGTCGAGATTATCGACCGTCATATCGAAAAATCGAAAGTCAACATCAAGGGTGCGCCCATTATCGTGGCTGGCGGCTACGGTGTAGGCAGCAAAGAAAACTTCCAGCTGCTTTTCGATCTCGCCAACACACTCGGCGGCGAAGTGGGTGCCTCACGTGCCGCAGTCGACGCCGGCTTCATCGAACACGAACGTCAGATCGGCCAGACAGGTGTCACTGTACGTCCCAAGCTCTACATCGCCTGTGGTATCTCGGGACAGATTCAGCATATCGCCGGCATGCAGGAAAGTTCGATCATCATCTCGATCAACAACGATCCTGCCGCTCCGATCAACGCTATCGCCGACTATGTCATCACCGGCAACATGGAGGACATCGTGCCCAAACTCATTAAGTATTATAAAAAGAATTCAAAATAATGGCAAACTTCTATACTGACAATCCCGATCTCAAGCATCATCTGACCCATCCGTTGATGCAGAAAATAGTTGCACTCAAAGAACGCGACTATACCGACGCAGAAAAGTTTGACTATGCTCCTCAGAACTTCGAGGACGCAATGGATAATTTTGACAAAGTTCTCGAAATCGTCGGCGAACTCTGTGGCGGTCTTATCGCCGAAAACGCCGAAGGTGTCGACCATCAGGGAGCCTCTTGCGCAAACGGCCACGCCATCTATGCCGACGGCACAGTCGCCAACCTCGAAGCCTGCCGTCAGGCCGGTCTCATGGGCATGGCCATGCCGCGTCGTTTCGGCGGCCTCAACTTCCCCATCACTCCATATATCATGGCAGCCGACATCGTCAGCCGCGCCGATACGGGTTTTGAAAACCTCTGGGGACTTCAGGACTGCGCCGAGACTATCTATGAATTCGCTGACGAGGAGCAGAAACAGCGTTATATTCCCCGTGTGTGCGCCGGCGAGACCATGTCGATGGACCTCACGGAGCCCGACGCAGGCTCTGACCTTCAGTCGGTCATGCTGAAAGCAACTCAGGATGAAGACGGTACATGGCGCCTCAACGGTGTAAAACGTTTCATCACCAACGGTGACTCTGACATCCACCTCGTGCTCGCCCGTTCTGAAGAAGGAACAAAGGACGGTCGCGGCCTGTCGATGTTCATCTACGACAAGCGCAACGGCGGTGTAACCGTCCGTCGCATCGAGAACAAGATGGGCATCAAAGGTTCGCCCACATGCGAGCTTGTCTATAAGAACGCCAAGGCCGAACTCGTCGGCAACCGCCGTCTCGGCCTTATCAAATATGTGATGGCTCTTATGAACGGAGCACGTCTCGGCATCGCCGCACAGTCGGTCGGTGTCAGCGAACTCGCCTGGCGCGAGGCTGTCGCTTATGCCAAAGACCGCCGTCAATTCGGCAAAGCCATCATCGAGTTCCCGGCCGTAGCCGAAATGATTGCCGTGATGAAAGCGAAACTCGACGCTTCACGTTCGCTGCTCTACGAATGCTCTCGTTTCGTCGACATGTATAAAATTTATGAGGACATCGCCAAAGAACGCAGTCTGACACCAGAGGAAAAAGCCGAGATGAAACACTACAGCAAGCTTGCCGACGCTCTCACCCCTATGGCTAAAGGCATGGGCAGCGAATACTGCAACCAGAACGCATACGACTGCATCCAGGTTCACGGCGGCTCGGGCTTCATGAAAGATTATGCCTGCGAACGTCTTTACCGCGACGCCCGCATCACATCAATCTACGAAGGCACGACCCAGCTCCAGGTTGTCGCTGCTATCCGCCACGTGACAACCGGCACATATAAGTCGCTCATCGATTCATATGCAGCTGTTGAGGTGCGTCCCGAGCTTCAGGGCCTCAAAGACAATCTCGCTGCAATGACCGAGCAGATGGTCAAGGCCGTAGAGGCAGTCACTGCGGTCGGCGACACACATTACACCGACTTCATGGCCCGTCGCATGGTAGAAATGTGCGGATGCATCGTCATGGGCTACCTGCTCGTCCTCGACGCCAACCGCAGCGAGTCGTTCACGGCTTCTGCAACCGTCTACAACAAGCTGGCTCAGGCCGAGGTCGCAAAACATGCCGACTTCATCGCCAACTTCAAACCCGAGCAGCTCTCGTTCTACAAAGCTTAAACCCAACTTCACGATTGAATATCCCGGTGGCGGTGTCATATTGGCACCGCCACTTTTTTATATAACATTTTTTCGGTAATTTTATATTATCGGCCGATTTTATCCGTTTGAAAATTATATAGAAAATCGTAAATTTGTATCTTATCCAAATCGGCACAATGATGAAAAAATATTTCTTCTCCATAATACTGACAACCGTTGCGCTGTCTGCGTCGGCTCTTGACTTCACCGGCACACCCGAAGCAGTCATGACTGTCAGGCCAGACGCGCAGACCGGACTTAACGAGATTTATGTAGTCAGAAGTTCCCGCGGCGTCAAGGTCTCATATACAGCCGCGTCGGCGGCCGCTGTCAAATGGTACCGTTACGGATCGAACGGAGCGGCGTATGCCGAGGAAATCAAAGATGTGGCCGTCAACGGCAAGGTGTCGACCATAACACTTGGCGCCGACGACTCGGGTTATGTCATCGAAGAAGGCGGTGTGCCGCGCTATTACTGGATAGTCAACTACGAAAACCACATATTTGAGGCCACATCGTTAACTGCCGCCGAAGCAGACTGTCAGAGCGTCGTGCTTGATTTCAGAGGTTCGGCATCACCGGTTAATTTCTATGGCATAAACGGCCGACGTCACGAGTTGAGCCGTGAGCTGGCTGTCTCTTACTATACTCTCGTCTACGACGAAGAATCAGAGTCATTCGTGCAGACACTCGCCACTGACGAAATCGAATCTGTCGAACATTCTGTCCGTGTCAACGCTCCGCTGTGTGACACTCATTTCACTCTCACGGGTGACCGTTTCTTAAAATTCTGGAACAGCGACATCTCAGTCGAGTCTGACAATGTTAAAGCTACGGCAGTCGACGCCCATACCGCCGTGACACAGGAAACAAGAGAAAACGATAACGAGCAGAAAGTCGAAGCCGGTGGTCTCGGCGGATCGGCTCCCTGCGACATCACATTCAAGGCCGCTGTCACAGATGCCGCCGTCTTCCATGAGTGGCAGATGTCTCAGACTCCTGATTTCGATGTCATTGACGACCGCTATACTGAACTCGAATTTTCTTATACATTCAGAAATCAAGGCACGACCTACGTCCGTTTTATGGCCGCCAATGCCGATGCGAGCTGTGACTGGTACAGCGACAGCTACGAGGTGTTTATCGGTGAGTCGAAACTCGAGTGTCCCAACGCATTCTCTCCGCAGACATCCCCCGGCGTCAACGACGAGTGGAAAGTCAGCTACAAATCGATAATATCATTTGAATGTCACATCTTCAACACCTGGGGGCTTGAAATGACATCGTTCAAAGATCCCTCGATGGGATGGGACGGAAAATACAAAGGGAAATATGTCCCGGCAGGCGTCTATTACTATGTCATCAACGCCGTAGGTTCGGATGGCCGCAAGTATAAACTAAGCGGCGACATAAACATCATCGGCTCCTCTAAAAACAACAATACATCATCAACACCTGAAACTGAATAAAATGAACAGATACATAAGCTCTATAATCGCCGCTGCGATAATCGCCGCTGCCGCTACTGGCGTGTCGGCACAGAACGATAAAAATGACCGCAGTCCGATTTTTTCTACCGTAGTCAATCCTGTCATTCCTCAAAAGACAGAATTCTGCGGCCGCACTGTCGATCTAACCCGTGCCGACATGTACGAACGTCTCGACCGCGAACTGACATCAATCATTTACACCCACGGCAACACCCTCCTCGCCATAAAGCGTGCAAACAAATATTTTCCCGTCATAGCTCCAATCCTCAAGGCCAATAATATTCCTCTCGATTTCCTATATCTGGCCGTTGTCGAGAGTACTCTCAACCAGCGTGCCTACTCGGGAGCCAAAGCAGCCGGCATCTGGCAGTTCATCGCTCCTACGGCAAAGCAATATGGTCTTGAAGTCAGCGACGAGGTCGACGAGCGCTATAACCTTGAGAAAGCGACTGCCGCGGCATGCCGCTATTTCAAGAAGGCATATCAGAAATACGGCAACTGGGAGTCGGTCATGGCTTCGTACAACGGCGGCATGAGCCGCATTTCGACAGAACTCGACAAGCAGTATGTCAACAGCGCTTTCGATTTATATCTCACAGACGAGACATCGCGCTACCCGTTCAGAGTTATGGCACAGAAATTGCTGATGGAGAATCCTGAGGCTTATGGCTATAAAATCAGCTCCGATCAGCTCTACCGCCCGGTAGAATGTGACATCGTCACTGTCAGCGGCCCTGTCGAAGACTGGCCCGCATGGGCGAAGCAACACGGCATAACCTATGCGCAGCTCCGCGAAGAGAACCCGTGGATCAGAGCCAAATCACTGACCAACAAGGCCGGCAAAACATATAAGGTCAGGGTGCCGAAGAAAGGCGCTCTTATCAGAGACAATCAGCCTAAAACGGTATTTAAGGTAAAATAAGACATGCCAACAGACAAGATTAAGAATACTACATCAAACACACCATTTGTTTCCGACGCCGTACATGTCATCGGCGCCAGAGAGAATAATCTCAAAAATATAAGCGTCGACATCCCGCATGACAAGCTGACGGTCATCACCGGCCTCAGCGGCAGCGGCAAGTCTTCGCTTGCTTTCGACACAATCTATGCCGAAGGGCAGCGCCGTTATATCGAGACCTTCTCGTCGTATGCCCGCAACATGCTCGGATCGCTCGAGCGTCCCGACGTCGACCACATCAGCGGACTCAGCCCCGTCATTGCCATCGAACAGAAGACCGTCAACCGCAATCCCCGAAGCACCATCGGCACGACAACCGAAATCTACGACTTTCTGCGACTGCTCTTCGCCCGTATCGGACGTGCGCGAAGCTATATCAGCGGTCAGGAGATGGTAAAATATACCGAAGAGAAAATCGTCTCGCTCATCCTCGATAAATTCGGCGGTCACAAGGTCTATATACTCGCGCCGCTTGTCAAGAACCGCAAAGGTCATTACAAAGAACTCTTCGAGCAGTTGCGCAAGAAGGGTTTCCTCAACGTCCGCGTCGATGGCGAGCTCAAGGAAATCACCTACGGCATGAAGCTCGACCGCTATAAGAACCACAGCATCGAGCTTGTCGTCGACCGTCTGAAAGTCTCCGATAAAGATCTTCAGCGTGTGCGTGACACAGTCGGCGACGCGCTCCGCCAGGGCGACAAACAGCTTATGGTCTACGACGTCGAGCTTGATACCATATCGCATTACAGCCAGCATCTCATGGACCCTGTCTCGGGTATATCATACCGCGAGCCGGCGCCACATAACTTCTCGTTCAACTCTCCGCAGGGCGCCTGCCCGTGCTGCAAAGGCCTCGGGCGCGTCAATCTCGTCGACATAGCCAAAATAATCCCTGACGACAGCCTGTCGATTCACGACGGAGCCATTGTCCCGTTGGGAAAGCATAAAAACAGCATGATTTTTTGGCAGATAGCCGCCATTTGCGAGAATTATGGCTGTAATCTGAAAACACCTGTTAAGGATTTGCCTTCTGAAGCGCTCAACGATATTCTCAACGGCACTACCGATCGTCTGCAGCTCAAAAACGAGACGATGAGCACGCTGAATTATTTCAGCACCTACGAAGGTCTTATCAAATATATCGAGATGCAGCAGGATGACGACGCGACATCTGCCGCCCAGAAATGGAGCGGACGATTCTTTACCAAATCGGTCTGTCCCGAGTGTCACGGCGACAGACTCAACCGTGAGGCTCTGCATTTCTTTATCGACGACAAGAACATCGCCCAGCTGTCGCGTCTCGACATCGCGTCACTCCATGAATGGATTTCGGATCTGCATGACCGCCTTGACAACAAGGACCGCCTGATTTCGGCCGAGATTATCAAGGAAATTTCATCGCGTCTGAAATTTCTGCTTGACGTAGGTCTCGACTATCTTCAGCTCAACCGCGACTCGTCGACCCTCTCGGGCGGTGAGAGCCAGCGCATCAGGCTCGCCACACAACTCGGTTCAGAGCTCGTCAACGTCCTCTATATTCTCGACGAACCGAGCATCGGCCTCCATCAGCGCGACAATCACCGCCTGATTAACTCGCTCAAGAAACTGCGCGACGCATCAAACTCGATAATCGTCGTCGAACATGACAAAGACATCATGCTCGAAGCCGATTATGTAATAGACATCGGCCCCGGTGCGGGCAACAAAGGCGGTGAAGTGGTCTTTGAAGGCACTCCGGCCCAGATGCTTGAAGCGGGCACGCTGACATCCGACTATCTCAAAGGCAAGAAGACAATCGCCCCGCGTCTGCCCCGCCGCAAAGGCAACGGAAAACAGCTTATGCTCAAAGGATGCACGGGTCATAATCTCAGAGACGTCGACCTGACGTTAAATCTCGGAACACTGACCTGTGTCGCCGGTGTGTCCGGCAGCGGCAAGTCATCGCTTATCAACTCGACACTTCAGCCAATACTCAGCAAGAAATTCTACCGCTCATTGCAGGAGCCTCTGCCCTATAAGGAAATCATCGGCATCGACAATATCGACAAGGTCGTCACAGTCGACCAGTCGCCGCTGGGACGCACACCGCGTTCAAATCCCGCGACATATACCGGCGTATTCTCTGATATCAGATCGCTTTTTGTCAATCTGCCCGAAGCCAAAATCAGAGGCTACCGCCCGGGGCGATTCTCATTCAACGTCGCCGGCGGTCGATGTGAGGCATGCAGCGGCAACGGCTACAAGACTATCGAGATGAATTTCCTTCCTGACGTTCTTGTCCCGTGTGAGGTCTGCGGAGGCAAGCGTTACAACCGCGAGACTCTCGAAGTCAGATATAAAGGCAAATCCATCGCCGACATTCTCGACATGACAATCGACAAGGCTGTCGAATTTTTTGCAGGTATCCCGACGATTCTGAAAAAGATAAAAGTCTTACAGGAAATCGGTCTCGGATATATAAAACTCGGACAGCCGTCATCGACACTCTCGGGCGGTGAGAACCAGCGTGTCAAGCTTGCGACCGAACTCGCCAAGAAAGACACAGGCCGCACGCTCTTCATCCTCGACGAACCGACGACCGGACTCCACTTCGACGACGTCAACACGCTGCTCACCATCCTCAACCGCCTCGTCGACAAAGGCAATACAGTCGTTGTCATCGAACACAACCTCGATGTCATCAAATGCAGCGACTACGTCATCGACATGGGCCCCGGAGGAGGCGAACACGGCGGTTATATCGTAGCGACCGGCACACCCGAAGAAATCGCCTCCGGCGACTCCCCCACAGCCTCCTACCTAAAAACCGAACTCGCCCTACTCCCCACCCCCGCCGTCTGAGATTGGTTATTGACAGCATATCAATCAATTGGTTTTAAATCCCTGCTTATTCTGCAGGGATTTTACGTTGTTTTCTAAGCAACAAATCGGCAAGCAGTACGGCATGTTCATTATTATTTTGCGGCGCATTTTTAGGACGCCATGCAACAATAAAACGGATAGTAGCAGAAATGACTGAATAATCTTTTTCAGTCCATTCTCCCAGTTTTTTCCGCATATTCTTTGACAATTGAGCGACAGCTACACCGGTACTACAATCATAAAGATAATTATTGTCAAACCGAAGTGTCTGACCGGATCTGAGAGCGAGTATCTCATTCTTTCGATTGGTGAAGAATCCAAGATTTACGTCTTTGTGTGTTAGCTGAAGAACAATCTCATCGGGGAAAGTATACTGCTGCGAAGAGACGAGATGCTTATCAGCGGGCATGCGGTCAAAAATAGAATCATTGGTATGAATAAACAGTCGCTCTTTCGCACGGGTCGCTCCCACGTAGTATCGACGCAGAACTTCATCCCTTTGGTCTTTAGACCTCGTTACCAACATATAAACGTCATCAAACTCACGTCCTTTGGCTTTATGAATTGTAGACACCACAATATCTGCGTCTGACAGATCACAGAAGTCCTCAACTGACGATTCGTAGACAAATTCCTTAAAGTCTGTACGATACTTGGCTCTGTTAGTCTGTTCAAATAACAAGAGACATCGTTGGAGGTAATGAAGGCTTGACGAATTAGCGTACATGGCGAAAGTCTTGTGTTTGGCATTTTCCCATATATCGTCTGGAATAATCGGCGTTTGTGTAGCACAGTCAATCAATTTTAGGAACATACGAATTTCCGCCATATTCCAAAACCTGAAATCATCCATACTTTGCACAAGTTTACTTTTCACTCCGTGTTTGCGCAGCAAAGCAACAAGGATAACAGCTTCCTCATTGGTCTGAGTCAATACACAACTTGTGGAACCCACTCTGCGGTGTGCCAGCAATTCATCGACAAGTGGCTGATACATTATGTGTGAAGCATGATGATGGATACTGACAAAACCCTCTTTGGGGTTCATGGAAATGATAGACTCGGTTTTCATTCTTCGTCGTATTCCATTTACGAAAACATTTGCAAAGTCAACAACACGCCGTGAACTGCGGTAGTTTTCTGTCATTTCGATAAATCGAGACCCTGACTTCTTTTGTAGCTGAGTCATGTAGCGGGAATCTGAACCACGAAACTCAAATATATTTTGGTCATCATCACCGACGGCAATAACGCGCATCTCCTCGTTGGCTGACATCAACGCTTGTACCAAAGTATATTCCTCATTGCTCATATCCTGTGCTTCGTCAATGACGAGAACGGTTTTGGCAATGCGATTTGGCTCAACTTCTCCATTTTCTATCATCTGAGCAGCCTGCGATACAACATCCCCCGCATCATCGAGATTGCCAATTCTGCCCAGCAAATCAAAACAATAGGAATGAAAAGTTTTTATTTCGACAAAATGCGCGGCATTGCCGATAAGATCCATCAGTCGTTGCTTGAACTCTATAGCTGCCGCACGCGAGAAAGTTAGCATCAACAGCTGTTCATGCTTGACATCTTCGAGCAATAGCAAAGATGCAAGCTTATGAACCAAAACGCGCGTCTTTCCACTGCCCGGACCGGCGGCTACTACTATGCATCGTGATTCTTTATCGGATATAATCTCCATCTGTTTCTCCGATAGCGCACCAAAAATATGCTTATATTTTTCGGGCGTGACATTTCGCTCTATTTCACGAACGCGCTCACCTTTAAAATATTTTGCAACAAACCGTCTGTAATCCATGTGGAAATAATCTTGCACATATTGCAGTGCGGCATTGTAGTCACGCACCATCAGATTGGCATATTCGCCGACTATATGGACTTGCTGAATCTTCTGTTTGTAGAACTCGCTGAGCATACGGTAGTCTTCTTGTTTGTAACGCAACCGGTTGTCTTTGATGCGTCGAATATCCATGGCATTATAGAGTACAAGGAAGCCCCCCTCAAGTTTCAGAGCGCCAATCTTCGACAGATAGAGCAATGACTCTTCGACATCCTCCAGATGTATGTCCTGCAAGACACCGAATATACTCTGACTACTGGATTTTAAATCGTTCAGCAGCTCTACGACTGAAAATTGGATTCCATTCTTTCGGGTCTCCTCGTCTGTAGCCGTGGTGCGCTTATATAACCATTCAATTGTAAACTGGCATATTTCCATACGCTTTTCAAAGCGTTTAAGAATTGATTCCATATCTGCTTGGCAAGCCAGCTCTATATTGCGTGCGGCATCCTCTTTCTTACGTGTATATCCTTTAACTGTAAGAAAATACAATAGTGTGCGGATATCCTTTTCTGTCGCAGTCTGGACGCCTTCTTTCTGCGCATTGTCGTTCAGCTGCTTGTAAGATATGCGAAGTGTATCGTCCGGTATTTGTCCAAGAATATAACGTTCAAGTTTCAAAAAACGTTCCAACAGACGTTTCGACTTGCTTTCAGAATCTCCGGTATCATTCAGGAAAGCAGAAATATCTTTTGAATCAGCAAGAATACCTTCCTGCCGCATACGTTCCACACAAGAAACGACCTCACTCTTGCTCATGCCGAGAATGTCGGCCAAATAATCAACACGCGATTCCGCTTCAGCATCCTGAGCCTTTGCAATATATTTTTGAGATATCAGTGACTTTATAATGCGAACAGCTTTTTCAATCTCTTCATTTTCAAATAACAGTGATTCTGTGATACGTTTTCGGGCTTCATCCACGTTCTTCACGGTTATGCCTGTGGCATAGACATGAGGCACATTGTTGCCGCGCTCGAGATATCCTGCCTGTTCAAGGGCTGCAAGAGCTGTCCTGACTCGTGTTTCAATATCTGAGACAGAATCGTCCCATCCGGCTTTTCTGGCAATCTCAAGAGCTGAACTGCATATGCGCGACCGATGTTTTGTCAGTTCTTTTACCGCTTTCCAAATCTGTTGAATCTCGCTTATACTCAGCTTGGTCTGATTAAGCAAAATAAAATGTTTATCAAGGTCGGCATCGCTATATAGCACGAAACAGCGTGCTTCAAGATTAGGATCTCGACCGGCGCGGCCGGCCTCCTGGACGTAATTCTCTAACGAATCAGAGATATCATAGTGAATCACCAATCCCACATCCTTTTTATCAACTCCCATTCCAAAGGCTGAGGTTGCTACAATGATGCGCACGCGGTCATTCATGAAAGCCTCCTGATTGACAATCTTATCTTCTGAACTCATCTTGCCATTGAAAGGCAATGCCTTGAGTCCATCGCGCGAGAGCATCTGTGCCAGTTGCCTTGTGCGTTTGGTTCGCGAAACATAAACAATGGTAGGACAAGATGATTCGGATATCAGTGAGCGCAATTTCATATATTTGTCCTCATCTGTGTCAGCATGGATTACCGAATAACGAAGATTGGTACGGGCAGCCGAAGAGGCAAAAATATTAAGATCAAGATTAAGTGTCTGTTTGAAGTAGTCGCATATGTCCTGCACCACTTTTTGCTTTGCAGTAGCGGTAAAGCAGGAAACAGGTATGGAATCCCGAATTCTTTTTTTCTTTTGGTATTGACTTATAAATTTACCTATATAGAGATAATCTACACGGAAATCTTGTCCCCATGAAGAAAAACAATGTGCTTCGTCTATAACAAAACGTACAACGTGACGAGATAGCAATATCTTCTCAATTGTCTTCGACCGAAGCATCTCGGGAGCAATATATAGCAGCGACGCGTCGCCGTCCATCACGCGTCTAATAGCTTCGGTACGGCTGATAGGGTCAAGTAGACCATTGATTGTGACAGCATCAGTAATTCCTCTTTCTGTCAGGTTGTCAACCTGATCCTTCATCAAAGATTGCAGGGGCGAGATTACGACGGTGAGACCATGTACCGAGCGCCCCTCCATCAACGCAGGCAACTGGAATGTCAAAGATTTGCCGCCGCCTGTCGGGAAGATTGCTAACAGTGACTTCCGCTCCACTGCGGCTTGGGCTGCGGTCTCCTGTAACGGTTCTCCTTCGTAAGTCCGAAATTTATCGTAACCGAAAAACTGTTTCAAATTGACATGTACATTAAGCTCTTTATTGCAATAAGTGCAACCTTCAACGCATTTTGTATGACGTAGAAGTCTTACAATATTTTCTACATTCGGATAGTTATGTAACACCCATGCCGGAGTTATTGAGCGATGGTCAGTTGTATCTATCAGCGCAAGCGCGTATGCCAGTTCAATAGGATAATGATTCACAAGAGCAGCGATATCTGCCTGATCACATATTCTACCCGTAAATTCTGAACGAATCGACTCAGCTAAAGATTCTTTTCTGCCGACTTTAGCGCTGACAAAAGCGAGAAAGCCCTTAAACTCTATTTGACTTTGCAGTAATGTTGAAAATATATACTTCTTTGATGAGGAAAGTTCTTCCCAACGAGCGACTTCATCCATCAATAAATCCCGAGCTTTCTCACAGTCATTGACAGGATTGTTCATTTGGTCGCTTAGCAGCTTATCATCCTTTACCAAATGATGGTAAGGACGTTCAGGAAAAAGCAACGGCGATAGATATAGGGTATCTACAAACAGATATCTTTGCGTTTCTTCCCCAAATAGATATTTCGCATCATGGCTGATGATATTATGACCGCAGATAAAATCAGCATCTTTTAGGAATGTCATCAGCTTTTGCTTATTCGCAGAGTGATACACTGCCCCATCCCATCTGACAGCACCAATATCGTGAATTCGGTGGTCAGTCAGTCCAACTTCGACATCCACTAAAGCATATTGCGTCGCATCATACGATTGATCGGACTTAGTTTCTGCACCACTGAAAGTATCTATTATTTTATTCCAAAAAGACATCTCCTCAGATTTATTATATAAGCCTTAATTAGCCCAAAATCTATTAATTGCATAATTCGCTATAAAACTACAAAAAGAATCGCAGACTCAGGCATCAACTATCAAAAAAGTGAGAATATTCAGTCAGAGTGTACCAATGATTATTGTGTAATGAGAAAAAAATAGTATTTTTGCAGGGTCAGTCATTAGACTGATAAAGAGATATGAATTAACAAAGAAGCGTATTGCTTTTACTTGTAGAAGAAAACGTAGGAAATTTTCTAAAGATGCAAGGAAGCAAGCGGTTCTCACGTCATAGGGCGTGGGCTGCTTTCCTACATCTTCATCTTTTGGTTTCCTACGACCATCTTCTAAAGTGTGGTAATTCGGCTCACGCTCTCTTTTTATAATAACCTCCGAAGAGCCGCGGATAAATTTATCACATTAGCATGAAACAATTCTTTTTAGGTGCTTTTCTTTTCGCGCAGGCGGTTGTCGCTTTTGGGCAGCATTGCTGCAATGGTGACAGCGCTGTCAGAGAGATTCAGTTTCCTTTAACCGAAAAAGAGACAGAAACAGTATTTTACTATTTCAACAACGAATGGTTGGCTCAGCCAGGTGTAGATATTGTTGAGACAGATTCCATACAAAAGTTCGAAGTCAGGAACGATGAATACGGCAATCGCGCGGTTTTCTTCACTGTGTCGCCCGAATACCTCGCACAGTTAAAAGCTGAATTGCGTAAATCTCTTATCAATCTTGACCCTCGCTGCGAATTCCCCGGTGGCAACGGCAAGCTCAAAGAATGGTTAGAAGCCAATATACGCGTCCCCGAAGGATTCAAAGGTCAAGAAAGAGTATTCGTTCAATTCTACGTTCAGCCCGACGGCTCAGTGACCGACCCGAAAATCGTAAGGAAAGCGAGCAAGAATGAAGCGGTTAACGCCGAGGCGTTGAGGCTGGCTAATACCTTGCCTAAATTTCGTGTGAAATACTTCACACCTAAAAAACATCGTCTTACATACCTTATGCCCGTCACATTCAAAGAACCCGGTGCAGTTTTTATCAGAGGGGGTGAAGTTTCATTCATCGATCAGTTCCCCGCTATTGCAGATAAAATCACAAAATTGTATGAGAATTATGTGTTCGACACTTCAAAAGACCCCGACTTCAAAATATCAGATATTTGTACAACCGGTTTTCTTCAGCGTCTGGAACGGGCCAATGACTCTGACACGATAGGCTATGCCACATGGCTTTTAAGGTCGGGGATGCAGGACGGCGATGACTCGGAGTCAAAAGTCCTGTCAATAATTCCGGGCGCTGACAACACCGTGATTGTCCATTGGAGCGATATGGGTCATAATGGCTCGACAACGTTTACTATGACAGAGGCTGACGGACAATGGAAAATAGCCGACGTCACAGTTCCTGATGGTTTCAATCCACTATAATCAAACCCCACATAAATAAAATCGCCACCGGGAGATAAACTCCGATGGCGATTATTTTTTGTTCGGGCGCGATGTATTAGAAGGGAAGGTCGTCTGATGCACCTGTGTTTGTGATGTCGGGAGGAGGAGGTACTGTGCCGACCATATTGTTGCTGACGGTCGTGTTTACAGCCTGCTGTGGCATCTGCTGGTCTGCGGGCTCTGCTTTCCAGCCACGGATGCTTGTAAACCAGCGACCGTTGTATTCGCGGCTTTCGATGTCGAAGCTGAGTTTTACGGTCTGTCCGACGCTCAGAGGAAACTGGTCAGCTTTTTCACCGAAAAAGTCGAAATGCACTTTTCTGGGATATGTGTCGAGAGTTTCGAGAACGTATTCTTTCTTTTTCCAGCTGTTGCCCGCTTTAGAGACACCGCTCTGCTCAGGAAGCGCCAGAATGATTTTGCCTGTAATTTCCATATATTATCAATTAGTTTATTTTTTACAAAGATAGTGAATAAAACTCGGATGAATCAAAAAGACTGACAAATTTATTTCACGCCTTTTGCTCCTTTGACACCGCCGCCCATCGAGAAGATGTTCTGGTCATACGAGACGGTCTTGGTCGATTCGTCACGTTTGCGCTTGAGGGCGAGGCTGACAAGACGTTCCATAAGCTTGTCAAACTTGATGCCGCTGGCTTCCCACAGATAGAACGACAGCGAGCCGGGGATGGTGTTTATCTCGTTGACATAGATGTTGCGGTTATCGCGGTCGATAATCATGTCGACACGACTGACTCCGTGGCATGAAAGCACGGCAAAAGTCTTGCCTGCAAGATCCTTTATCAAGGCTGTCTCACTCTCGGGCAGGTCAGCGGGAATTCGTTTCTGGGCCGACTGCATGCCGGTCTTGCCCTTCGAGCCGCCCATATATTTGTCTGTATACGAGAGAATCTCACCGCTCTTGATCGGCTCTTCGAGCACCGATGTCTGGTAGTCGTCGCAGTCGCCGAGCACCGAACAGTTGATTTCCTGAAGATTGTCAACCATGTGTTCGACGATGATGCGTGAAGAATACTGTTCGGCGGTGTTGATCTTGTCGATAAGGTCATCGCGGTCGTGGGCGCGGCCGATGCCGACGCTCGAGCCGAGGTTTGCGGGCTTGACGATGACGGGATAGCCGAGCTTTTTCTCGATGTCGGCAATCAGCTCGTCGCGTTTCTCAAACCACTGTCGGTCGGTAAACCACAGATAGTCGACGACAGGAATCCCTGATGCCTGAAGTATCATTTTCATCGTGATCTTATCCATGCCGTTGGCCGAAGCGAGTGTCGAGCATCCGGCATAAGGGATGCCTATAGTCTCGAGGACGCCTTCGAAGATGCCGTCCTCGCCGTTGGAGCCGTGGAGTACGGGAATCACGACGTCGAACCTGGCATATACATCGCTGCCGAACATCAGCTTTTTGGCCTTATAAAGATTATAGTCGCCATATATCGGCTTCATATAGACTTCCTGACACTTGTCGAGCATCGAGGCCGTGTTTCTGTAGTTGCTGATCTCGAGCAATGCGTCGCCGGTATACCATTTGCCCTGTTTGGTGATATAGACGGGCACGACGTCAAATTTATCCTTATCTATCGCGTTGATAGCCTGATTGGCTGAAATGACTGAAATTTCATGTTCGGTCGAACGACCGCCAAAAAACACACCTATGGTTGTTTTCATCGTTATTGATTATAAATAATGTTGTAATGCTTATTTAAACGTATCGGGAAGATCATTCTCATAAAGGACAGTATCGCCCGGTGCGACAATCGTTGTCAGAAGCTGCTGGGCGGCTGCGAACGAATCGACCGTATGGTATTTTGATTCTTCCATACCGCCCTCTTTAAGTCCGTCGACTATAGCGTCACGGTTATATTGACCGACAACGATGGCGACATCGGCGCTTGATGCGATTTTCGCGCCGAATTCCCGGTTCAGTTCATACGTGCGGTCGCCAAGCTCGATCATGCCCGGCGTGATGATTATGCGCTTGCCGCCGGTCATACCCGACAGGACATCGAGAGCCATGCCCGAACCTACGGGATTACTGTTGAAGGCGTCGTCGATGATGACGATGCCGCCGGGTGTGCGTTTGAGGTTGAGACGGTGCTCGACCTGCTCGATGCGTTCGACCGCATATTTGATTTTACGGTCTGGCACGCCGAGCGCACGGGCCACAGCGACAGCGGCCATAAGATTCGAGATATTACATTCGCCGACAAGGGTCGTGTGGAGTTTCAGGTCTTCTTTGCCTTCCGACACGACGACAAAGTCTGTGCCGTTGGCCGAATATGTGACATCTTTTACAGTATATGCGGCATTGGCGATGTCATTGACCGCATAACGTATGCAGTCGACATTGTCGACCTTACGGCCTGCAATCATCCTGAAGTCGTCGTTGACGACAGCGAGACCGTCGGAAGGAAGCGCGTCGACAAGCTCGAATTTGGTATCGCGCACATTTTCTATTGTCTTGAACGATTCGAGGTGCTGCGGACCGACGGCTGTCACAATGCCTACCGACGGATGCACAAGGTCGCATATCTCCTTGATATCGCCTTTCTGTTTGGCGCCCATCTCGACGATAAACACCTCGTTATATGGTTTAAGATATTCTCTCACCGTGCGTATCACGCCGAGTGTCGTGTTGAAGCTGCCGGGAGTCATCAGAGTGTCGAAATGTTCCGACAGTATGCGGTGAAGGTAATGTTTGGTGCTTGTCTTGCCGTAGCTGCCTGTGATACCTACTATTTTCAGTCCGGGCATTGATCTGAGCATTTCAGCCGCCTCGTTATAGTAACGGCGGTTTATCATGTTCTCGACCGGTTTGAGAATAAAATTCGACAGCATGATTATCGGATGCGACAGACAGTAAAGAGCTGTCATCGTCAGGCCAATATAAGTGAACGCACACTCGGGAGCCTTCGCAGATGCGAGCAACGCCACAGCTGCAGTGAGCAGCGCGGATACAAGCGATGCCGTCACTATAATTCTGACCGCGCGACGCGTCATCACCAAAGGTTTCTTGTATTTTGCCGTAGCGAGCTTATATGTGTTCCAGATTGCGAAAAGCCCCATCAGCGATAACACTATCTGTCCGGCCGTAATGTTTGCGAGCGCCATGAAAACGAGAACAAGCGCTATCAGTCTCGGGAATGACGTAGTGTCGCCGGATGTCTTTATCCACCGCATATAGCGGTCGTTACGGTAAGAATTCTGCTGAAGCATCATCAGGTCGCGTCGGAGCTCATAGAACAGGCTCGCGGCTATGATGATGTCGATTAATATGATGTAGATTGACATGGTTTTATGCACCTGTGGTTAAAAAGCTTCGCAGCACGGCCGCAAAGCGGTAGGGATTATCGAGAAAACTGTAATGGCCGCATCCGGGGAAAGAGACGAGGCCCGAATCAGGAACAAGGCGGTTGATCTTTTTCGCCATCTCCAGTGGTGTGGCCGTGTCGTTCTCGCCCCATATCAGAAGCGTCGGGGCCTTGATTTGCGGCAGCACGGCCGTGAGATCTTCATTGACGACCTTGCTCAGCACGGCTTTCATCATCGGACTTGCCGAGGCATAGTCACTCGAACCGCGCGACGAGCGCATGGCTTCGATATGCTTGTGGGCCCGTTCTTTTCCCATAAAGAGATTTATCGCCGTCTTGGCCGCCTTGAATGAGTAGACCTTTATGTAGTATGACAGCTTACGTTTGGGTTTAAGTCCGGCGGCATCGACGAGTATCAGTTTCTCAACGTCGTTGCGCGACGAATACAATATCGATATACGTCCCCCGAATGAGTGGCCGAGCAATATCGGTTTAGCAATGGTAAGCTTTTTGACAAAAGCTTCAATCAAAGTGGTGTAATCTTCGACACCCCAGACAGTCGGAGGCTCGTCGGAACCACCGAAACCGGGAAGGTCAATATTATATACGGTATGTGATTCAGCCGCCACGACTGCTACTGATGCGAGAGTCGCCGCGTTGCAGCCCCAGCCGTGCATCAATATGATGGGACTGCCGCTGCCGCTGACCTCGTATCTGAGCTTTATACCGTTTATTTCTAAAAATTGTTCCATTCTATTATCAGATTCTCAGCCGCATTTAATCAAATTGTTTGCGTCTGAATATGAAATTGCGACCGAGATATTTCTCTCTTACGACAGGATTTTCAGCAAGCTCTTCAGACGTACCCTGATAAAGGATGCGGCCTTCGAACAGCAGATAGGCTCGGTCGGTGATGCTCAGTGTCTCGGGCGCGTTATGGTCGGTGATAAGGATGCCGATATTTTTTTCTTTAAGTTTATAGACAATCGACTGTATGTCTTCGACCGCGATGGGGTCGACGCCGGCAAACGGTTCGTCAAGCATGATAAATTTAGGGTCGATGGCAAGACAACGGGCAATCTCGGTGCGTCGTCGTTCGCCGCCCGACAGCTGGTCGCCGAGATTTTTTCTCACCTTCTGCAGACGGAATTCGGCAATGAGGCTTTCGAGCTTGTCACGCTGATATTCCTTAGTAGTGTCTGTCATCTGGAGCACGGCGCGTATATTGTCCTCGACACTCAGTTTTCTGAACACCGACGGTTCCTGGGCCAGATAGCCGATGCCGTGCTTGGCGCGTTTATAGACCGGATATTTGGTTATATTGAGATTGTTAAGGAATATCTGACCTTCGTTTGGCTGTATCAGACCCACTGTCATATAGAATGTCGTTGTCTTGCCGGCTCCGTTGGGGCCGAGAAGACCGACAATCTCGCCTTGTGTCACGTTGATTGACACATGGTTGACGACAGTGCGTTTGCCGTATTTCTTGACAAGGTTGTCTGTACTGAGAACGAGCAGGCCGTCATCTGTTTTCTCCTCTGTCTCGACGACAACTTCATCGCCGGCAGGCGTCTCGACATCAAGTATGTTGATGACTTCCTCGTCAGCGCGGTCTTTTCTGAGTCTGTCTAAATTAAAGCTGAGGGGCATGTCAGTTGCGTTTTAAGCGACTCTCGATGTAATCGGTCAGCAAATTGATTGCCACGGTGTTACTGCCGCCCTGAGGCACAATCAGATCTGCAAAGCGTTTCGACGGCTCGATATACTGGCAGTGCATCGGCTTGAGCACCTGTTCGTAGCGGTCAATGACCATCTGGGGCGTACGTCCGCGCTGCACGCAGTCTCGCGCGATGACCCTTATCAGACGGTCGTCGGCATCGGCATCGACAAAGACTTTGACATCCATCATGTCTCGCAGCACTTCGTCGTTGAGAACAAGAATACCTTCGACGATAACCACGTCGCGGGGCTCGACTCTGACGGTTTCAGGCTGCCTTGTGCAGGTGAGATATGAATATGTCGGCATCTCGATGGCTTTTCCGGCTTTAAGAGCTTCAAGATGCTCTACAAGCAGAGGCCACTCGATTGCGGCAGGTTCGTCGAAATTGATTTTACTTCTTTCCTCCGGCGGTATATGACTCGAATCCTTATAATATGAATCCTGCGGAATCACAGCCACTTCACCCGTGGGGAAGCTGTTTATTATTTTATTGACGACGGTGGTCTTTCCTGAGCCCGTGCCGCCTGCTATACCAATTATCAGCATGATTACTTCGGGTTTATTTTAGCCACGAAATTACGAAAAAAAAGCGACACTCGACATTGTTTCTCCATTTTTTACCCAATAATTATCTTTTCGGCAAATCAGAGCGCTTTGAAGTCGAATATATCCCTAATTTTTGTAACTTTGTCAGACTAATCAGAAAATTAAAGTCTTTTTATGATAATAACGAATTCAATCGAGACCTTTGGCCGTTATTGCCTTTTCATGAAAAGGGTGTTTACCTTTCCCGACAAATGGAAAGTATTCGGCAAACGCACAGTCTCTGAAATAATCAAACTCGGACTTGATTCCATACCTCTTGTGCTCGTCATATCGATTTTCATCGGTGCCGTGATCGCGATACAGATGCAGCTCAACATAGCTTCGCCGCTCATACCGGCTTATTCAGTCGGTCTCGCAACCCGCGAAATCATTCTGCTTGAATTCTCAAACTCGATTCTGTGTCTTATACTTGCCGGCAAAGTCGGCTCGAATATCGCATCGGAAATAGGCACAATGCGAGTCACCGAGCAGATTGACGCGCTCGAAATCATGGGCGTAAACTCAGCCAACTTCCTTGTCCTGCCTAAAATAATCGCTTTTGTCGGATTCATGCCCGTGCTTGCGATACTCTGTATCGGTACATCACTCATCGGCGGCTATCTCGTCGCGGTTCTCACCGACCTTATCACCGTTTCAAAATATGTCTATGGCCTCCAGGCGCTCTTCAACGAGTGGTATGTCTGGTACGGTCTGATAAAATCTCTCGTCTTTGCCTTCATCATCGCGTCAGTCTCATCGTTCTTCGGCTATTATGTCAAAGGCGGCGCCCTCGAAGTCGGCAAAGCCAGCACCAACGGCGTGGTATCAAGCAGTATTCTTATTCTTTTGTTTGACGTTATACTCACTAAACTCCTGTTGCAATGATTGAAGTAAAGGATATCGTAAAGTCATTCGACGACCGCACTGTTCTTCATGATGTCAGCGCGACTTTTTATACCGGCAAGACCAATCTTATTATCGGTCAGAGCGGTTCGGGCAAGACTGTGCTGATGAAATCGCTTGTCGGCCTCATCAGGCCTGAAAAAGGCGAGATTCTCTTTGACGGCAGAGACCTCCTCAGAATGTCGTCTGACGAGACAAAGGACCTGCGCAAGGAAATCGGCATGCTCTTTCAGGGTTCGGCTCTCTTCGACTCAGAGACCGTGCTCGGCAACGTCATGTTCCCTCTCGTCATGTTCACGAAAATGAGTCAGTCCGAGATGCGCGACCGTGCGATGTTCTGCATCGAGCGCGTCAATCTCAAGGGAGCCGAAAACAAGTATCCTTCAGAGATTTCCGGCGGTATGCAGAAGCGCGTCGCCATCGCCCGCGCCATCGCCCTTAACCCGAAATACCTTTTCTGCGATGAACCCAACTCGGGTCTCGACCCCAAGACTTCTATTCTTATCGACGAACTGCTCAGCGACATCACACATGAATATAATATCACCACCATTATCAACACCCACGATATGAACTCGGTGCTCGGTATCGGCGAGAATATCATCTTCATCAACAAGGGTTATCGCGAATGGGTCGGTGACATGAGCCAGATTTATTCGACAACCAACGAGGCGCTCAACGATTTTGTATTCGCCACCCGACTCTTCAAAGAGGTCAAGGAATACGTCAAAGACCACGAAACAAAACAGCGTCCGCGATGAGATTCAGAGACATCCCCGGGCATGAAGACGTAAAAGAACGTCTGAGAGCTATGGCCGACGAGCGCCGTGTGCCGCACGCGCTTTTGCTCGAAGGACCTGTAGGTTCGGCCAAATTCATGCTCATCAGAGCCTTGGCCCAGTATATCCATTGCGAAAACCATACCCCCGACGGAGACAGCTGCGGCAAATGTCCTTCGTGTCTTCAACATCAGACGTTCAACCATATCGACACGATATATTCGTTCCCGGTAATCAAAAAAGCCGGCAAATCGACCATCTCGAACGACTGCTTCGGCGAGTTCAAAAACTTTATCTCAGACTCGCCGTATATGGATATTGAGAAATGGATAGCCATGCTCGGCAATATCAACTCTCAGCCTGTCATTTATGTCGAGGAAGGAGCCGAGCTTATCCGTCGACTCAACTTCACGGCCCGTCAGTCACTCTTCAAGATAGTTCTCCTCTGGCTCCCCGAACGGCTCAAGGAAGAGACAGCCAATAAACTGCTGAAACTCATCGAGGAACCCCACCCCGACACAATTTTTCTGATGTCGAGCGACAACTCGCGTGCCATTCTGCCTACGATATATTCACGAGTGCAGCGCATCGCTGTCTCACGATACAGCGATGATGAGATTAAACATTTTCTGACGGCCTCATACCCTGTTTCTGAAACTGATGCTGAAACCCTGGCACGACTCAGCTCCGGCAACGTCATCGAAGCGCTCTCGCTTCTCGACATAAGCAGGATGCGCCAGCAGTTTCTCGACTATTTTATCGAACTGATGCGCAAGGCTTACCAACGCAAAATCGGGCTTCTGCGTCAGTGGAGCAACGACGTGACCGCTCTCGGCCGCGAACAGATAATAAAGTTTCTTGATTATGCCTCGCGTCTTATACGCGAGAACTTCATTCTGAACCTGCATGTCGACCAGCTCAATTATCTGACCGAGGATGAGCGCAAATTCAGCGTCAATTTCGCGCGTTTCATCAACGAGCGCAACGTCTTGAAAATGTTCGAGGTTCTCAATAAGGCCCGCGAGGACATCGCCGGCAACGCCAATCCCAAAATCGTCCTCTTCGACCTTGCCGTCAAGACAATTCTTCTTATCAAGCAATAGATTACGGCATACTGATGACAGAAAACGATTTCATAAGCCAGGTCGCCGCCTATCTGATTGACGATGACAGCCACAGGCGTCAGCTGAACCGGACGACGCTTGTTTTCCCTAACAAACGCAGCGCCTTGTTCATGAAAAAGGCGCTCCACCGCTCCATCGGCAACGCAGTGGGACGGCCGGCGTTCATGCCGCGGTTCGCCACGATGAGCCGCCTTGTTGCGCGCTTTGCCGACCGCCCGGCCATGAGCCGCCGAGAGTCGCTGTTTTTGCTCTACAACACCTATCGCTCAGTGCTTGAACGTCGCAACCGCTCGGAGCAGCTGAAAGATTTCGACCGCTTTGTCTTCTGGGGCGATATGATACTCGACGATTTCGATGACATCGACCGCCATCTTGTCAACGCGGCCAAACTGTTCAAGAACCTTAAAGATCTCAAGGAGATAAACGCCGACTATCTCGACGAAAACCAGAAGCAGATTATACGTCAGATATGGGGCGAGACAGCTCATACCGCTGCCGTTACCGAGTTCTGGACACATACAGGCGACAACGGTGAGGTCGTCAAGAGCTTTATAAATCTTTGGGAAATCCTTGGCGAACTTTACGTAGAGTTTCACCGCGCTCTTGACGAAACAGGCCAGACCACACCCGGCTTCCAATACCGTCTCGCAGCTGAGATTATCGGTCAAATGTCAGTCGAAGACCTTCGCCGCGAGCGTTTTGTCTTCATCGGCTTCAATGATCTGTCTCACAGCGAGACGATGATTCTTAAACGATTTAAAGAAGCCGGTGTCGCCTCATTCTTCTGGGATTTTGAATCTCCGGTTTTCAAAGACGGCGAGAATCTGACCATAAGCCGCACTTTCGGCTCGTTGTTAAGAAACTTTCCGATGCCCGATGGCTTCTCGCTCACGAAGCCTGAAACGCGACCGACAATATCTGTCATAGGCATACCCTCGAATATCGCACAGACAAAATTGCTCGGTCCTATGCTCGACCGCCTCGCCGACGAAGGCCGTCTCAATGTCGACAATGCCATCAACACGGCCGTAATTCTGCCTGACGCATCACTGCTTATGCCGTCACTGTTCGCTATACCCGACCGCATTGCGGCACTCAACATCACGATGGGCATTCCTTTCGCGTCGACGCCGTTCGCCGCTTTCCTCAAATCAATAATCACGCTGCAGCTGAGGGCAAGACTTATTCACGGCGAATTCCATTTTTATCACGAAGACGTGCTGCAACTGCTCTCCCACCCCCATATCCTCTCCTTCGCCTCATCGTCCGCCGAAAAAATCAAATCATATATTTCGGCCAACTGTCTCTATAATATACCTGCCGCCTACATTGTCGAGACATATCCCGAACTCGCCTACATATTCAGAGCTGTAAAGCAGCTTGAGAATGTCGACGAGCTCCAGGACTATCTCCATAATCTCCTGACTGGCCTCCGTAACGACCTTTCGGCAACTTCTCCGACTTTCAAGACCGGACGCAAGGTCGAAGTCCGGCTGCTTGACAATTATCTTGACGAAATCGAGCAACTCGGCGAGCTGATAAAACGCTATCGCATCAGCATGTCCGAAAACACATATTTCACACTGTTTGAAAAGCTTTTGAACGCAAGTCAGATAAACCTCCAGGGCACACCTTTACGCGGACTCCAGATCATGGGCGTACTCGAGACCCGGGCGCTCGACTTCGACAATCTCATCATCCTGTCGATGAACGAACGCGTCTTCCCGCGCAAAAGCTATATAAAGACAATGATTCCCAACAATCTGCGCATCGGCTACGGCATGCCGTCGATTGACCGTCAGGACAGTCTTTATACATATTATTTCTACCACATGCTGACGCGTGCCAAAAACGTGACGCTGGTTTATGACAGTCGCGTCGGTGCACTCGGTGCCGGTGAGATGTCGCGTTATATCTCTCAGCTCAAACATCTCAATCTGTTCGACCGCATCACATTCGACAATATCGCATTCTCGTCTGAAGTGTCAAACGAGCGGATTATCAAGGTCGATAAGACACCTGCCGTCCTTGACGAACTCAAGACATTTACAACTCCGGGGGGGGCGTTCATATCGGCGAGCGCACTCAAATCATACAAGCGCTGCCGCCTGCAGTTCTACCTCCAGTATGTCAGAAACATGCGCGGCACCGACGAGCAATATGACTACATGACCGCCGCCCAGCACGGCACCATCATACACCGTGTGATCGAACAGCTGCTCATGCCGTTCGAGGGCAAACATGTCGACGCAGCCGCGATAGACGCGATTCTCAAAGCTCCCGGACTAATAAAAAAGACCATCGACAACATCATCACCGAAGTATTCTATCCCAAGGCAAAAGAAACGGCCGAAGGTCATGACCTCCCGGCCGAAGGTAATATTTTCGCGGGCGTCATAGACCTGTATGTCAGGAAGATGCTCGGCTATGAACAGACGAGCTATTGCACGCCGTCATTCCGCTATATCAAGGGCGAAATGGCCGTCGCAGACCCACAGTGGCGGGTGACTGACGGTCTCGCGATAAACTTCAAGATGTCTATCGACCGCGTCGACGAGATTGTGCCGGGACATCTCCGCTTCATAGACTACAAGACAGGCGCCGACAAATCGGCTGTCGGAGACATCGACAGGCTGTTTGTCAGAGGTAAGCATGATTATGACGCCATATTCCAGATTCTGACCTACTGCGAAGCATACGCCGACATGGTCGACCCCGGTGTATCGATCAAGCCTATAATCTATCCGTTCAGAAACATGGTTGTGGCTGACGGCATTGTCATGACAAAAATAGGAAAGGACGAAATCGAGGATTATCGCAGCGTCTCGGCAGAGTTCAGACCACGGCTCAACGAGATGATTTCTGAGATTTTCGACCCGGCCGTTCCGTTTGACCGCGCCGAAGACCCGAAATCCTGTGCATTCTGTCCGTTCCTCGAACTTTGCGACCGACAGGTTCCTGAATTCTGACGCCATGGCCGGACTCTACGTTCATATCCCCTTCTGTCACAGCAAGTGCCTTTATTGCGATTTCTATTCCACACCTGACCGCAGTGCTGTCGATAAAGTCATCGTGGCACTTAAAGATGAATTCATGCGTCGGCGTCAAGATATAGAAGGTCCGTATAAAACCGTTTATATCGGCGGCGGCACGCCTTCAATCCTGTCCAGGCAGCAGTTTGCATCGCTCGCGGCCGCGATTCCTCTCGGCGATTGCGTGGAATTCACTATCGAGGTAAATCCTGAGGACGTTTCCGCCGAATCGGCCGCGTTCTGGCGCGACATGGGCGTAAACCGCGTCAGCATGGGCGTCCAGTCGTTCGACGACCGTGAACTCAAGGCGGTCGGACGACGTCACGGCGCTCTTACCGCAGTCAAGGCTTACGACTGTCTGCGCTATGCCGGTTTCGGCAACATCAGTTGCGACCTCATTTACGGTTTGCCGGGCCAAAGCCTCGGATCCTGGCAAAAAAGCCTCGGCCGACTTGTCGATATGGCACCCGAACACATCTCGGCCTATAGCCTGACCTATGAGGAGGGCACGGCGCTCACCCGACTTCGCGACAAAGGCCGAATCAAGGCTGCCGACGATGACCTATACGCCGACATGTATTACCATCTCATCGACAGACTTGACGCCGCGGGCTATCGTCATTATGAAATCTCGAACTTCTCCCGACCCGGTATGACGTCGCGGCATAACAGTTCATACTGGACGGGCGCGCCTTATCTCGGCCTTGGTCCCGGGGCCTACAGCTTCGACGGCAAGCACAGAATCTATAACAGTCCCTCGATAAAAGACTATCTCGCCGGAGCGTCCGAAGTCATTGAGGACGAGACTGACACCGACATCGTCAACGATGCAATTATCACAGCCCTGCGCACCGACGCAGGACTCCGGCTCGACGCCGTTGCAGATGATTATCGCCGCGACATCATGCGCTCGGCTAAGAAATATCTCGACTCGGGCGACCTTATTCTTGACAACGGCCGCCTCATCATTAAAGAGCGCTCATGGCTCATCGCCGACGCCATCATGCGCGATTTGCTGGTTTAACGTTACACGCCGCGCAGAGTTGTCAGATACTTTCAAAAGGTCAAGCGTTATAAACGGGATTTTTCTGAGTTGCCGGCGCCGGTGCCACGGTAGCGGTCACGGGTGGTATTGAAACGATACTGGAGTGTGAGCATTACCAATCGACCGGGCGAGAAATTATTCTGGACAATCTGCACGGCATCGCTATACATCAGCGCGTCATTCTGAGAAGTGTTGAACAAGTCTTTTGCCTCAAGGGTGATGCTGAAAGCGTTATTGAAGAATCCTTTGTAAATTTTGGTATTGACATACCATGGAGCGTTCGAGACTTTCATATTATTGTCCCACGTATGTGTCATCAGTTGTGCGTCGACATTAAGCCAGATGTCGAAAGGGAGATGAATTGCGTTCTGCCATTGGAACAGAAACCCGGGAGTATTCATCTTCATAGGCTTGCCGTCGACGGGAAGAGTGAGCCACTGCTTCATCATGCCGACATTCACGCGAGGCGACCATACACCGACTTTGAACTGACCGCCGACAAATGCCTGAAGATAATGGCGGTGATCAAGATTGGCCGTCCTGATGATGGTTGCCTCTCCGTCTTCTCCGTAAGGCTCTGTGGTGTGGTACACGCCGTCCTTGAAGTACGTGTATGACACCTGGGCGAAGAACTGACGCCACTGTGCCATATATTCCACGGTCTGCATTTTTGTCGGTTTCAGATACGGGTTGCCGGTTTCGTAGGTAAGTCGGTTGATATAGCTGACGGCGCCGTCGAGCTGTCCGTAGCCGGGACGAACGGTCTTGCCGGAGTAGTTCAAACCCATGCGGACCTTCCCTACCTGCGTTGCAACGTTGAACGAGGGAAACAGATTGTTATAGGTCTTGCTTTGACCGTCACGATGCTCACCCATCTCATAATAATCAAATTTCACATGCTCAAAGCGGAGTCCGACACCTACATTGAAGCGACCGAATTGCCGCCCGAATTCAACAAAAGCGGCGATATTACTTTCATCCACACGGTTGTCGGCATCGGAAACTTCCTGGATGTTTACAGTAAAAAGATTTGTAGTGCGCGTGTTAGTGTATTCCTCGCCAAACCTAATCTGTCCCTGCCAGAGAGGATGACTGACGACTAATTTCTCGGCAAACATTCGGTTGCGGTTGGTCGATTCAGTGCTTACATTGCGGTTATCCCCTGTTTCGCTGAGTTCATCACTCAATGAAAGCTCACGGTTTTTATACCAAAGAAAATCCGCATTAAATTCGAAAGTGAATTTGCCGACAATGCCGTTATAGTATAGGTTGACATTATGGCGCGGGAGTGCCGTTGATCTATTGTTTACGTCAGAATTATAGCGGTCAAGTAACGCTCCGTTCTGCCAGACTTCACTCGGAATAGTTCCGGTTGTATGGTGGCGGTTCCAGCTGTTCTGATAATAAGCGCCGATGCTGTGCTTATCATTGAACATGAAGGAAAAGCCGACTTTGCCTGTCATATCGTTGTAATTCTCTCGCCATATCGTGCGGATTGACTGGTTATATCTTCCTGCCGGTGTCGTGGTCGTCATGTCGTTAAAACGATCATTGCGGTTATTACCGTACCACCAGCCGTAGTTGGCGAACACTTCAAGTCCTCTGGTGCGGTATTTCAGGTCGATTGAGTTACCTGTGCGGAAATAGTGTTGAAAACCGTTGTCGGAGCGGAAAGTGCCACTGAATCCGTCGCCTTTTGGAGGTTTCGTTCGGATAATAATCACGGATTTCACATTTGCAGCATAAGAGGCTCCCGGATTGGTTATTACAGAAACATTCTTGATGTCATTGGAATTGAGCTGAGTGAGTTCCTGAAGGTCGTTGACCTTGCGTCCGTTGATATAGATTGTCGGCTCGCCTTTGCCGAAGACTTCCAGTTTGCCGTCCGTGTTTACCACCATCGGCACTCGTGTCAGCACGTCATTTGCCGTACCTGCGATGGCAAGCGAGCTACCCTCGACATTGGTGACGAGTGCATTTCCTTTCATCGTTGTTGAGGGTCTTGTGGCGCGTACCACCACCTCGCCGAGTTCCACAGCGGAGGGCTTAAGGCTGATTATTCCCATGTTGCCCGAAGCAGGTACCGGGAGCTCGGAAGTTTCATAACCGACAAAAGAAATCTTTGCTGAGAGATTGCCCGAGACATCTGTTGGAATGGAAAACATACCGGCTTGGTCGGTAACAGCACCTGTAATATAGATCGAGTCGCTGTACAATACTACGTTGACATAGTCGAGCGGAGTATCATTTTCTCCGACTACTTTACCGGAAATCTCCCGGCCATAGACCGTAGCCACGGTCATAAACGTCATAAGGCCTGTAAGGATCTTTGTTTTCATTTTACATCAGGTTTTAATGATTTTCTGATGCAAAACTACGTCCAAAAGGATTTTAACACCAAATATAAAAGTCTTAATATGCGAAATGCAACCTGCTGAAAATCAGAGGTCGCATCCCAATAAAAATCTTAATTGAGTGTTGTTCGGTCTTAATGGCGTCTTAATCCTTGTCCCGGTTTTTAAGGAACTCCACAATATCTTCCTTTTCGGGCACTCCGATCTTCTTTCGTATCGACGATTTGCGGACATAGATTGTGGAGGTAGTCTGACCTGTTATCACGCTAATCTCTTTTGTCGAGAAGCCGGCTACCATCAGAACGATAATCTGCTCCTCTTTCAGGGTAAGCTGTACACCATATTGACGGTGAAGCTTGCTGTAAAATCCGGAATAAAGGCTGTCAATCATCTCGAATAGTTTTATCCAGTCGATGAGCTCGCCGTTAGTTTCGCCATCGATGGCAGAGATTTTACGCAGCATCTCGCGATTCTGTTCGGTGGGAGTCTCTGCCACCATCTTGATTATGCCGAGCTGCTTGAGCATAATGCCGCGCAGGGTTGACGAATCAGCTTTTTCAGGCTCCTTCGAGGGAGCAGACCTGTACTCGTCCACCATTTTCTGCAACGCCTCAATGCGTTCCTCATTGTCGCGTTCGCGCTGACGGCGTATTATGAAAATCCATGCGCTCGCGCCAAGAATCAAAAGAGCCGCAAGGCTTACAATAAGGATAATCACCGTCTTATGTTGGCTTTCGGTTTTCAGTTCCAATGCACGGTTCTGCTGATATAGCGCCCCCCGTTCCGACTCCCACTGGGACGCCTTCATACGGTTGAAACGCTCGTTCTGGCGGTTGTTCAGTCTGTTGATATGCGTTAGTTTTATGCGTCCGGTCTGCCTGAAATCAATCATGGCATGGAGCAGATTGCTATAGCTGCGGAAGTAAGCGTCTTCATCACCTCTCAGTCTGACAGCAATGCTGTCGGCTGTTTTAAGATGATGCGCCGCCAGATTCACATTTCCTCTGTTCAGAGCATTAATGGCATATTGAAAGTGGAGCATATCGGCGGCACCGTTGTCGTGACCTGCTTTGCTGAATATCTCATCGATAAGTCTGTCGCTTTCGCCATCGTGTCCCGACTCAGTAAGAAGCTGTGCCTGTTCAACCATAAACAGAAACTGCTTGTCACCCCAGTGGCGGCTACGAGCATAGTCAATAAGCTCGTTAACGAGATATAAGGCAGAGTCAATTTCTCCGGCATATTCATATCCAGCCAGGAGCATATACTTTGCCTCCATCTTTCTCAGCGTATCGTTTTCGAGTATATGAAGCCTTTTTGCCAATGGTATAATTTGACGACCTTGATACTCAGATGTACCGAGCAAGACTCGGATTCTCAATACCTCTGTCATTAGAGAATCGGACAGATTCGACAGTTTTGTAAGAGAATCAAGCATTGTGATTGCCTCCGGAGTGTCGCCAACCCAAAACTTGTAGAATGCAAGTGCGATGCCACTCCGTATGTCTTTCACTATATCCTTCCCACGATAATATTTGTGGGCAAAGATAATCAATGAGTCCTCAATCATGGAACGATTACGCTTCATGTGACCGAAAGCCTTCAGATAATGGAATCTTGCTTTTAAGGAGTCAACTTTGAGGTCGGACGGATCTATCGCCTCCAGAATAGCCAATGCGCTATCCGGATTGCTCTGCATCAATAGTTCGGCCTGACTGATTTCCTTGTCATGACGTGACCCTGATTTCGAACAAGAAGCGAGTGCCACAATGACTAATAATATGTATATTATTTTTTTCATTATACAACGTTAACAACCGGTTATCGTGGAATCTGTCTGACATCACTAATTTTTCAAAATATATCAGAGGCTGGAAAATTCTTAATATGCCAACAGGTCAAAATAATACATGCGGGTTCTCAATTCTTCGTTTTCGCTTATATCATAAAATGCCTTTTCATCACAGACTCGCGGGAAAAGAGGCTTGAAACCATTACGCTCGTAATATATTAACGTATGGGAGTTATTTACAGCATCAACCAGAATAAAACGGCAACCCGTCTTGTTGTCAGCGCTTATGAACCAATCCTTTATGAAATCCATTATTTGCGCACCAATGCGAAATTCAGCCCCCTGATAGCTTTTATCCACACCTAATCGTCCAATCAGTACTGCAGGATAAGTACGACCTTGTTTGTTATAAGCAATCGTCTTATGAAGATGCCGCTTGGGATTATTGGGCAAATGGGTAGTCTGAATACTGGCATTGGCAAGCGTTATCATCGCAACGATTTTTCTATCATTAGAATTATCAAGCCAACAATAGGTTTTGCCCATGAGGTCTTTCTCATAAGTTATCGCATCGTTTGCGAAAAAGTCATTTAAATCATCTACGCCACAATCAAAGGGGACACAATTATTTAATATAAGTTCATTAAGCTTATACAAAGTGCAGTCGTTCCCAAGATTTAGTCTCGTGTCGCTCATTGCTTGAGCCATGAAGGGACAAACTCACGAGAACGACGCATTATTTCTGCGATTTTTTTCTCCCCATCCTCCGAAAGGATTCGGCGCGGTTTGCGTTCGTTTTCTTCGGCTTGACGAACAAAATCATCTGCTAAACTACCGGTGAGAATAGGGACTGCTTTAATTGGAGTTGCCATATTAAATTATGCTTTAGAACACAAAATTACAACATTATAACGAATATTCCAAAGGGATTGATTAAAGTAATATCCTCCTTCCTATATCTCAATCATGATGATATGGCTCGCCGCGGAGGATTGTCATGGCGCGGTAGACCTGTTCGGCGAAGAAAAGGCGAACCATTTCATGATTGAAGGTCATCTTCGACAGAGACAGTTTATCGTCGGCTCGGTCGTAGACTTCCTTCGAGAAGCCGTAAGGACCGCCGATGACGAATATCAGATTGCCGGCGACGGTGACCGTTTTCTTCTCGATGAAGGCCGAAAATTCGCGCGAGGTCATTTCCTTGCCCCGCTCGTCGAGCAGGACGACAAAATCGCGGTTGTCGATGAAATTGAGTATCGCCGCTCCCTCTGTCTCTTTCTGCCGCGCTTCGGTCATGCCTTTAGTGGTTTTGACATCAGGCAATGCCACGACATCAAAAGGCATATATCGCTGGACACGTTTGGTATATAGAGAGATGCCTTCTGACATAAGGCTGTCTTTTGTCTTGCCGACACAGAGCAGAACGGTTTTCATCGCTTGAAAAATTTTACTAACTTTGTGCAAAGTTAATCATTAAAACTGATTTTTTATGAAGTCAAAAGACCAACTTATAGATGACCTGCTCACGCTGGCTTTCGCCGAAGACGTGGGTGACGGCGACCATACCACCCTCAGCACCATCCCAGCCGACGAGATGGGCCGTCAGCATCTTCTTGTAAAAGAAGAAGGTATCCTCGCCGGCGTCGAGATGGCGCGCCGAGTTTTCGCCAAATTCGACCCCGAGCTTAAGATGACCGTCTTTATCAACGACGGCGCTCACGTCAAGCCCGGCGACATCGCCTTTGTCGTCGAGGGCAAAGTGAGATCATTGCTCCAGACCGAGCGCATAATGCTCAACATCATGCAGCGCATGAGCGGCATCGCCACTGTCACAGCCAAGTATCAGCAGCGTCTTGACGGACTGAAGACAAAAGTGCTCGATACTCGCAAAACCACGCCGGGACTCAGACTTCTCGAGAAAGAGGCTGTCAAGATAGGCGGTGGCGAGAATCATCGCATCGGACTCTTCGACATGATTCTCATCAAGGACAACCACGTCGACTTTGCCGGCGGCATCAAGGAAGCCGTGGCTGCCGCCAAGAAATATTGCCGGGAAAAAGGCAAAGACCTAAAAATCGAACAGGAGGTACGTAACAAAGACGAAATCCGTCAGGCTCTCGAAGCCGGCGTCGACCGCATCATGCTCGATAATTTCACCCCCGAGCGCACCAGCGAGGCTGTCAAGCTGATCCGCAGCATCAACCCCGCCGTCGAAATCGAATCGTCGGGTGGCATCACCCTCGACACTCTGCGCGCCTATGGCGAGTGCGGCGTCGACTTCATTTCTGTCGGAGCGCTCACCCACTCTGTCAAAGGCCTCGACATGAGCTTCAAGGCCTGCTGAAAAACTGATATTCAGAAAATATCATAGCCGATGAATGAGTCAATAACTTCATCGGCTTTTTCATATAGCGACTCGCGCGGATTGGTCGTGGCGAGGGCAACGACATAAGCTCCGGCACGGCGGCCTGCCTCGAGTCCAGCAAACGAGTCCTCGAAAACGACGCAGTCGCTCGGGTCGACGCCAAGCTTCTCGGCGGCAATGAGATAACCTTGGGGGTCAGGCTTCGATCTCTCGACCATGGCGTCGGTAATGATGGCCTCGAACTTCGGCCTCAGCTCGGGTATCTGGCTGAAAAGTTTCGACATCTTGCGATCATTGCTGCTTGTGACTATGGCTTTGGGAATATCGTTCTCTATAAGGCGGTCGAGAAAATCAGACACGCCGTCGAAGAGGCGGTAGTGCATCGATTCTTCCTGTTCCTTGAGCAGAACGAGAATCTCGTCGCGTAGGTCTTCGTCAAAATAGGTTTCGAGAATACGGGCAAGAGTATTGCCTTTTATCACTCTTGCAAAATTATCGACGCCGGTCGGATAGCGTCGGTCTATATCATCCCAAAAATCGGTGTAAATGCTTTCTGTATCGACAATTACACCGTCAAGGTCGAACAATGCTGCCTTATATCTCATGTTTAATAGCGTTAAATCGACGCAAAGTTAATACATTGGCCCTATAAAATTGTTAATTTTGCATATATTAATTGTATAATCAAATTATGCCGACCCCACCGCAATCACAGTCACCGACGTCATTAGGCACGAAGACAATCGGGCAACTCCTTGTTCAGTATTCTCTTCCTGCCATTATAGCGAGTCTCGCTACCTCGCTGTATAATATCGTCGACAGTATTTTTATCGGCCGCGGTGTCGGCGCCATGGCCATATCGGGACTCGCCATCACCTTCCCGCTGATGAATCTCGTCATCGGCTTCTGTACTCTGATCGCTGTCGGCGGCGCAACGATAAGCTCAATATTCCTCGGTCAGAAAAATCTCAAACGTGCGACAGATGTTGTCAACAACGTCCTCGTGCTCTGCCTTATACATTCGGTCGTCTTCGGCAGCATCACGCTGATTTTTCTCGACCCGATACTGATATTCTTCGGCGCGACATCCGAGACCATAGACTATGCCCGTGAGTTCATGCGCATAATCCTCTACGGCACACCGATATCATATATTTTCATCGGCCTCAACAATCTTATGAGAGCCACGGGCTATCCCAAGAAGGCGATGATTTCGGCGCTGTTGTCTGTACTCGTCAACGTTATCCTCGCCCCTATTTTCATTTTCGTCTTCGACTGGGGCATCGCCGGAGCGGCCTTTGCCACCATCTGCGGTCAGTTTTCGGCTTTCATCTGGGTGCTGATCCACTTCCTTTCTAAAAAGAGCTATGTCCACTTTGAGTGGCGCGACCGCTTTTTCAGCCCCGACCTCATCAGGCGCATCTACGCCATCGGTCTCTCACCTTTCCTGATGAACTGTTGTGCCTGCCTCGTGGTCGTCTTCATCAACAAAGCCCTGCTCGCCTATGCCTACGACCTCGGCAATGTCGCCGTAGGCGCATACGGCATCGTCAACCGCACGACGATGTTCTTCGTAATGATTGTCTTCGGTGTCACACAGGGCATGCAGCCCATACTCGGCTACAACTATGGCGCCTCAAACTGGCCCCGTGTCAAGGAGACTCTCGTCAAGGGCGTCCTCATCGGCACAGGCATTTCTACAGTCGGCTGGATTCTTACCGAGAGTTTCCCCGACGTCATCAGCTCGATGTTCACCACCGACCGCACGATGATTGACATCGCCCGCGAAGGCTTCAGGATATATTTCATCGTCTACCCGGTCGTCGGCGCCCAGATTGTCATTCAGAACTATTTCCAGTCGATAGGCAAACCCAAGCTCTCGATTTTCCTGTCGCTCACCCGTCAGCTGATATTCCTGTTGCCCCTGCTGTGGATTCTGCCGCCGCATTTCGGCGTCGATGGCGTCTGGGCAAGTATGGCAGGCAGCGATTTTCTCGCTTTCGTCCTCGCTCTGATTACCGTATTGATTACAAGCCCGAGAATAAAGCGGGCATTAACACAAAAATAAGATGCTGAAAACCCTAAATATGCGAGTCACGCCCAAAGTGGCCGCTGTCTCCGATCTTCTCCTCAAAGAAGCCGCCAAAACGCTGTCGGTCAATCCGACACGCATCAAGAAACTCGAGATTGTCCGTCGTTCGATTGACGCCCGCCAGCGTCAGGTCGTCGTCAATCTCACGGTAGACGTCCACGTCGACGCTGTCGAGACCGGCACGAACGATTTCACCCCGGTTGTCTACGGCAACGTCGCCGACCGTCAGCAGGTCGTTGTCGTCGGCGCGGGTCCGGCCGGACTTTTTGCGGCTCTCGCACTGATAGAGGCAGGTCTGAAACCTGTCGTCCTCGAGCGCGGCAAGGATGTCGACAGCCGCCGTCTCGACCTCGCGGCCATCAACCGCAGGAATATCGTCGACCCAGACTCAAACTATTGCTTCGGTGAGGGCGGCGCGGGCGCGTTCTCTGACGGCAAGCTATATACGCGCAGCAAAAAGCGCGGTTCGGTCGAGAAAGTTCTGCAGGTCTTCGTCACCCACGGCGCCAAGCGCGAGATTCTCGTTGACGCCCACCCGCATATCGGCACCGACAAACTGCCGGTGGTCATCAAGAACATGCGCCGTACCATCATCGGTGCCGGCGGCGAGATACATTTCTCGACCCGCGTCGCCGACATCATCATCGACGGCAACGAGGCCCGCGGCGTCATCACCGCCGACGGCAAGGAATATCTTGGCCCCATCATCATGGCTACGGGCCACTCTGCCCGCGACATCTACCGCATGCTCGACGTAAAGGGCGTAGCGATGACCCCCAAGGGCATAGCAGTGGGTGTGCGCCTCGAACATCCACAGCGGCTCATCGATCAGATTCAGTATCACAGCCCCGAGGGTCGCGGACGTTATCTCCCTGCCGCCGAGTACTCGATGCTCACTCGTGTCGACGACCGCGCCGTCTATTCGTTCTGCATGTGCCCCGGCGGTTTCATCATCCCGGCTGCGAGCGACGGCGGTCAGCTTGTCGTCAACGGCATGTCGCCCTCAAACCGCGGCACCAAATGGGCCAACTCGGGCATGGTCGTCGAGGTTTTGCCCGAAGACCTGCCGGAGTACGACCGCCTTGGCTCGCTCAAGATGATGGGCTTTCAGGAAGACATCGAGAAGCGCTTTTTCGAGGCATCGGGTCACACACAGCAGGCTCCGGCCCAGCGTATGGTCGATTTTACCGAGGGGCGTCTGTCGTCATCTCTGCCCGACACATCCTACGCGCCCGGCATCATCCCGGCGCGCATCGATCAGTTGCTCCCGCCGCGGATTGCCAAGCGCCTGCAGAAGGGCTTCGTCGAGTTCGGCCGCAAGTCGCGCGGATTCCTCACCAATGAGGCTGTACTGATAGGCGACGAGACGCGCACGTCATCGCCCGTGCAGATCAACCGCGACAAGGAGACGCTGTGTCACACCGAGATAAAGAACCTCTACCCCTGCGGCGAGGGTGCCGGCTTTGCCGGAGGCATCGTCTCCGCCGCCATCGACGGCATCCGCTGCGCCGAATCCATCGCCGCACAATATAAAGCTCAATCGAATTACTTGTAAATAAATAGTTTATGGCATTAAGAGCCGCGTTAGCGGCGGCACTTCCACAACAATATTATTCTTTCTTCCCTTCTGTCGACGTCGTGTGAAACCTGCGCGTGGTGTCGAATAGCGTTGAAATCTGTTCGGCTATCTCAGGCAGCGACGTTTCTTCGGGTATCGAGATGCCCTTGGCATATTCGTTGTGGCAGAAACCGTTGCGGATATTGATAAGGATTTGGCCGTGCCCTTCGTATGGAACGTGGCCAATCGTGGTTATCAGATTATTGAAGTTGATAAGCGTATCCTTGTCGATTTCAATGCCTGCATTGTTTGCCCGCATGACTATGCTTTGCTCGAACGCCTGCACCATCCTCATGACATCGACACGCTTTAGGTCGTAGCGCGAAAGCTCGTCCTCGAGCATCTCGCGGTCAATCTCAAGCCTGGCATCATCGGCCCCTTCAATCGTCTTTGCGAGATATGGCAACAGCGATTTGAGTCGCGGCTCGCTGTTATAGCGGTAGAACTCGCCGTAGCGTTTTATCTTTATCTCCTCCTTCTGTTTGATAGTGAGCGTGACGCCGTCGACAGTAAGAGTGATAATGAAAGGCACGGTCATTTCGAGTATCGAATCTTTCCCGCCCGGCATTACGTCCCGTAGCTTAAACTTGCCCAAGGCCTCTTTCTTTATCCCACCTACGCCGAGTAGTATATCCTTAGCCATCAGGAATATGAGTTTATCCTGAACAGCAAAGCGACGCAGCATGCGCTCGTTGTCGTCATATTCGGCATAATCTTTTTTCAGGCGCTCGGCTGCCAGTCGCACGACACGACCGTCTTTAAGGTTGTTGGTCTGTCGGTCGTCAGGCAAATCACGGTTGACCGATTCGAGAGCTTTTTTAAGAATAAACTCGTTAGGCGTAAGGCCTTTACGCTCTTTCATCTTCTCGCATAGCTGCGCGGGCGAAAGGAAGTGTGCCACCGGGCGCTTGTCGTCTTTCGTCGCCACCAGGCGGTCAAACACTTCGTAGTGTCTCGACCAGCCGTAGAAAGGCTGATTGTCATCCTCAAGCACATGCGTGAAATAGTGGTTTATCAGATTCGTCATGCTCGGCTTGCGGTCGCCGACGGGTTCGGTCAGCACACCGGCGGCACGCATGATGGCCTCGGCGCGGGCAGTAAACAGTCCGCGCGGTAGCTCGAATCCATGCGGGAAGTCGACATCACCGATTTTAAGATAACGGCCGGCGAGCTCCTGTATGCCTTTCTTGTCGCGCTTCTGCCACTTGGCGCGGTCGGGATGCAGGAACGGCAGTTTCTCGAGGTCGGCCTTACCGAGTCCCTGTTTCGATTTCAGATACTTGAGACGACTTTCGAGATATATTTTATAGAAATCATAAATCTTGAAATTTGTTGCCGCATAGTTGTCGAAAGCCTCACCGATAAATGGATGTCCGAGTTCATCGACCATTCCCCTCATACGTTTTATCGAATATTTCGACAACGCAAGCGCACTCTGCAGCGAGTTGAAGTTAGCCGAGGTCATCTTGTCTTTGGCCTCTGATTTAGGTGCGAAATACATGATGTCGCGCGACAGCCGCGTGGCTATCGCACCCGGGCGCAGGTCGGTTTTCTTATCCGGCCTTACTTCCCTGTCTGTCAGTCGGTCGAGTTTCCTGTTGAAACGCTCGATTTCTTTCTCGGTCGCCTCAACCATCTCTTTTATCACTATCTGGGCCTTTTTGGCGAACAGCGGATTGACGCTCGCCTCGGGTTTCAGGATATATGTCTTTATCTTCACCGGCAGGTCTTCGAGCGTGAGCGGGCTATATCGTTTCTCATCCCAGCCATCGAATTTATCGTCGCGGATATTCTTGAAGAGTTTCCTGTAGGCATTGATATACGACTTGATGACTTCTTCTGCATCACCGAGTTTTTCGGCCTGCTCGGGATATGTGTCGCAAAGGAGCTTGTAGAATATCAGTCCCGGCAGCTCATATACACTCAGCCAGGCATTTGGCGTGTAGAGTTTTACCTGCTTTGCGTCATCAATAGGCTCGCCGTTCTCGGTCAGCGAGGGAAGGTAGAGCCGCGGCTCACGGTCGCCGCCGATAGCACGCAGTCCGATGCGGTTATTGTCGAAGACATAGTTGGCTTTCGTGTCGGTCATGTAAGGGTTCATGCCGGCATGATCGGGCTGCAGTTCCTCGACCTCGACGCCATCTACATTCTCTTTTTTGACCGTATCCTTGAACATGGGCGCATACATCTGACGGCGCGCGGCCTCGATTTCGTCTATACGGCCGAATCCGTTTATCTCTTTCTGCAATGTGCGCAGGGTGTCGGCCTCTTTGTCGGCAACACATTGTTTCATATAGAACTTGAAACGGTAGTTGCCCAAGTGAACCATGAAACGCAGATTTTTAAATGCGTTTGTCCGGTCGATATACATCATCGCCATGCGTGCGAAGCGGTCACTGACCCGCTTCATCTGCACCTTGCCGCCCTTGACCGTCACGCCGTCGTCGGTCACCACGTCGGGGTCGTCCGACTTTATGTCGACGCTCAGACGCTCCTGATCTTTTGACGAAAGAATGTCAAACAGCTCGGCCGGGCATTTCTGAAGCTCGTTGAGCATCTCGAGTCCTAAGGCGTAATCGGGCGTAACCGAGTCATATTTCTCGCGCGGGAGGCGTATGTGGTCGTATGTGAAGACCTCGAACACGGCTTTTCGCTCTATCTCGTTGAAACTCTCGGGCCAAGGCTTCAGCGCATCCAAAAACATGGCTGTATATCGCCGCTCGAGGAAGAGACAGGTAAAGAAAACAATGCCTAAATCAGAGAACGCATCGCCGCTGACAAGATTGTAGATGCTCTTCTTATTGCCTTTTTTATCAAACGGTTCGGGGAATATCTTTTTCACCGCCTCGCTGACTACCTTTGGCTGAGTCGGCTTTTTCTTTTTACACTTATTATCCTCTACGACCTCGACAGCAAATCGGTCGAACACGGCAGGCACCGAGTCAGCGAGCGCCTGCCGCAGATAAGGTCGCAATTCACCCTCCTCTTTTTGGGTGCGGGGCTTGGCGGCGTAATGGGTATATTCATTTCTTATGCGGCTCAGTGTCGGTAACAGCTGTTTGACGAAGAAATGGCGGACATCGTGCGCCGACGTGTCGACTGTAGTTTTACCCGCTTTCTTCTCGTAATTGAAGAAGGCCTGAAGCACAGGGAAATGCTTCTGCAGCAGCTTTATCAGCTTCATCTGCTCGGGCGCCGGCGCCTTTTCCAATTTTTTCCATAAGTCGAACTGCGCTAGCTTTCCCTCGTCACACTTTTCGGCTATCTGCATCTGTGACGATATATGTATCAGAGTGCGGTAGACATTGTGTCGCGCCATATTGAGATATGAGGCCATCACGGGCTTCATTTCCGTTGTCATACTCTGCTTCCACTGCCAGGAAGCCTTGCGCGGCTTCTTTCCATCCGAAGCCTTATTCTTATTCCATTGCTGTTTGTGTGCCATAGTTAAAAAACTGATAGATTGCAAAGATAGCAAATCTTTTCAGCTTTCATCACATCTCCTAATTTTTTTCTTGAAAAGCAGGCGGCTCGAGACCGCATCAGGCGCTATGAACCAAGGGCTTCAGCCCTTGGAACTTCGCGTCAAAATTCTAAAATCAAGCCTATTAGCTGCGAGGGCTTCAGCCCTCGCTACATCAATGCGGTTAAGCTAAGCTATAATTGTCTGAAAGACAATTTTTTTACTCGTAACCGGGTACACCGGAGCGCAGCGCAGGTATGCCCGGAAAGCTGCCAAACCACGGATGATGTCTGTAAGACATCGAAAAATGGTCATCTTGATTAAATCGATGTCCTCCAGACATCTAAACCACTTATTGCTTACCCGGCACATCTTGGCCCGATGGGCCGCGATGTACCGGGTTACGAACTCGCAGACGTCCTGCCGGACGTCATACCTCCCATATATTGCTCATAATCAGGGCTAAAGCCTTATCTTAACCGCATTGCTCGCTCCATACCTTTCCACACAAAAAAACGAAGTTTCCACACCCGCTCAAATGCGGGCTTCTGAAACCTGGTTCTTCCAGCGACGACAACATATTCTTCGTTTCCATACCCACTCAAATGTGGGCTTCTGAAACGTAGGAAACAAAGGCAAATATGCCGTTGTAGAGTGGTTTCCATACCCACTCAAATGCGGGCTTCTGAAACGTAACGAAACCTCCTCGACCAAGGGTAATTTCAGCGTTTCCATACCCACTCAAATGTGGGCTTCTGAAACCTGAATTCGACGATGACGGCTTTTAATACTATCGAGTTTCCATACCCACTCAAATGTGGGCTTCTGAAACGCATCGGTTATGTTTTTTTTAGAATCAACTTTAATCAGTTTCCATACCCACTCAAATGTGGGCTTCTGAAACCTGCCGATTAACCTCAAAGAAAAGGAACTTCCTGTTTCCATACCCGCTCAAATGCAGGCTTCTGAAACGTTCAACGGTCGTGGCGCAAATGCTGTTGCAAAAGTTTCCATACCCGCTCAAATGCAGGCTTCTGAAACCTTATTGAGGAACACACCCTTAACGCGGACAGAGGCAAATTTACGCAATTTCCGACAGAATTTGCAAGGATTTAAAATTAATCTTACTTTTGCCGGTAAACCAATCAATTATTAGACTATGCCGGTAAAAGTTTTAGACGCTGATTTTTATTTCATCGCTCCTATATATATCAACGACCGGGCGGCTTTTGAAAAAGAGTTCAAAAACACCTCGAAATGGACAAACCGCCTCGGCAAGGGCAAAGGCTCGCTGAAGAATTTCCTCTCGTGCTTTCTCGGAGAGAAGGAACCCCAGGAGTTCCCGATGCAAGCGGGTTCGGCCTATAACGGATTATTTCAAGGCAGCGATAACGCTGCCTTGAAATCATTAAACAACGGTCGACTTAAATTCAAAAGCGCAAAAGACAAGCCTCTGGACGCCGGCGACGATATTCTTTTCACAATAGAATCTGATGCAATAGTGCTTAATGTGGCGCCCAACCACAAATGTGCCACTGTCTACATAAACTTGAAATGCAAGTCAGAAATCACGCTCGGCCAGGCCGTGAGTCTCAATTACCAGCTGCATAAAAGCGACCGCCAGCAGTCGCCGAAAATATATATGAAAGGCCAAGACGGCGAGTGGGTCTGCTCTCCCGGCAGGGCTACGCTCGTCGAAATCATAAACGGCATGCTGCCAGAAAACGCTTTCGAGTATGCCTATCGCGACCGCTTCATTTCAAGCACTCTGCTGCGACTCGACACATCGGATAATCCCGATGAGGCCGAAATTAGCGACTCGCTTGTCAGACTCGGATTAGCTGAAGACCACAAATATAAAACTTCGGCTGAGGCATCTTCAAAGGTCAGGCGCCTATTTGACAATATCATGACATACGCTTCAAACGAAGCTCTCGCGACAGTCGTCTTATCGCCTGACCCGGATAATGAGAGAGAGTTTATCACAGACTTCAATAAAAAAGCTTTCAACAAGAGCTACCTGCCTCTGTATCTCGCGGCTATACTTGCCGACAACTGTCTCAAAAGCGCGCTGAGGCATCTCGACACAATAGCCGACGACCCCGACGAACAAGACCGTCTGCGCGAAGCCCGGATGATATACAGCTTCGAGCCGGCCCAGCACACCCATCTCAACAAGCTGATGGAGAGCATCCGTGCCGACCGTCAGTTTGAACTGAAATACGAAGCCGTGACTCAAAGCATCGAAGCACGACGCATACGCAACGAGTCGCGCCGCCTCAAACTCGAGGAAGAGGCCCGCAAATTAGAAGAGGCTGCCCGCAGGCTCGAAGAAGAGCGCGTTGCCCGACAGGAAGCCGCCCAGGCGCGTCGCGACCGCTTCATGAATCTTCTTTTAGGCTTTATCGGCATCGGGCAGGTCGTTTTTGCCGTGCTTCAGCTGGCGGGAGCCAATTACATCTTCGGCAGAAGCGACAATGCTGATAGTGTGGTCAAATATTTTTCGCTCATACTATCATTGGTCTTCTTCGGCCTTATCATCTGGCTGATTATCTATCTTCTAAAAAAGCCCAAGAAGAGTTAACCGCAGCCTAACCGCCTGTCGCTTACGCGGCTGAGCCATGGCACAGTCCTACAATATTATTCCAACGATGTCAATGTACGTTTGACATCGATTCGACTTTTTAGGTGCGCGGGGATGTCTGCCGCTAAAGTGGTCGTGGATGGGGAGGTA